>CAZPZN010000017.1:0-13772 GCA_964590735.1 uncultured Tissierella sp.
CCTAGTGCTACCCCTACTGATATGGCTAGAGCAATGACTATGGCCTCCATGGTCCTAGCCCCACCTGACATATAGTCTCCACGCAAAGTATCCCTAAATCCATTAGTTATAGCAGTTCCAGGCACTAAGGGCATTATGGAACCACCTATGGCAAGATCCACATTTAGAGATGTAAAGGCGACTCTTTTAAATATATTAATTACTAGAACTGCAATCATTGAATATAAGACATGGTGAATAAAAAATCCTAAGTTTAGTCTTTTTTCAACCTTAAAACTTCCTACTAATATTCCACCATTAAGCCATGCTATTAAGGCTTCAATAAGGCCTCCCCCTAAGAGGAGAGTAAATAAAGTTGGTATTAGGGAAGTTGCCAAGTTTTTGACCCTTGGATCATACTGGCCTTCAGTTTCTACCTTTTGTAGTTTATTAAAAGCCTCATCTAAGCTAAGCTCTCCAAATGTGAGACGTCTAGTAATGCTATTTACCCTAGCAATATTGTCTAAATTAGTTACCCTATCAGTTAACCTTTTAACCTCTGTAATGGGGGTAATGGAAGGATCATCTAAGGTAACAAAGATGCCTGTGGTTAAGGCAATCGCTTCTGATGTTTCTAAGCATGAAATATCCAGTATCCTATTCATTACATCTTCAATTCTATAAGTTTCAGCATTTGATCTTAGCATGATTTCACCTGCTAAAATTGCTGTATCTACTAGTTTTTTATAGTCCATATCTCTTACCTATACTTTTCAGATGAGTGCTGTTGAATACGTCTCTCAGCGTCCTTCTTTGCTATAGTATCTCTCTTATCATATAGCTTTTTACCCTTTGCTGTTGCAATCTCAATCTTTACCTTTCCATCCTTAAGATATACGGATAGGGGTACAATAGTATATCCCTCTAGTTGAATCCCTTGAAATAGCTTTTTGATCTCCCTCTTGTGAAGTAGTAACTTTCTCTTTCTTAAGGGGTCTACATTATAGATATTCCCTTGCTCATAGGGGCTAATGTGCATTCCATTGATAAATACTTCTCCATTTTCTACCGTTGCATAAGATTCTTTTATGTTAATCTTTCCTTGACGAATTGACTTTACCTCGGTACCGGTGAGAACTATACCCGCTTCCATGGTATCCTCAATAAAAAACTCATATCTTGCCTTCTTATTTGTAGCAATGATTTTACTTCCAGGCTTCTTCATTCTATCACCCTTTAATTTGATATCGATAATAACGAGGTGGAGATATCCCCCACCTCGTTACAATGGCGTGAAGTAATTGCTAGGCAATTACCTCTGATATTTAAAGTGTACCAAACTTACAAATATTAGTCAATAAATCAGATTAGGCGGAAGTCAATATTTCTCTTGCCTACATCGGCTCCAATTACTTCAATTCTTACTTCATCACCAAGACGGTAAATACGATTAGTTCTCTCACCGATTATATAGTAGTTTTCTTCATCAAACCTATAGAAGTCATCATCCATATTGTTAAAATGGACTAGGCCTTCAATGGTGTTTTCCAACTGGACAAAGAGACCGAAGCTAGTAACAGATGAGACTATGCCTGTGTATTCTTCACCGATTCTTTCAGCCATATATTGTGCCTTCTTTAAATCATCTACTTCTCTTTCTGCATCTTCTGCCCTTCTCTCCGTCATGGATGTATGGTCTGCTATTTCAGGTAAGACCTTTTCTAATCTAGCCAGCCTATCACCAGTTAGGTTGCCTTTTAGATAATCCTTGATTATTCTATGGATTACTAGGTCAGGATATCTTCTTATAGGTGAAGTAAAATGGGAATAATACTGGGCTGCCAATCCAAAGTGAATACCTGACTCAGGACTATAGACTGCCTTCTTTAAAGACCTTAGTAAAATGGTAGATATAACCGATTCCTCTTTCTTACCCTTTATTTCTTGGGTTAAAAGCTGCAATTCCTTGGGGTGTATTTCTTTTCCCTTTAGTGTGTAACCAAAGTTATGGATGAATTTTGCGAAGGCTTCTAATTTCTCAGCATTTGGCTCCTCATGAACCCTATATAGGAAGGGAATCTCAGCCCAGAAGAATTCCTCTGCAACTGTTTCATTACAAACCAGCATAAACTCTTCAATCATCCTATTTGCTACTCTTCTTTCAGCAACTCTTACATCAATTGGTTTACCATTGTCATCTAATTCAATAAAGGTCTCAGGGAAGTCAAAATCAATGCTTCCTCTTCTTTCTCTTTTCTCTTTTAATACTTCCATCAATTCATGCATCTTAGATAACTCACTTAGTATATCCTTAAGCTTTTCCTTAGCCTTATCGTCATCATTTTCAAGGAAATCAGATACATCATCATAGATTAGTCTATGTTTACTCTTGATTACAGACTCCACTATTCTATGGTCAACTACAGTCCCCTTCTTATCAATTTCCATAAATACAGTCAAGGTTAGTCTTTCAAGATGAGGATTCAAGGAGCATATTCCATTGGACAACTCCTTTGGAAGCATTGGGATTACCCTATCTATTAGGTAGACGGAATTCCCCCTTGATAAGGCTTCCTTATCCAAGGCTGAGTTCAATTTAACATAATGGGCTACATCTGCTATATGGACTCCCAGTTTATAGTTTCCATTATCTAAGCTTTCAATGGATACTGCATCATCAAAGTCCTTTGCATCTGGACCATCTATTGTAAAGCAAACCAGGTCTCTAAGGTCTTCACGACCTTCAAGGTCTCTTGCTGTAACTTCTTGGCCTATTAGATCAGCTTGATCTTGTACCTTTGGAGGAAAGTCTTCAGGAAGTTTGTACTGTCTTATAATTGATAGTATATCAGTCCCTTTATCACTTAAAAATCCCAAGATTTCAATTACTTTTCCTTCAGGATTTCTTCTTAGTTCAGGCCACCTAGTAACTTGAACTACTACTTTTTGTCCGTTTTTTGCGCCCCCTGTTTGGGCTTTTGGAATAAATACATCATAGGCAATCCTATGTTCATCAGGAATTAAGAAGCCGAAGTTTCCATTATCCTCAAAGCTTCCAATAATAGTTTCATTAGTTCTTTCTAAGATCCTTACTATTTCTCCTTCTTGCCTTCTTCCTGCCTCTGGCATTCTTGTAAGGTTGGCAACTACTATATCACCATTCATTGCAGAATTCATATTTTCTGCAGGGATAAATATGTCCTCCCTAGTTTTGTCATTAGGAATAACAAAGGCAAAGCCTTTCTCATGTCCTTGGAGTCTTCCAACCACTAGGTAATCAGAAGAAATAGGACCATATTTGTCCTTATTGTTTCTAATTATGACCCCTTCCTTTTCCATTGACGCCAAGACCTTATAAAAATCTTTTACATCAGCTTTTCCTATTTCAAACTCTATTGCCAACTCCTCTTTAATCATTGGCTTGTATTCTTTATCTTCCATAAATTTTAAGATGTTTTCTCTAACACTCATACATTCTCCTCCTAGGTTCTTCCTACTCTTATTGTTTACCCCTTTTAGAAAAAAAAATGTAAGATATTGAAAAATATCTTACATTCCTAAAATCTATTTAGTGCCTCTGTTTAACTTGCTCCCGTATTGGGTTCTACTAAATAAATTAGCATCGAAGTTATACATATTCTTATTCTTTTGTTCATGGGTTTGAATAGCAATTTCTATTAGCTCATTTATAAGCTTCCCGAAATCGTATCCTTTTCCTTCCCAAAGATAGTAACCAATAGAGCCAGGTAATGTATTTATTTCGTTTACATATACCTTATTATTCTCATCTATAAGAAAATCTATTCTTGATGTTCCTCTTCCGTCTATGGCTATAAAGGACCTCTTAGCTAGGTCTTCGATTTGGGTCCTCATATCATCCTCTATTTCAGCTGGTATTACCCTTCTCTTTCCTTCTGTTTTACTGCCTTTGCTTCCACTTACGTACTTATCCTCAAAGCTTAATATTTCCTTCCATCCAAGTGGCTCTTCACAAAGGGATGCATGAACTTCCTCATCATAGCCCATAACTGCACAGTTGATTTCCCTTGGATTTTCTACTGCCTTTTCTATGATAATCTTTCTATCGTAATTAACCGCAATTTCAATGGCAGATAATAGGCTTTCCCTATCCTTAGCCTTATTGATACCTATAGAAGATCCTAAATTTGCCGGCTTTACGAAAATAGGGTAGCCGATTTTTTCTTCTATATTTGATATAACTTTATCTTTATCATTTTCCCAACTAGTTCTATAGAACCACATATAATCTACTACAGGAATATCATAGGATTTGTAAACATCCTTCATAAGTATTTTATCCATGCCTACTGATGAACATAGGACACCACCACCAACATATGGTATATTCATAAGTTCAAATAAGCCCTGTGTACATCCATCTTCTCCATAGGTTCCATGAAGTGCTGGAAATATTACATCTAAAGTGTCTATAATCTTTTTACCGAATAAACCTAAGGAATCCGGATGAAGATAGATATTATAATCATTTCTATTTTGTGATAAGACTATCTTTTTGGTATCAGAAAAATTTCCTTCTTTATAAGTCTTGAAATTCTTAAGAGAAGGTCCTGCTAACCAGTCTCCTTCTTTAGTTATATATATAGGAACAGCTTCATATTTACTTTTGTCTAAATTCTCCATTACTTGCATGCCAGTGATAACAGATACCTCATGCTCAACACTGGTGCCCCCAAAGATTACTCCAATTTTCTTCATTTCTAGACCCCCTATTACTATTCGCTGTAATTATCTGGTAAATCATTTTCAAATAAGACAACATCCTTAGGCTTAGCTATTTTACCAATTTGACTAGTCGCCTCTTCAAGATTATTAACTACAAATATATTTGCTTCCTTATAATTAGTTTCCATAATCCCTTCATAAATCGGTTTGGTACGCTTTTCTCCAACTAATATTACATAGTCGCAAACCTTACCGATATTGACTCCAAATTCCCTATTCGCAGCCTCTTCCATCTCTCCTAGCTCGATCATTCCTGGGGTTACTATAATCTTCTTCCCTTCCTTGAATTGACTAAGTACATCCAGGGCTGCTTTAGTTCCAATAGGATTGGAGTTAAATGCATCATCGATTATTATTATTCCCGTTCCAGGATTTATAATATTAAGTCTATGTTCTATTGGTTCAATCTTTGCTATTCCTCTGCTGATTTCTTCAAATGAAAGACCTAGAGTCTTAGCTACACAAGCACCAGCAAGTATATTATATATATTATGCTTACCTAATAGTTTAGTAGTACAAGAGATGTTATTTCCTTCTTTGTCTCTTAAAGTAAAGGTGGAACCAAGCTCTGAAACTACTATATCATCTGCATAGATATCTAACATTTCAATATCTTCTAAACCATAAAGAAGTTTTTCTTTGAAAGTTTTGTCGGCAAGCTTCTTAATATATTCATTATCATAGTTGAAGATTGCCACACCATCTGTTGGTAGCTCTTCTATAAGCTCATATTTAGTCTTCATTATATTATCTATATTCTTGAAGGTTTCAATATGAACAGGACCAATTGAGGTAAGGACCCCTATCTTTGGCTGAACAAGTTCAGCTACTTCTCTAATTTCACCTATTACCTTAGCTCCTAGTTCAGCCACAAAGACCTCATGGTTAGGATTTAAGGTGTTGTTGATTACCTTTGAAAGTCCCATGGGGGTATTATACGATTCAGGTGTATTTAATACATTAAACTTTTCTGATAGAATTGTCCCCACTATAAACTTAGTAGAAGTTTTTCCAAAGCTTCCTGTAATTCCTACTACATTAAGGTCTTCTCTTTCCTTAATAATCCTTTGAGCGTTTACATAAAAACCCATGTTTATTTTTTCTTCAACAGGCTTCATAATTGCCGTTGACAAGTAGATAAAGAAAGGTTGTAATCTATAGACTATATAGGATAGTAGAGCAAGTATTACAATGAATACATATATGGATAAGTTGTTATCTATAAATATATAGA
The DNA here is from genome assembly GCA_964590735.1 of uncultured Tissierella sp. Classification (GTDB taxonomy): domain Bacteria; phylum Bacillota; class Clostridia; order Tissierellales; family Tissierellaceae; genus Tissierella_B. The sequence continues at coordinate 5,978 of CAZPZN010000017.1, forward strand.
GTAAGGAAGGGATTATTACGACTATAGCTGTCAATAACATATTTGCCCTAAATAATCTTCTTGCCCTCTGTGTAAATACAAGGGCTTTCTTTACTGGCTGACTACTCTTATTATATCCATATGCCTTATCTTTATTGTTATCCAACCACTTCTTATATTGTTCTGGATCATATCCCTCCAATTGGGAAATATGTAATGAATCCTTTGACCTAGCAGCTGAAAACCTAACTACAACTCCTATTAATAATAAAATTACGATAATATCCATCTTAACCTCCATAAATTAAATCAAGACCCTATAATACCTTTAACTAAGAGAATAAAACCTACTACAAAAATGCATTAATTACTGCAGTAAATCTATTATATTGATCTAGGTAAGCATAATGTCCTGCTCCTTCAAAAACTACAAGTCCACTGTCTTTTATTTCACTTTCCATTATATGAGCCATATAGACAGGTGTTGCATCATCCTGGTCTCCCCATATAATCAGGGTTGAAGCCTTAATATCCTTTAAAAGTGGCCTTAAATTCTCATTTACTACTTTTACTAGGATCTGTCTCATTACTCCTGATGAATCCCTATAGTCATCTGATCCAAACTTCTTATAAAAGTTTTCCATTCTCTTTTCATTCTTAATCCAAAAAAACATCTTTCTATAGATAAACTTAAGGGTTTTGAAACTGTATACCTTTGTGTAATATTTTAATCCTCTCTTAGGGATTAAGCCTGCACTATCTATAAGGACTAGCTTGTCGAATATGTCAGGATATTTTGAACTTAGGATAATGGAGAGCTTACCTCCGAAGGAATGACCTATAAATGTTGCTTTTTCGATATTCATTTCCTTTAGGAATTCTCTAACTATCTCTGCATATTGGAAGGAATCTATGGCTTCTTTTGGTTCGCTTGAACTACCAAATCCTGGAAGGTCTAGAGCATATACTTTATACTTATTATTTAAAATATTGATAATAGGTCTTACTGTGTCAATACTTGCTCCCCAGCCATGTAAGATAAGAATAGGGCTTCCTTCTCCTTCTACTATATAATTGATATTGATATCCTGGATTTTAATTACCATTGCTACCGTCCTTGTACATTTCTATTTAAGTCGCCATATGTATTTATCGGCTCAATTTGCCATTACTATGTCTATATTAATTTTATTCGCATTTTTAGATTATATCACATTATTAGTGAATTATACAGTAATAAAAAACGGAGATTCCTCGACTACGCTCGGAATGACAAGCGACAGATCGGAACGACAAGCGACAACAATCGGAATGACAAGCGACAGCAATCGAAATGACAAGTAAAACAATCGGAATGACAAGCAAGCATTCGGAATGATAAGAGAAAGCAATAAGATAGTATTTTACTTATTAGATAAGCTGGGAATAAAAAAATCCCTCCTGAGAGGGATTTTTTAGTCTGATACTATATTAGAATAACATTCCACCGTATGTTACAAATACTTGAGAGAAAACTACTGCTACTATAGTCATTAATTTAATAAGGATATTAAGTGAAGGACCTGATGTATCTTTGAATGGGTCCCCTACAGTGTCTCCAGTAACTGCAGCCTTATGAGCCTCGCTACCTTTTCCACCGTGATGTCCTTCTTCAATGTACTTCTTAGCATTGTCCCATGCTCCACCAGCATTGGACATGAAGATTGCCATTAATACACCTGTAACTAATGATCCTGCTAATAGACCACCAAGAGCCTCTGTACCAAGAACTAAACCTACTATTACAGGTACTGCAACTGCTAATAATCCAGGAAGAATCATTTCCTTAAGAGCTGCTGTTGTGCTAATATCAACACATCTGTTATAGTCTGGTTTTTCAGTTCCCTTCATGATACCTGGCATTTCCTTGAACTGTCTTCTTACTTCTTCAATCATAGCAAATGCCGCTTTACCTACTGCAGCCATAGTCATTGCTGAGAATAGGAATGGAAGCATACCACCAATGAATAATCCTGCTATAGTTGTAGGCTTGGTTAAGTCTATTCCTTCAAGGCCTACTGCTTGTGTATATGAAACGAATAGTGCTAGTGCTGTTAAAGCAGCTGAGCCTATGGCAAAGCCCTTACCAACAGCTGCTGTTGTATTTCCAACAGAGTCAAGCTTGTCAGTAATAGTTCTAACATCTTCTGGAAGTTCGCACATTTCTGCAATACCACCAGCATTATCAGCTATAGGACCATAAGCATCTACTGCTATAGTCATACCAGCTGTTGAAAGCATACCAACTGCAGCAAGTGATATACCATATAGACCAAGTACTGGTTCATTTGTTCCACCTGATGCATAATAAGCTACTAAAATACCAATAGCGATAACTATAATAGGTACAGCTGTTGACATCATACCTACTGATAGACCACCGATTATATTAGTTGAAGCTCCTGTTTCGGATTCTTTAGCAATACCCTGAACATGTTTATAGTCTGCTGATGTAAATATTTCTGTTACTTTAGCTATTATAAGTCCAACTATAATACCAACTAAAATTGCGATAAAAGGTTGGTAAGTACCAAGCATTATTTTACATAGGAAAAATGATCCTATAAGAGTAATTACTGAAGTTGCTAGTGTACCAGCATTTAATGCTTTTTGTGGGTCCTTGTCTCCTTTTACAAAATAAACTCCAAGGATTGAAGCAAGTACACCAACTGCTGAAATTGCAAGTGCATAAGAAGCACCAGCTTCACCAAATGCAATAAGTCCTAATGTAATACCTGAAACAATTGCTCCAACATAGGATTCGAATAAGTCTGCACCCATACCTGCAACGTCCCCAACGTTATCTCCAACGTTATCAGCTATAACTGCTGGGTTTCTTGGGTCATCTTCAGGAATTCCTGCTTCTACTTTACCAACTAGGTCTGCTCCAACGTCAGCTGCCTTAGTATAGATACCACCACCAACTCTTGCAAATAGAGCGATAGATGAAGCACCTAATCCAAATCCAGTTATAATATTTGGATCACCATATACCATGTAAGCTATACTTATACCAAGTATTCCAAGTCCTACTACAGACATTCCCATTACTGCTCCACCTGAGAATGCTACGTTTAATGCCTTAGTCATACCTGATTCCATAGCTGCATTTGCTGTTCTAACGTTAGCTTTTGTTGCAGCTTGCATTCCAAAATAACCTGCTAAAATTGAAAAAATTGCTCCAAATAGGAAACATATTGCTGTAGGTAAGTTAATTACAAGTGCTAATACTACAAATAAAACACCAACGAATCCTGCAAGTGCCTTATATTCTCTAGTTAAGAAAGCCATTGCTCCTTCATGGATGTAACCTGATATTTCCTTCATTCTGTCATTTCCTGCTTCTAATTTGCTTATCCAAGATGCTTTGTAAAAAGCAAATATTAAAGCCAGTGCTCCAACTACTATGGAGCCTAGTACTGCTAAATCCATTTACTTCTCCTCCTTATTATGCTGCTAAACCAATAGCAGAAATTATAAAAACAATAGCTGCAACTACAGTAATCCTTTTAAGCATAGCTTGTTTACTTGTGCCTCTATTTTTTCCCCACATTGAATCAGGAGCATTACCACCAATTGCACCTAACCCCTCACTGCCTTCTTGAAATAACACACTAACAATTAAAGAAATACTAGAAACCAATATTAGAACTGAAAAGAATGTTGTCATATCTACACCTCCTGTTTAAATTTCGATAATTATATAACATTAACATTTTAACATAGGGTCAATAATAAAGCAATAAAATTGAAAAAAAGAATGAAGGTCCCTTAGAACCCTCATTCCTTGAAAACAAGCCATTCGACTATTTAGCTTAAAATCATTTTTTGAAATGTGACATACTAATTAGATTTTAAATTGTAAAAAGTTTTAATCCCATTGTATTTTGCAGTGAATCCAAGACCATCTTCAATTCTTAGTAACTGGTTATACTTAGCTACTCTATCAGTTCTTGAAGGTGCACCTGTCTTGATTTGACCTGCATTTGTAGCTACGGCTAAATCTGCAATAGTAGAGTCTTCAGTTTCTCCAGATCTATGAGAAACTACTGCAGTCATTCCATTTACCTTAGCTAATTCGATTGCATCAAGGGTCTCAGTTATAGTACCGATTTGATTTAATTTAATTAGGATAGAGTTAGCTATTCCAAGGTCTATGCCCTTTGCTAGTCTTTCTGTGTTAGTAACGAATAGGTCATCTCCAACTAGCTGTATTTTTTTACCAAGTTTATCTGTTAACTTCTTCCATCCATCCCAGTCATCCTCAGCAAGACCATCTTCTATAGAAACTATAGGGTATTTTTCAACTAAATAAGCATAATAGTCTATCATCTCATCTACAGAAAGAACTTTGCCTTCTCCCTTTAGATTGTATGTTTTACTTGCTTCATCATACATTTCAGTAGCAGCTACGTCCAAGGCTAATCTTACATCTTCTCCTGGCTTATAACCTGCTTTTTCTATAGCTTCAACTATTGTAGCTAGGGCTTCTTCATTGCTAGTAAGGTTTGGTGCAAATCCACCTTCGTCACCTACTGCAGTGTTTAATCCTTTTGCTTTTAATACAGCTTTTAAACTATGGAATATTTCAGCACCCATTCTTAAACCTTCTTTAAAGTTTGGAGCTCCAACAGGCATTACCATAAATTCTTGAATGTCTACGTTGTTGTCTGCATGTTCCCCACCATTTAGAATGTTCATCATAGGTACAGGTAAAGTCTTACCATTTACTCCACCTAAATATTGATATAGAGGAAGTCCTAATTCATCTGCCCCTGCTCTTGCTACTGCTATGGATACACCAAGAATTGCATTTGCTCCTAGTTTTCCCTTGTTATGAGTTCCATCTAAATCGATCATTAAAGCATCTACACCAATTTGATCAAATACTTCCATGCCAATTACTTCATCTGCTATTATATCGTTTACGTTATCTACTGCATTTGAAACCCCTTTACCTATATATCTTGACTTATCTCCATCTCTTAACTCAACTGCTTCAAAGGCTCCAGTAGAAGCTCCTGATGGTACTATGGCTCTTCCAAAGGCTCCATCTTCTGTCCAAACTTCAACTTCTACAGTAGGGTTTCCTCTGGAATCAAGGACTTCTCTTGCATATACATCGGTAATTATACTCATTATTTAAAACCTCCCTTTATTTATCAGTGAATAGTGTTTGGGTCTAGCCTTTGGGGCTAAACCCGAGATTCCTCGACTGCGCTCGGAATGACAGGATTGCTTCGCTCTGAATGACAAGATTGCTGTGCTCGGGAATTACAAGATTGCTGAGCTCAGGAATGACAGGTACTGCGTTCATTGTTTGAGTCGAGCTTTGGGGTCTTAGACCCGGAGATTCCTCGTCTGCGCTCGGAATGACAAGACCGTTCTAACCTACAATAAGTGAGCTTCCGGTCATTTCTCTTGGTTTTTCTAGGCCTAGTAGTTCTAGTAGGGTTGGGGCTAGGTCTGCTAGCTTTCCTTCTCTTAGTTTGTAATTTTGGTCGCTAACTAGTATTAGTGGGACCTTATTGCTAGTATGAGCTGTGATTGGTGTGTTGTTAGTTTCATCCAACAAGCTCTCTGAATTTCCATGGTCTGATGTGATTATTGCACTTCCACCTTTTTTCTCAAGGAGGTCGATGATTTCACCTAGGCAAGTATCTACAGTTTCTAAAGCTTTTATTACTGCAGGTAATATTGCTGTATGGCCAACCATATCTGGATTTGCAAAGTTTATTATAAAAAGGTCGTATTTATCCATATTAAGCCTATTTAGAATCTCATCCTTTAATTCATAGGCACTCATTTCAGGTTTTAAGTCATAGGTTGCTACCTTTGGTGAAGGTATAAGAACCCTATCTTCATTTTCGAAAGCTACTTCCCTACCTCCATTAAAGAAGAAGGTAACATGACCATACTTTTCAGTTTCTGCTGCCCTAAGTTGGCTTAGACCCTTTGATGCAATATATTCACCAAGAGTGTTAACTAGAGGCTCGTTTTTATAAGCAATATGGACATTTGGAATAGTCTTATCATAGTCAGTCATAGTAACATAGTAGGTTGCAACTTGCTTAACCCTATCAAATCCTGAGAATTCAGGGTCTACAAATGCTCTTGTAATCTGTCTGGCCCTGTCCGGTCTAAAGTTGAAAAATATAATAGAATCTCCTGAATCAACAGTAGCTATTGGAAGACCATCCTTGGTCATTACACTAGGTAGCATGAACTCATCAAAGACTCCTTCTTTATATGAATCTTCAACTGCCTGAACAGGATCTGATTTTAGAATTCCCTTACCAAGGGTCATTGCATCATAGTAAAGCTGGGTTCTCTCCCAACGTTTATCCCTATCCATGGCATAATATCTGCCTGAAACAGTGGCTATTTTACCAAGTCCTAATTCATCCATAACAAGCTCTAATTCATGAATATGGGTTGATCCTACTTGAGGGGGTACATCTCTTCCATCTAAAATAGGATGTACAAAGACCTGGTCTAATCCCTTTCTCTTCATAAGGTCTAATAGTCCATATAAATGAGTATTGTGACTATGAACTCCACCATCGGATACAAGACCTACTAGATGAATCTTTGAATTATTTGCCTTTGCATTTGCAATAGCATCTAAGAATTCTTGTTTTTCAAAGAAATCACCATCTTCAATGGCCTTGCTTATTCTAGTTAATTCTTGGTATACTACTCTACCTGACCCGATATTTAGGTGACCTACTTCTGAATTTCCCATTTGTCCTTCAGGAAGGCCTACCGCAAGTCCACTAGCATTAATGCTTGTATTTGGGTATTTTGATATAAGTCTTGTAAGATTAGGAAGATTTGCTAATTTCACTGCATTTCCAGGATATTCCTTACCTATACCTAAACCATCTAATATTAGTAACATTACTGGTTTTTTCGTCATAGCGTCCTCCATTAAAAATTAATTAGCTTTTGGAAGTCATCTGCTTTTAGACTAGCACCACCAACTAAGGCGCCATCAATATCTGATTTTTCCATTAATTCCTTGATATTATCAGGCTTTACGCTACCACCATATTGAATCCTTATATTTTCCTTCTCACCACCGTAGAGATCTCCAATTATATTTCTAATAAAGGCACACATATTATTTGCATCATCTGAGGAAGCTGTCTTGCCAGTTCCAATTGCCCAAATAGGCTCATATGCTATTACTATATCCTTTATTGATTCAGTAGGAATTCCTTCAAAGCCTTTTATTATTTGACTCTTTACTACTGCTTCAGCCCTATTTTCTTCCCTTTCTTCAAGGGTTTCTCCTACACATACTATAGGAAGAATTCCATGTTTTAAGGCTGATTTTATTTTTAAGTTTACACTTTCATCTGTCTCGTTGAAAAACTGTCTTCTCTCTGAATGACCAATAATACAATAGTCTATTCCAATCTCTTTAAGCATTATTGGAGAAATTTCACCTGTAAAGGCTCCCTTTTCTTCCCAATGCATATTCTGTGCACCAAGCTTTATCTCACTTCCCTCAAGAAGTTTTTTAACTTCTGTTAGACTTATAAATGGAACGCACACTAGAGCATCTACGTCCTGGTCTAAAGTATATGATTTGATTTCATTTACAAGATTAATTGATTCTTGGATTGTATTATTCATCTTCCAGTTACCTGCGATTATAGGTTTTCGCATCTAACTCCTCCTTTATTTCGATTCGGTTCACTGTTGTTGGGGTCGAGATTTGGGGTCCTAGACCCGGAGATTCCTCGGCTGCGCTCGGAATGACAGAGCGGCT
>CAZPZN010000017.1:13872-26429 GCA_964590735.1 uncultured Tissierella sp.
GCTTTGCTTTGGGGTCCTAGACCCGGAGATTCCTCGGCTGCGCTCGGAATGACAGAGCGGCTTTGCTTTGGGGTCCTAGACCCGGAGATTCCTCGGCTGCGCTCGGAATGACAGGGCAGCTGCGCTCGGAATGACAGGAACTTCGTTCACTGTTAGTTGTTAACTGTTACTTGTCTGTAATAGCTGCTATTCCTGGTAGTTCTTTTCCTTCTAGTAGTTCTAGTGATGCTCCTCCACCTGTGGAAATATGGGTGATTTTATCGGCTAAGCCGGCCTTTTCTACTGCTGCTGCTGAATCTCCTCCACCAATAATAGTTGTGCCTGTGGATTCAGCTAAGGCTTCAGCTACTGCGAAGGTACCACGGCTGAAGTTGTCCATTTCAAATACGCCCATTGGTCCATTCCAGATAACAGTCTTAGCGTCGGCAATTATATCTGTGAATTTTTTAATTGTTTTTTCTCCAATATCTAGACCCATCCAATCATCTGGAATTTGGTCTATATCTACTGTTTTAAATTCTGTATCATTCTTGAATTCCTTGGCTACTACTATATCCTTAGGTAGTACTAAGGACACATCTTGTGCTATTGCCATATGCATTAGGTCTTTGGCTAATTCTACTTTATCCTCTTCTAAAAGTGACTGACCAACACCACAAGTCTTTGCCTTTAAGAAGGTATAGGCCATTCCTCCACCTATTAAGAGAACGTCTACTATATTTAATAGGTTTTCTATTACACCGATTTTATCTGATACCTTAGCTCCTCCAATTATGGCAACTAAAGGTCTAACAGGTTCTTCAAGGGCATTTACCATAATTTCTATTTCTTTTTCAACTAGAAATCCTACAGCAGATGGTAGAATGTTTGAAACTCCTACGTTTGAAGCATGGGCCCTATGGGATGTTCCAAAGGCATCGTTTACATATAGGTCCCCAAGTGAAGCCAAGTCCTGTGCAAATCTTTCTCCATTCTTCTCTTCTTCTTTTCTAAATCTAGTATTCTCGAGTAAAGCCACATCTCCATTGCTTAGACTATCAATCATTTCTCTTACCTTATCTGAAACTACTAGGTCATCAGCCGCAAATAGGACTTTCTTATTAAGTAGTTCAGATAATCTCTTTGCTACTGGTGCAAGGCTATACTTTGGATTTGGTGATCCTTTAGGTCTTCCTAAATGGGACATAAGTACTACTTTGGCACCCTTTTCTATTAGGTAGTTAATCGTAGGTAATGAGCTTGTAATTCTAATTTCGTCTGTAATGTTTAAACCTTCATCCATTGGCACATTGAAATCACATCTTACAAGTACCTTTTTACCACTATAGTCATAATCCTTCAATGTTTTCTTATTCACATGAACCCTCCTTTATCAAATGATAAATAGATTAGTCGGGTTTTAACCCGACTAATCAAGAATTTAAGTTTTGAAGAAACTGCTTGCAGTTTTATTTACTTGCTATTAATTTTGCTAAGTCTACTACTCTTGTTGAATATCCCCACTCATTGTCATACCAGGAAACAACTTTAACCATATTGTCTATTACCATTGTGGATAGTCCATCTACTATGGATGATCTGGAATCTCCTATGAAGTCACTAGATACTAGAGGTTCTTCTGTGTAGCCTAAAATACCCTTAAGTTCATTTTCACTAGCTGCCTTAAATGCTGCATTTACTTCTTCAGCAGTTGTGTTCTTTTCAACTTCAAATACTACGTCAACAAGGGAAACTGTAGGTACTGGAACTCTTACTGAGAATCCATTTAATTTACCCTTTAACTCTGGTAATACTAGGGCAACAGCCTTTGCTGCACCTGTAGTAGTTGGAATTATATTTTGTGCAGCTGCTCTTGCACGACGAAGGTCTTTATGTCTCTTATCAAGAATTTGTTGGTCATTAGTATAAGCATGGATTGTTGTCATTAAGCCCTTCTTAACTCCAAATTTATCTAATATTACCTTAGCTACTGGAGCAAGACAGTTAGTTGTACATGATGCGTTTGAAATTACATTGTGAAGTTCTGGGTTATAGTCTTTTTCATTTACACCCATAACTACTGTAATATCCTCATCCTTAGCAGGGGCAGTAATCATAACTTTTTTAGCTCCAGCTTGAATATGTTTTTCTAAGTCTGATTTGTTCTTAAAAGCACCTGTTGAATCGATAACCAATTCAACTCCCAATTCTCCCCATGGTATTTCTGCAGGGTCTCTATGGCTTACTACTGGTACTTCTTTTCCATTAATAACAAAACCCTTATCATAAACTTCTATAGTACCGTCAAACTTACGATATAATGTATCATATTTTAGAAGATGAGCTAAGTCCTTAAGATCTCCTGTAGCATTTATAGCTACCACTTCTAATTCCTTTACATCTCCCTCAAATATAACTCTTAATACATCTCTACCTATTCTACCAAAACCACTTAATCCTACTTTCATTACTATTCCTCCTTTTTATCTTTAAATAATTTTAAACTAATTCCAGTATTCTTCTGGCAGCACTTTCATCTGTTACGATTATAATGTCCTTCCTCAAAGAGGTTATGGCCATTATAGCCTCAGCCTTCTCAGCTCCACCTGCTACCCCAATCACATTTGAAATCTCCTTGAATTTGTCTAGTGATAGTCCAATAGTCTTATACTCCCATACTTCCTTCCCTTTTATATCGAAGTAATGCCCAAAGGCTTCTGCCACAGACCCTTGACTTAGGATTTTATCAATCCTATCCTTAGGAAGATTCCTTCTATGGGCCATATTGTCAGCTCTACCAATACCAAACACCAATAAGTTTATGCGATTTATTAAATTTATAGAACTTTTTATTTCATCATTTTTTATAATGATATCTAGAGCTTCTGCTTCAAGGGTATCTGGTACATTTAATAGTCTATAGGAACCTCCTAGTTTTTTACCAATCTTTGCGGCTATGGCATTTGATTGAGTTTCAATCTCTTCACCTAAGCCTCCACGAGCCGGTATAACTAAGATGTCAGACTTATCATGGGATAGGGTGGTCATCTCCTCAGCAACCCTTGCCATGGTGGATCCACCTGTTATACCTATGATGTCCTTTGGATGTACTAAGGACTTAATTGTATTTGATGTTACTTTACCCATTTCTCCTAATATAGCACTATTCTCAAAAGAATCTCCAGGAATAATTATAGCTTGCTTAAGGCCTAGTGCCTTTTCAAGGTCTTTTTGTAGACCTAATATTCCCTTAATTCCTTTATAGATATGATTAAGTTCATGGAGTAGATTTTTCCCTTCATCCGTAACATTCATACCCATAATTTCGATATTTAATAACCCCTGATCTCTAAGAAGATTTACTTCGTTTCTGATTATCCTTTCAGAAATTCCTAGGCTTGTTGCCAAGGCTCTTCTACCTATTGGCTGATTATATGCTAGGGTTTGGAGTATTAAATATCTTCTTTCAACAATTTCAGCTACTTCTGGTGCAATGCTTCTGATTATATCTATAGAATCTATAACATCACCTCATCGACAAACATGGACATTTTTCGTCCCGGAAACTAATTGTTGGTCCCACTCTAATTAAAAAAATAACAACCTTCATGGATATTATAACCTATACTCCCCACAATTGCAAGATTTTCTAGGACTTTCTAGTCAAAAAATAAACCTTTGATTCTTGCTTAGAATCAAAGGTTTATCAACTAATTAATATCTTTTTCTCATAGTTGATGAAGGTATCTCCATCTCATCTCTATACTTTGCAACTGTTCTTCTTGAGATTTTAGTACCTTTTGTCTCTAAAATCTTAGAAATCTTATCATCGCTTAAGGGTTTTTTCGTATCTTCCTTATCGATTAAGTCTTTTATCATAGATTTAACACTTGTAGAAGAAATATCCCCTGTAGAGCCACTTAATGAAGATGTAAAGAAATATTTAAGTTCAAATAGGCCTCTAGGGGTTTGAACGTATTTACCATTAGTTGCTCTTGATATTGTAGATTCATGCATTTCAATGTCATCAGCTACTTCCTTAAGAGTTAAAGGGGCAAGCTTCTTTTCTCCTTCTTCAAAAAACTCAATCTGATACTTTAAAATAGATTCCACAACTTTATATATTGTTTGCCTTCTTTGCTCAATACTTTTAATTATCCACACTGCCGAATTAAGCTTTTCTTGGAGGAATTCTGTTGCATTTTTATCTCCTCCGTCCATAAGCATATTTCTATAGAAGTTATTTATATTAAGCTTGGGTCCAGTAAAGTCGTTGACTTGAATAACATATTCACCTTCCACTAAGAGTATAGTCGCGTCTGGTACTATATACTTGGTTTCTTGTGATGAGTTAGAGAAAAGCCTTCCGGGCTTAGGCTCTAAGGTTCTTATGAAATCACATATTCTTTGAATCTCTAATTGAGATAAATCATTATCCTTTGCTATCTTATTAATTCTATTAAAGGCAATGTCTTCTAAGTGATTTTCAATTATATGGTTAATTATGGGTTCATCAATTTCTTTAATTTGAAGTAAAAGACATTCCTTAAGGCTTCTAGCACCAACTCCCAATGGTTCCAAGGATTGTACTATATTAAGAGCATCCTCAACGCTTTCTAGTGGGCTCTTGGTAGCTTCTTTTATTTCATCCATAGAAGCAAGGAGATATCCGTTATCATCAATATTCTCTATTATATAGTTAGCAATTACACTCTCTTTTTCCTTTAGATTCATCATATATAATTGTGAAATCAAATGGTCTTTTAAGGTTTGGTCCTGTGTAATAAAGGCCTCAATATTGAAGTCTTTTGTATTTTTATCTATTTCAGGCTTATAGCTAACATCATCGTATTTTTCTATATATTCTTTCCATTCTATATCCTGATCTTTAGAATCTATAGCTACCGTTTCCATTTCCTTAGGAAGCTGTTCCATTTCAAGCATAGGGTTTTCTTCAAGTTCACTTGCTATATATTCATTTAACTCAATGCTATTGAATTGTAACAATTGTATAGCCTGTCTGAGCTCAGTTGTCATTATTAACTTTTGGCTTTGTTGTAGTGATAGATTATGGTTAAGTTTCATTGTTTGTCACTCCCTAAAGCAATTATATCAGAAATAAAACGATTTCACAATTGTTAAACTTAGTATAAAAAATTCTTATAACAGCAAAATTTGACTCAAGACAAAAAACCCGGGAGACCCGGGTTTTATCTTTGTGATTTGTCGTATGGAATTCCTTCTGCTTTTGGGGCTCTTGATTTCTTTGATGTAAATGCAAGAACTATCATTGTTGCTACGTATGGTAGCATCTTGTAATAGGTCTGATTGATACCTAGATTATTTAAAAACGGAATCAAGGCTACGGAATAGGCTAGGGTCCTAAGGAAAGCAAAGAAGAGTGAAGCAAATAGTATCCTTAATGGTTTCCATTGACCAAATATCATTACAGCAAGTGCCAAGAAACCGAATCCTGCAACCCCTGTATGGCCATTAACATTACCATCCATTATACCTACAGAGTAGAAGAAGCCACCAATACCGCCTAATACACCTGAAATACTTGTGCCTAAATATCTCATCTTATATACATTTATACCAACTGAATCAGCTGCATGAGGGTGCTCACCGCAGGCCCTTAGTCTTAAGCCAAATCTAGTTTTATAAAATACGATATATGCGATGATTAAAAATATTATACCAATTGTTACTGTTAGGTAAGTTCTTTGAAAAAACATCCTTCCTATTACGGGGATCTTACCTAAAACCGGAATTTCCCTGATATAGAAGTTCATATTTGTAGTTATTCCATCGCTATTAAAAAACATTTTAGAGAACAATAAAATAGCTGCCGGTATTAACATATTTAATGAGGTCCCAGTTATAGTCTGATTTGCCTTCATAGTTACTGCTGCAAAGGATAATAGCAAAGAATATAAAATCCCTGCTAGAGCTGCTACAAGCATACCTAATAAGAGAACTGTTTGTGGATTTAAGCCAGAGTCCTGGACTAGATAGACAAAGAGAGCTCCAAAGAATGCACCAAATAACATAATACCTTCTAAGGCAATATTTATAACTCCACCAATCTCACTAAACATTCCTCCCAGGGCTACAAGGAGCAATGGAATAGCAACAGGAAGCATGTTTTGTATTAAATAATATACAGTATCCATTATTCCGCCTCCTCTATACTATTATCATTGATTTTTTCAAGATCTGGGTCTACTTCAACAACTTCTATATGATCATCATGGTGAATAAGTTTCTTTAAGAATCTAGCTAAACCTGCATTCATTATCATGGCAAAGGCTGAGAAGTAGATAATAACTGCGATAACAACATCAATAATCTCTGGTTTAAAACCTGCTAAGCTAGTAAGTGTACCACCACGTTGTATATGGGATATAAATACTGAAGAAAATATTATACCTATTGGATGTGAGGCACCTAATAAGGCAACTGCTATACCATTGAAACCAGCTGCAGCAATTATATTTACTGGTTCATAGGTCATAGATGAACCAGCTATGGCAGATGGTGCCAGTATTGCAAAGGCTCCTCCTAATCCTGAAAGACCTCCTGCAATTACCATAGTTATAATTATATTAGTCTTACCTCTCATACCTGCATATTCTGCACCAAATTTATTATAACCTGTAGCCTTTAACTCATAACCAAAAGTAGTCTTTTGTAGGACTATATAGAGGACAATACCTATTAATATAGCAAAGATAATCCCTAGGTTAACATTGGATCCTGTAATTCCTAAAGAAGGAATCTGAACTGATTGTGGTAAGTACTTTGTTCTAGTCATAGTAGAGATATACATTACTTCATTAGTTTGAATTAGCATATCAATTAGGTACATACCTATATAGTTAAACATTATAGATGTTATTACCTCATTTACATTTAATAGAGCTTTAAATATGCCTGGCATAAAGCCCCAGATCATACCTCCCACCATACCTGCTAGAATTGCAGCTACCCAATGGATTCCTGGAGGTAGGTCTACCATAAAACCAACATAGAGTGCAAAGAATAAACCCATGGTATATTGTCCTGAGGCTCCAATGTTGAATAAACCCATCTTAAAGGCAAAGCCAACGGAAAGTCCTGTCATTAATATTGGAGTGGCAAAGTAAAAGACATCACCTAAGCGTTTAAATCCTCCCAAAAGTACATACCTAAATCCGTCAACAGCTTTATCTGGTTTAGCTATGACCATTATTATAAATCCAAAGATTAGACCAAGAAATATAGCCATCAAAGCAGATGTAAATGACGAGAATCCACTGCTTTTAGTAATAGACTTAAGACTATATTTATTTGAATTACTCTTATTATTGGTCTGCATTGTCATTCTCCTTTATATCCCGTTTAGCACCGGACATATAGAGTCCTAGCTCCTGAACGGTTGTAGATTTGGGATCTAGTTCACCTACTATCTCGCCTTCGTAGATAACTAGTATTCTATCACTAACATTCATAACTTCATCTAACTCAAGAGAAACAAGTAGGACCGCTTTTCCTGCATCACGTCTTTCAACTAATTGCTTATGAACGTATTCTATAGCCCCTACATCTAAACCTCTAGTAGGTTGAACCGCTACTAGGAGATCGTGTTTCTTATCTATTTCTCTAGCTATTATAGCCTTTTGTTGATTTCCTCCAGACATTGATCTTGCAGGTGTTATAGGTCCTTGACCACTTCTAATATCAAACTTGTCTATAAGCTTTTCTGCATAATCTCTTACTGCATCAAATTTAATAAAACCACCTTTTTGAAATTGAGGTTCCCAATATCTCTGTAGAACAAGGTTTTCTTCAAGCTTATAATCAAGAATAAGTCCATGTTTATGTCTGTCCTCTGGGATATGACTCATTCCTTCTACAGAACGCTGCCTAATAGATGCCTTGGTAATATCCTTATTAACAAGTTTAATAGTGCCTCCACTTGGTATTTCAAGTCCTGTCAAAGCGTGAACAAATTCGGTCTGACCATTTCCATCGATACCAGCAAGACATACAATTTCACCTTGTCTTATATCAAAGGAAACATTTTTTACAGCATTATTCTTATGAGTCTTTGAAGCAACAGTAAGATTTCTAATAGAAAGAACTACATCACCAGCTTTTCTTTTTTCCTTTTCTACCTTAAAGTTGATGTCTCTTCCTACCATCATTCTAGATAAGTCTTCTTTTGTTGTGTCCTTAATATCTACTGTACCAATATACTTGCCCTTTCTTAGGACTGTACATCTGTCAGCAACCTCCATGATTTCATTGAGTTTATGAGTAATAAAGAGTATAGATTTACCTTCAGCAGCAAAGTCCTTCATAATCTGTAATAATTCCTTAATCTCTTGAGGAGTAAGGACCGCTGTAGGCTCGTCAAAAATAAGAATCTCATTATCTCTATAGAGCATCTTAAGAATTTCAACTCTTTGTTGCATTCCTACGGTTATATCTTCAATTAAAGCATCAGGGTCAACCCTTAGCCCATATTTCTCACTTAATTCCAACAACCTATTTCTAGCATCCTTCTTTTGAAGGAATCCCATAGTATTTGGCTCTACACCAAGGATTATATTTTCCAATACTGTAAATATATCCACTAGTTTGAAGTGCTGATGAACCATTCCTATACCTAGATCATTAGCATCGTTTGGATTGTTTACCCTAACTACTTTTCCATTCTTACGTATCTCACCAATTTCAGGTTGATAGAGTCCAAACAGTACACTCATAAGGGTAGATTTTCCTGCACCATTTTCCCCCAACAGGGCATGAATCTCACCTTTTCTTAGCTTAAGTGTTATATTATCGTTAGCAATGATACCAGGGAATCTTTTTGTAATATTGAGCATCTCAACAATATAATCTTCCATAATATCCCCTCTTTATAATTTATTTTATATTAAAAATGCTTCAGTCTTATAAATTTATCATACCATAATTTTAAATATTTTCCATAAGAATAGTAAATAATTTTCTCCCCACCACTTAAGAAGAGGGCTTGATTAAAAAGAAAAAAATAAGATAAAGAAAATGGAGGAAATAAATATTTCCCCCATGATATGTTTATTTATTGAATATTCATCCTTATCTAGTTGTTACCACTACTTTTGCAAGGTTTAATTGGCTTGTTAATTCAGCAGCTGTAGCATAACCTGTAGCATCAGCTACGTCGATTGTACGGATTACTTCAACGCTACCATCTGCAAGTTTTCCAAATATTTCATTATATTTCTCTTGATTGAAAGCTTCAAATCTATCAAAGGCATCTGCGCCTGCTTCACCTATTACTTCAGTTGGTAGTCCAACACCATCATTTTCAGCGTTGAAATAAGTTGTCTTTCCACCAAATGTAGCCCAGCCATCTGTTTTGTAAATTGCATCAAGAACGCTTACTACAGAAGCTGCAAGACCTTTAGTTGCTGAAGTTATAACAGTTTCACTATCATATCTTTGGTCAACGTCAACACCTATTACTTTTGCTTCATCTTCACTAGCTGCAGACATTACACTCTTACCAACAGCTCCACCACATGCAAATATTACTTCTACGCCTTCTTGGTACATAGTTTTAGCTGTTGCCTTGTTAGTATCATTTTCTTCGAAGTTTCCTGTATAGTGATAAGTAGTCTTTAGAGCTCCATCTGCAAGACCTAGTTCTTCAGCTGCATCTTCTGCACCTTGAAGATATCCATAACCAAAGGCTTGAACTGCAGGAACTGCCATACCACCCATAAATCCTAAATTAGTCATGCCATCCATTACTGCAGCATATCCAGCTAGGTAGCCTGATTGTTCTTCAGCATACATTACTGATGCAACATTTTCTTTAGTTTCGAAAGTTGCGTAATCTGCTGTATGAGGAGCACCATCTAGAAGTATAAACTTAACCTCTGGATATCTAGTTTGTGCTTCATAAATAGGTACTTCAAATAAGAATCCTGGAGTTACGATAACTTTAGCTCCACCAATAACCGCTAAATCAATTGCTGCTAAATAACCAGCATCTGATGCTTCTTCTGGTTTGATGTATTGATGAGTAATTCCTTCTGCCTCAGCAAATGCAATTACACCTTCCCAAGCTCCTTGGTTAAATGACTTGTCATCGATATTACCCTTATCTGTAATAAGTGCAATTTCAAATCCATCTGCTGTATCTCCACCAGTACTTGGTGCAGGTGTTTCTGCGTCTGTGCTAGGTGCAGGTGTTTCCCCACCATTTGTTGCTGGAGAACTACATCCAGCTATGCTTATGGCAATTAATACCATAGCAAGAACTAATGCAAGTGATTTTTTCATTTTATGACCCCCTTATAATTCTTTAGACTAAAAGTCTTTAATTCAATTATACCCCTATATAGCCATTTTATCAAACAAATAATGCATTTCACACAAAAAGTGCAAGCGTTTTCTAGTTCAGCGTTAAAACGAGGCATAGATAATCTAAGCCTCGTTTATATAAATTATGTTATTAGCAGTCTTCTGCTTGACCTACGTCATAACCAGCTTTAGCAAGAGCCTTTAAAGACTCAGCTAATTTAGCTTCGTTAACCATTACTATAGGACCAGTACAACCCATACCTGATTCAGCATAGATTCCTACTTTCCATAATTCTTGAACTGCATCTTCTAATTCCATAATATCTATACCGTCAATAGTTCCAGTAACAACTTCTTTTTCTGGAGCTTTAACTTCTTCAGTAGGTGCTTCTTTTTTAACTTCTTTAGTTAATCCCTTAAGGATATCCTTGAAGCCAGCTTTATTTGCACTATCAAATTCAGCCTTAGCTACTGAGTTAATATTACCTTTAACAAGGCTTGCACCATAAGCTAGTGCATTAGCAATTACAGGGCTTCCTGAAGCTCTTGATATGATTAATACAGTTCTATCAAATCCTTCACCTATTCCAGGTCCATAACCATAACCTTGTGCTTCAAAGCTTCCGCCAGTTGTAAATGAGGAGAACATCTTCATTAAAACATTTCCTGTAAGTGTATCAGTTATCATTACATCAGGAGTACCCATTAGAAGGTCATTTCCTCTCATTACAGCTCCACCATCAGCTCTAGCTGACTCAGTGAAGTTGATGTTATATCCCTTTGATGAAAGATCCTTAAGAGCTTTTTCAACCTGACGAGCACCGTCTACGTTTAAGATACCTACTGTTGGGTTTTCAATACCCATAGACTTTGCTGTAATTACACCGTATAAACCGTTTTTAACCATAGCTTCTACTCTGTGTGGTGATGAAGTTCCTGTAGTAGTTGCTATGAACATTTCCTTACCTGTAGCAGGAGTAATTACTCTACCTACTGTTGATACTCCAATAGGGAAAGGATAGTGTAGTGTTACACAAGCTCCAATTTCTCCGCTATCAAGTAATTCTTCCATTTTCTTGTAGCCTTCATCTTCGCTTTCTACAACTACTTGAGTTAATTTAGAATCAACTTTAGGTCCAATCAATACTACTTCAATGGATGAGTCTCTAAATTGTGCCATTTCAGCACCCTTAACTACATTATCAAGGCCAAGTTCGCTACCTAGAGTAGTAACACCAACTCTAACTTTTTTTCCAAATTCACCAGTTTCTATTTGAGTAGCTATATCTTCAAATACTTTTCCGATTACTTGCTTAATATCCTTAGTTGCCATTTATATCACTCCTAATCTTCTAGAAGACCTGAAGCTAAACCTCTCATAGCTTCAGCTATTAGTTTTCTAACCTCATCTTCAGAAACGCCCTTACTTTCCTCAACTTTACCAGGGTTCTTTTCAATTACTATTGAAGCACCATCGAATAAGTTAGTCATTCTACCTAAGAATAAACTTCCCTTACCAACTACCATTGCTCTATTGATGTTACCTTCTAACATTTCTTCTCTAGCAAATCCAACATATGGAATACCTGATGGTATATGTCCTTGAGTTGGTGCCCAACCTTCCATACCATGATTGTCTATGAAGCTCATCATATCAGTCTTTTCAAGCTCGCCTCTCTTAACTCCAATAGCAGCTATCATCTTGTAGTTAGCTTCTGGAACATTTCCTGCTCCTGCTGGTTTAGTTATATCTGGGTTTTGCATTTCAACTGAGTATTTATCTATATCTGTAATTGATAAGTTTCCTCTATCAAGTGGCTCAGTAACAAGTGATTGAATTACTGCCTGTGGTGAGGAACCTGTACCTACATTATGCTTTCCTACAATATCGTTTCTTAACATTGGGTTGATTCCATCATTTTCAGATATTAATACAGCAAATCCTCCAACAACGTCTTCTAATATTGGAACACCTTTTTTAACGTGGTCTTTACCATTCATACCAAGCTTAGCTGTTGATCCACCTGATATAACTACTACATTCTTGAATGTTCCAGCTTTTACCATTGAAGCAGCTGAAATAATTGTGTGAGCTGGAGCCGCACAGAATCCTCTTACGTCAGAACCTGATGCGTTTACGAATCCTGCTAATTCAGCAATAGCTTTAGCAAAGTTACCGCCACCTCTTTGGTTCATATCTCCACATGCTTCTTCTGAACACTCTAAAACATAATCTA
>CAZPZN010000018.1:0-24409 GCA_964590735.1 uncultured Tissierella sp.
TAGAAAGGCAGGTGGCATAAAGAGTTCTCCTCCCATGACTAAAGTCACGGGTCTCGGAACTCCTAAAGCTTATGAAGAATCAAGCTGCATTTTTCGATATTGATGGAACTATATTTAGAAACTCATTGATGATTGAACATTTCAAAAAGCTTATTAGTTTTGAGGTAATAGACCCGGTTATATGGCATACCAAGGTAAAGAAGGTATATCTAGAATGGGAAAAAAGATATGGGGATTTCGAAGAGTATCTTGAACTACTAGCGACGATTTACTTAGAAGAACTTAAGGGTGTAAAGAGGGATTATATCGAATATATTGCTGATCATGTTATAAAAACCAATGGAGATATGATTTATAAATATTCGAGGAATCAGATATTATGGCATAAAGAACAGGGTCATAAGGTGTTTTTTATCTCAGGGAGTCCAGACTTTTTAGTCTCACGAATGGCAGAAAAATATGAAGTAACAGAATATAGGGGAACCCTTTACAAGGTAGATGAAGACAATAAGTTTACTGGAGAAATAGTTAAGATGTGGGATTCTACAAGCAAACAAAAGGTGCTTAATGATCTTATAGATAAGTACGATGTGGATTTAGAAAGAAGCTACGCTTATGGAGACACCACAGGAGATTTTTCAATGCTTAAGATGATGGGAAATCCAATAGCTATAAATCCTAACAAGGAATTGCTTTTAGCCATTAGAGATGATGAAGACCTTAAAGAAAGGGCTACAATTATAGTTGAAAGAAAGAATGTCATTTATAAACTTAAACCAGATATGGAACTTCTTTAATATTGTTACTAAATCGTAATTTATTGCCTTTAGATTTATACTATAATGATAATAGGTATATAATTTAGTATAAATGGTAACAATTCAACCCTAAAGAGGTGATAAATGTGAAAAAGTTTATAAAGTTAGGGATATTTCCTATATTGATGGTAGTTCTTTTAGTAGGCTGTATGATTGGACCACAAACTACTGATGCTTCACCTGAGCTACCACTATCATTGGATTCTAAAAACAATGAAATATTGGAGTATTATCCATTCCTTGAAAACACTATGCTTATCTATGCTGGCCAAGGAAATGAATATGCTTCTCAAGATGTTTATTTTGAATTCATAAGAGGAAATAGAGCACAAATTAAGGTTATGAATCCTGGAACCAATATTCTTAGAGTTTTGGAGTTTAATGATGGACTCTTATCAGAAATTTACCATGAAGGGGAATTCTACTATATCGAGGATTTATTAGATATCAAAGCTAAGAAGCAAGACGTAATTCTTAAAGAGCCTATAGAGGTTGGAAATACCTGGGCAAGTCAAGATGGTTATGAGAAGACAATTACTGCACTAGATGCACAAATAGATACACCATATGATAGCTTTAAAGCCTTGGAGGTTACAACCGACTTTGGTGATGATAGAACTCAGAGAGATTATTTTGTAAAGGGTATAGGTTTTGTTGCTAGGGTTTACAAAGATGGGGATATGGAGGTTAAAACTCTCTTAGAGGATATTAGACAAAGATCAATGACTCAAGAGATGTTAGTATTCTATCCTTTAAAAGATAATAGCATGGATGTAGGATTTGTAAAAGATAGTTTAGAATTTACAACTAATGCTGACATTGAAAAAATACTGGAGTCTAAATTAAAAAACCCTCCTGATGAAAGACTAGGCTTATCCCTACCACCAAGTACAGTGATTAACTCAGTTCACTTAGACAAGGGTTCTTGGGTTGCTAAAGTGGATTTTAATGAATCCTTCATTAGAGATTTAAATGTGGGTTCAACCTATGAAGCTGCAGTTTTAAATAGCATAGTAAATACTATTGGAAAGTTCTATGATACAGAGGAAGTATTTATATCTATGGATGGTAGACCTTATGAATCAGGTCATGTAGCTATTCAAGAAGGAGAAACTTTCAAAGTCAACATGGAAAATGCAAAAGAATTTGAATAGAATAAAATAGAAAAGGTCCTCTTAGGACCTTTTTTCTATCTCTGTTATCTTTGTTGTCTTTGTTGTCTTTGTTGTTCTTCTTCTTGTTGGTTGTTTTGTTGATTATTTTTTTGATTGTTTTGTTGTTGTTGTTTTTGTTGTTGATTTTCTTGCTTATTATTCTTGCTTTGTTTTTGTTGCTTGTTATTTTTGTCCATAATAACCTTCCTCCCATTTTTAGGTAATGCTAAGAATCTTTAATCCTTGCGCATTAATAGTATGACTATAATAAGAGTTATTATTCATTTTGACCAAAATAATTTGCTTGTTCTTCAATCTCAGTTAAAAATCTTGAAGGTTCTAAATACTTATCTCCCAATGTATGAGGTGTTATTAAGGTAAGTTTATTCTTAGCTCTGGTCATCCCCACATAAAAAAGACGTCTTTCCTCCTCCATAAGGTCAAGATTATCTTTTTCGATGGCTTCGATGCTTGATATACTTGGAAAATCACCTTCAACTAAATCTACCATATATACTGTATCGAATTCTAATCCTTTTGCTGAGTGAATTGTAGATAGGGTTAGACTTCCCTTGTTTCCTCTGGAGTTAAGACAAAGATGGTTTAGATGATTTAACCTTCCTTTAAATTCAACTAGGTCTACAGTACTTTTAGCTATTAGTTTTAGATAGTATAATATGGTCTTAACTGTGTCGTAGGTATATCCGAATTTCATGGAATTTTCTTTAAGGTATTCACCATATTCAAGTTCCTTTTCTATATATTCTATAGCATCAAAGGGTTTTAACTTAGATATCTTCTTAAAATCGAATTTTAAATCCCTTAAGGTTCTTTGATAATACTCATTTAATCCTGGATATTCCTTAATTCTATCAAATACGCTCATCCTATAATCTAAGGTCTTGGCAAAATTTATATGTTTCTTTGATATATATCCCCTAGCCTTATAATATATATTCTCATATAATTCTATCAAGCTAGTATCATTAGAAAACTCTATAAAGGTAAGTATATCTTTAAGGACCCAATGATTAAAAAATCTAAGTTTTGTATCTCGCATGTAGAATTTTATATTGTTACTTTCTAAAATCTCAACTAGGCCCACTGATGAAAGATTATTTCTAAATAATATGCAGGATTTTGAAAGATCTGTATCCTTTAAATCATCTAAAAGAATTTTATACTGGTCTTTTATATTTTTCACCTTTACTATATCTATAGGCTTTAGATAGTCGTTGTCAGTAGATATTTCCTTATTATATCTATCTTTATTAGCCTTTATAAACTTATTGCAAATAGAGACAATATTCTTGGTTGATCTATAGTTTTTTTCCATGAAATAAAGCTTGCCATTTTTATATTCCTTATTAAAATCCAATAAACCCTTTGGGAAAGCCCCTCTAAATCCATATATAGACTGGTCATCATCAGCTACAATAAACAGATTGTTTCTTGGTGCTGCTAAAAGTTTTATAATCTCTAGTTGGATTTTTGAAGTATCCTGTCCTTCATCAAGTTGGAAATAATCATATTTATTCCTATATTTCTCCAAAATGTATGGATTATTCTTAATTATTTCCAGGGAAATAGTCAGCATATCATCAAAGTCTATCAAATTATTCTTTTTCTTGAAATCCTCATATATCTTGTAAATGTCCGAAAAATTTTCAATATCCGTCTTATTATGCTTTACAAAGTCCTCAGGACTAAGCATCATGTTCTTTACATAACCTATTGAGTTCAACAAAGAGTCTAGTTTTTCTTCAGTAATATAATCATTATTCACTTTGAAGTATATTCTCTTAATAAGATTATATTTATTCATTTCATTCTTTTCGTCTTCAATCAAATGGTATTTTTCTTTTTTTATATATGAGTACTCCCTAATAAGACCAAAGCAAAAGGCATGGATAGTGGAAAATTTTATAAGTGAATTATCCTCTTCTGGAAAAACCCTAAGCAATCTTTCCTTCATATCTATAGCAGATGCTTTAGAAAAAGTTATTGAAAGAATTCTCTCAGGTTGTATATTATAAGAACTTATAAGCTTGTGAGTTCTATGAATTAGAACAGTAGTCTTGCCTGCACCAGGTACTGCCAATACAAGGGCAGGACCATCTATATGATTTATAGCACTTAATTGCTCATTACTTAGCTTCACGTAGATTCCTCCAATTTCATAATACATTTTATCATAAAAGAGTGACTCAGTCACTCTAAGACTAAAGAAGTTGTTTTCTTGTCATTTCGACTGCAATGGAGAAATCTCCTCATTTAAAATGCTGAAAAGTGGATTCCGCCCCTAGTAAATTATAAATTAAAAACCCCCATAAATAGCAATTATCAATTATAAACTGGAATTTAGGGTAATAATATATTATAATTGAAATGATGATAATTTTTTTCTAGAAACTATGATAAGGAATGGTTGTTATGAAAAATGGATTAAAAGTATTTGATGATTTTTTCATCAAACTTATAAACTCTAGAATCAAGAACAAGTACCTAGACAAATTTATGTATAAGGTCACAGACCTTGGTGGTGCTTTATTTATTACTGTTTTTATCATGTCTCTTATTATCTTCGGCTCTTCTCAAAATAAGAAAATAGGACTAGAGGCATTAGTGGCCTTAGGACTTACACAGATAGTAGTCCAAAGTCTAAAACGACTCCTTAGTAGAGAAAGGCCATATAAAATTATCGAACACCTAAACACATTTGGTATAGACTTAGCTGATTATTCCTTTCCTTCTGGCCATACCACAGCTAGTTTCTCTTTAGCAACAACATTAGCCTTAAATATGCCAAAGTTTAGTAGCCTAGTTTATATTTTAGCTGCAATAATAGCAGTATCTAGGATTTATCTAGGAGTTCACTACCCTACTGATGTGACTGCTGGTCTTATCTTGGGTATTGGTGGTGGCTTGATCACTCATCAATATCTATTGAAATATGTAGATCAAATAGCTACATTTGTGGGTATTAGTTGATAATATAACTGCATGCAGTTTTATCAAAGCTTAATAAATAAAGAGGGGGTTTTTATATGTTAATGAACAATTTCTTAAGAAGTAGGAAATCAACAAGAGACTATAAGAATAAAAAAGTAAGTCCTGAAGTTCTTGATAAGATAAATGGGATTCTACAAGAATTAGAAAATGAATATCCTTCTGGAGATATTAAATTCAAACTATATGAGTATGGGGAAAACATCTATAATGGCTTAAAGGGTATAGCTGGTTATTCTGGAGTAATGATTGAAAGTCCTCATTATATAACTGTTGATTTAAAAAATAAATCTGATAAGAATACTATCTATAGTGCATATTATATGGAAAAATTGGTAACAGAACTCACTAAATTAGATATAGCAACATGTTGGGTAAGTGTATATAATGTAGATATGGATAGAAGAAAAGCCATATTTGGCGATGCTATTACTGATGTTAACTTTGTTTTAGCATTGGGTTATCCAAAGAGGAAAAATCCTTTTATACCAGAGCCATTTAGTGAAAGAATGGGAGTAGAAGAGATAGTATACTCAGAGGAACTTGGCAATAAAATAGATATGGAATACTTAGAAGAACGAGGTCTTGACGATGTATTTTACTATCTTAGATTTGCACCATCTATTAAAAATGCACAACCATGGAGATTTATCCTTACAGGTGATAAAATACATCTATTAGTAAAATTTGAAGAAGGAGAGAACCCACCACTTATTGATGCGGGAATCTCAATGTACTATATTGAAAAGCTTTTGGAACTACAAGGAACAAAGAATCAGTTCAAGCTATTGGATGGGTTCCTACACGAAGGACATACTAACTATAAATATATAGCAGAGTATCAGCTTTAATGTAGATGGCTTAATTAATAGAAAAGTAGAGTGTTCTTTCTCTACTTTTTGATTTTTTTCTTTTGCTTTATGAGGTGAGATATGATAGGTTATAAACGTAAAAATTATATGCTTTTAGCTGAAGAGTTTTATATAAATGGAGAAGCTTACAAGGCTGTAGCTATGTATGAAAAGGCTCTAAACTTTCATGGTGATGAAGAGGAGACCTTGATAATCATGCTAAATATAGCATCTATATACGAGGAAGAAGATGAAAATGAAGAGGCTAAGAGAGTATATTTTAGAATGCTGGATATCTTCCCAAATAACTTTGATGCCTATTATAATCTGGGAATACTATACGATGATGAGGGGTTAACCCAAGAGGCCATTAAATATTTCCTGAAGGCATCCTCTATAAATCCCATGGACTATATTAGCTTAAATGATATTGGATCTATATACGAGGAAATGGGAGATTATGATAAAGCCTTTAACTTCATAAAGAAGAGCATCGATATAAGAGATGACTTTTATAAATCCCTCTTTAATATGGGTGTTGTATATAAAAGAAAAGGAAATCATGAAAAGGCCATTGAATACTATAACAAGGCAAAAGAAATGAATCCTGGATATGCAAGTATATATTTAAACCTATCTGCAATATATATAGAAGATAAGGATTATGAATCATCAATAGAGATTTTAAATGAAGGTATAAAAAACAATCCGGCTGCCCATGATTTGTATTATAATAGAGCATGTTCCTATACAAAATTATACAAGAGGGATATGGTTCTTAAGGATATGAAAACTTCTCTTAAACTATATCCAAAATTACTTTCCTGGTTTAAACAGGATAAGGATTTTGATTTACTAAGAGATGATAAGGAGTTTATAAGTATTATTGAAGAATATAGTAATGTTGAACAGGAAGGAAGTTGAGTTGATTTATGATTATTGTTAAGACTGAGGAAGAAATTCTAAAGATGAAGGCTGCAGGGGAGATTCTAGCTGATGTCCATAAGGAAATAGCTAAGATGATTAAGCCTGGAATTTCTACAATGGATATAGATAAATTTGTTGAGGATTATCTTGAAAAAAGAGGAGCTAAACCTGAACAAAAAGGATATCATGGTTATCCATATGCAACCTGTGCATCTGTAAATGACGAAGTATGTCATGGCTTTCCAAGTGAAAGATTGTTAGAAAATGGGGATATAGTAACAATAGATATGGTAGTCAATTTTGATGGTTGGCTTGCAGATTCAGCATGGTCCTATGGTGTAGGTCAAGTATCGGAAGAAAGCCAAAAATTACTTGATATTACTAAGAAATCCCTATATATTGGCATTGAAAAGGCGGTTATAGGAAATAGAATAGGTGATATCTCTGCAGCTATTCAAGCTTTTGTAGAGGAAAATGGCTTCTCCGTAGTAAGGGATTTTGTAGGTCATGGGATTGGAAAAGAAATGCATGAAGATCCTCAAGTACCTCATTATGGAACAGCTGGTAGGGGAGCCCGACTGGTAGAAGGTATGGTGCTTACTATAGAGCCAATGGTAAATGTAGGTACATGGAGAATTAAAGTAGATGACAACAGATGGACTGCAAGAACATTGGATGGTAAGCTTTCAGCTCAATATGAACATACATTAGCAATAACGAAGGAAGGTCCAATGATTATAACAGACCAGGGTGAAGAATTAGAGTAGGGAGATTTTTATAGGATTTTGAAAGGAGGAGTGAAATAAGTGTCTAAGAAATATAGTAAGTTTGAAGAGATTTTCAATAGTGTAACACATGGGATAGGGGTAGTCTTTGGTATAGTAGCTTTAACCATCCTCCTTTATATAGCAATTAAAAAGGGCAGCGTATCAGAAATTGTAGCCTTTAGTATATATGGTGCATGTATAATTCTCATGTTTTTATCATCTACCTTATACCACAGCTTTACCAAAGAAAAGGTTAAGAAGATACTTAGGGTTTTTGATCATTCCTCTATATTCTTATTCATAGCAGGAACATATACCCCTATAGTCCTTTTAACCCTAGAGGGAACCATGAGGGTTGGGATTTTAGTTGCCATTTGGTCTATTGCCATAGCTGGAGTAGTATTTAAAATATTCACCTATGGAAAATATGATAGATTTAAAAAGGCTTCTGTGCTTATATATATAGCCATGGGATGGTTTGCTATATTACCTGTAAAAGCAATAATCAATGCAACATCTATAAACTTCTTTTATTGGATATTGGCAGGAGGACTATTATACACATTAGGAACTATTTTTTACAGCAATAAAAGAATTCCACTTAACCATGGAATTTGGCACCTATTTGTTTTAGCAGCATCTATCACACATTTCATTGGAATAGCAATACATCTTGTATAAACATAGATTTCCGTATAAATCAATATTAATATATTGGGTGATAATATGATAAGCAATTTTGAACTTGTTATTAGACTCGTAGTATCTGCTGTAATTGGAGGATTTATTGGTATTGAGAGAGAGGTAAGCAATAGACCAGCTGGCCTTCGGACTCATATACTTGTAAGTGTAGGTTCAACCCTAATAATGTTAGTATCTATTTTTGGATTTGATGACGGAGATCCAGCAAGATTGGCTTCTCAAGTAGTCAGTGGAATAGGATTTCTCGGGGCTGGAACAATTATAAGAACGGGAAATGATGTACGTGGTCTTACTACTGCAGCAAGTCTATGGGTATGTGCCGGAATTGGTCTTGCAATCGGGGCTGGTTATTATCTAGGAGGAGTTATTACTGCAGTAATTATATTAATTTCCCTTATATTACTAGGTAATGTAGAAAACAAGGTAACCAGTAATTCACATAAGAACATTGTAATTGAAGGTGTGGAAAGACCTGGCCTAATAGGGGACATAGGAACCCTCTTAGGAGGCTACTATATTACTATAAAAGAAGTAACCATCAAAGAAGAAAATTTATCAGATGATGATATACATTTAATTAATTTAAACTTCACAGTTAAGCTGCCAAACAATTTAAGAGTAATGGGAGTCATAAGGGATATTTATGGAATTAATAATGTAACAAATGTAACTTATAATGGGAAAATAATTGGTAGGGAAGAAGTTTTATGATATTATTTACTAGGAGATTAAGATGAAAAAACTAATTTTGATTTTAGCTATTAGCATCTTTGTTTTGGCAGGATGTGCAAATGAAAAAAACAATGAAGAAATAGGAGGAAATGATTTGCAATTAGAACAATTACAATTACCAAAAGCAGGAGAGGAAGTAGCAGTAATCAATACCAACCATGGGGAAATAAAAATAAGACTATTTCCTGAAGTAGCTCCAAAGGCAGTTGAAAACTTTACAACTCATGCAAAAAATGGATATTATGATGGAATCACTTTCCATAGGGTTATGAATGACTTTATGATTCAAGGTGGAGATCCAGATGGAAGTGGAAGAGGTGGAGAATCCATTTGGGGTGCACCATTTGAGGATGAATTTTCTGCTGATTATAGAAATATTAGAGGGGCTCTATCAATGGCAAATGCAGGCCCTGGAACAAATGGTAGTCAGTTCTTTATAGTTCAAAAGACTGATACAGAAGCTGATATAATTAAACAAATGAGAGAAGCAGGACCTTCTAAGGGATACCCTGATACCATAGTAGATGCATATGAAAGCCTAGGCGGTACATTCTGGCTTGATGGTAAGCACACAGTATTTGGTCATGTTTATGAAGGTATGGATGTAGTAGATAAAATTGCAGCATTAAAAGTTGATGGTAATGATAAACCTATTGAGCCAGTAGTTATGAACAAGGTTGAAATAGTAGAATATAAATAAAGGGTGTAAATAAAAATAAGGGTCTCATTGAGATCCTTATTTTTGCCATTTTGTAAATTTATCCTCAAAAATGGCTATTATCTTATACATCAATGCAGATATAAATCCTAGAATAGCTACATTCATCATAACTAAATCAAGTCTAAAGACTTGCATTCCATAAACTATTAGATATCCCAGCCCTGCCTTTGATACAAGAAATTCTCCAACTATAACCCCTACCCAAGAAAGGCCAATATTTACTTTTAGTGTAGAAACTAAATCGGGTACAGAGGAAGGGATTATCACATTTAATAAAACTTGAATCTTACTAGCACCAAATGTTTCTAGAAGTTTTAGTTTATCCTCATCTACTGATTTAAAACTTATATACATATTCATAATAGTTACGACTATTGACACTGATATAGCAGTAACTATTATTCCCTTATAGCCTGCACCGAAGAGAATAATAAAAATTGGAGCAAGAGCAGTCTTTGGTAGACTATTTAATACTACTATATAGGGGTCCAAAACTCTTGCTAGGAAATCTGACCACCACAAGCCTATGGCTATAACCATACCTGCAAGAGTACCAATTAAAAATCCAGCAATGGTTTCAGCAAGAGAAATCCATACATGGTAAAATAGATTTCCGGTCACCACATATTGAAGAAAGAGGGTCCATATTGCTGAAGGACTACTTGTCAGAAAGGTATCTATCCAACCAAGTCTAGCAGATACTTCCCACACTATAAGAAGAAATACCAGTAGGCTTATTTGAACATACAAGATCCATCTTTCCCTAGACTTAATGCTCTTTATATAATCTAAGTGTTCTTTGGAAGAATTATTGGACATGTATATCTAGCTCCTTCCATATTTTATTGAAATAATGCCTGAATTCTGGAGCTTCTCTAAGTTTAATAGGAGTTCTTTTTTCATCACATGACAACTTTATTTCTATATCATCCTTAATAGTTCCTGGACGTTTACTCATTATTATTACTCTATCGCATAGACTTATGGCTTCTGCAATATCATGGGTAACCAAGATAGCAGTCTTTTCATTTTCCCTTAAGATCAGTCCAACTTCGTCGGATATGGCTAATCTAGTTTGGTAATCAAGGGCTGAAAATGGTTCATCTAAAAGAAGTATATCTGGTTGTAGAAGTAAAGTTCTAATAAGAGCAACCCTTTGTCTCATACCCCCTGATAATTGATAAGGGTAGGAGTACATAAAGTCTTCAAGTCCATAGTTTTTCAAGAGATCCTTAGCTTGTGTCATGCTATCCTCATTTAAATTTCCCTGGATTTGTAAGCCGATAATAACGTTATTTAATATATTTCTCCAATCGAATAATTGGTCTTTTTGAAACATATATCCTATATTCTTTAATGGCTTAGTAACTAATTCACCATTAACCATGGCCCTTCCTGAAGTTGGTCTAATGAGACCAGCAACAATAGAGAGTAGGGTGGACTTTCCGCAGCCACTTGGTCCAACTATTCCTATTATCTCACCTTCATGTATGTCCATAGAAAGATTTTTAATAGCAAGGGTTTCATCTTCTAATGTATGGTAGACCATATTTATATTCTCTAACTCAACTACTATTCTTTTAGGCATATAATCACTCCCGATATGAATTCATAGTTTATTCTATTCTAATCCATATATATTTGTGAAAAATTGTATCCCAATATATTCCAAAGAGTGGATTTAAAGCTTCAAGCTCATATTAACTTTTTCCTTAAAATATCAAATTTAGTACGAGCATTATTAGCTATAAAATGATATAATAAATTGGTTGACACAAGATATCAATTGGATACAATTGCTTTCAATGCTTAAGGAGGTTATGACTTTGCATCAATACAAAGGAAAACTAATTATACATACAGGTTCGATGTTCTCGGGTAAGACATCAAGTTTAGAAAAGGATGTTAAGAGATTTAAAATAGCAGGCTATACTACATTGGCATTTAAACCAGCTGTAGATACTAGATATACTACTTCAGAGATTACCACTCATGATAAAACATCTCTAGAAGCTATGTTAATAAATGATATAGATGAGCTAATAAGTCTATGTAAAGAATATAATCCAGATGTAGTAGCTATCGATGAGGTTCAATTCCTTGATGGTGGGATAGAAAATATAGTTAATGGAATTAAAAAAATGCTAGAAAATGAAATAACAATAATTCTAGCAGGACTTGATATAGATTTTTCTGGACAACCCTTTGAAGTAGTTAAGGAACTTATGCCTTTAGCTGACTATCTTACTAAGCATCATGCTGTATGTGTTAAATGCGGTACAGATGCATGGGTAAGCCATAGAAAGACCAAGGATAGAGAGAGAGTAGTAATAGGGGCAACTAAGGAATATGAGCCACTATGTAGAAAGTGTTTCTTAAAAGAAAAGAGAATAGAGGAAGCTATAGTGAATAAAAATCAAGTTTCCTTTGAAGATTTAGAATAGCTTGCCAATTAAAAAGGACATTACGAATTTTTCGTAATGTCCTGTTTTTTTATATATGAGCTTGTCCTAAAATTTTATAAAACTCTTCTTCCATATGAGAAGTGGTTTGTATAATAGGAAGAATTTAAATCTGATATAATTACTCCGCCTGATCTTGTTGAGCTAGCATGAATAAATTGTCCGCTTCCTATATAGATACCAACATGACTTGGTCCTTTTTTATAAGTATTGCTGAAAATCACTAGGTCTCCAGCTTGTAAATCAGCCTTACTAACCTTTGTTCCAGCAGTAGCTTGTCCAGTAGTTGCTCTTGGTAAAGTAATTCCATTTTGCTTAAATACATATGAAGTAAATCCTGAGCAGTCAAATCCTTTTGGAGAAGTACCTCCAAATACATATCTAACGCCCATATATTTTTTTCCTGTTTCAATAACATTTGTAGCTCTTGAACGGTCTGCACTTCTAGAAACTTCTGGAAGAACAATTCCTCTCCCTGCTAAAACCCTATTTATAGATTCTATAGTTCTAAGACCTGCAATACCATCAGGTATTAGTTCTTGGCTTGATTGGAATGCCTTTAATGCTTCTTCAGTTTGTGTTCCAAAGTAATCAGTAGTATTATCGATTACTAAGAATCCTAAACCTTTAAGGGCTTCTTGAAGTTGTTTAACATCTGAACCAGTACTCTTTAAGTTGATTTCTCTTTCAAAATTTAAAGCTTGCTTTACAGGTGCTTGAACTTCGATAGGGAGTGTAACAACTTCCAAGTTTTCTTCAGATGTTGGAGTAACTTCCTTTAATGCCATTAATGCTTGAAAAGTATTTATATCAAAAATACCATTTATATCTAATCCCTGTGATTCTTGGAATGCTTTTACTGATTGTTCTGTGATTTCGCAATAATATGTAGTAGTTTTACTATGATTATATAGGCCAAAGTTTTTCAACTCTTCCTGCAATACCTGTACATCTGTATTTTCCATACCTTTTTTTAGTGTTTGATCACCTAATACTGCATAAGCTGGACTAGCTGCAAATGTCATAATACCAGATAATGCAAGAGCCAAAGTGGTGCCTTTTAAGGCGTTTGTTTTTAACAAAATAAAACCTCCTTGTTCGACTTTTTTATCTGTCTTTCATAGTATACAAAATATCAACTTCAAATACAAGTATAAGTTGTAACTTTTTTGTAACTATTTTATGGTAGTTTTTGGCACCAAGAAATTGCATGAAAAAAGACAGAGTTAAAGAACTCTGTCATAACCTATACTAAACTCATATTTGTTTTTCTTATAGCCTTTTTTAAAAAAGGCTATAAGACTATTTACTTTCAAAAGTTAGACCTTCTCTATGAAGTCCAACGGTCAACACTATACCTACACAGATCAGGTTTGTTAATTGATAGGTGCCCCCATGACTAAAGAAGGGAAGGGGGATTCCTGTAATAGGCATTAAGCCTATGGTCATTCCTATGTTTTCCCAAATATGAAAGAGATACATAGCTGCAATCCCTATACACATAAGAGACCCAAATAGGTCCGTACTATTTCGTGCTATTTTAATAAACCTTTGTATCATAATAAAATACAAAAAGATTAGGCCTGCTCCACCTATAAATCCTAGTTCCTCGACCAGTACTGCAAAGATAAAGTCTGTCTGTTTAGCTGGGATATAATTATATTGTGTATATGAGCCGTCAAATAATCCTCTTCCAAAAACCTTACCGCTTCCTATGGCAATCTTTCCTTGCATTGCCTGATATCCAGTATCAGAGGTATCCCTTTCTGGATCCAGGAAGTTGAAAATACGGTTCTTTTGGAATTCATCAAGTCTAAACCATAAAACAGGTAGGCTCAATAATCCTGCTACAAGAGCTATACCAATGTACTTCCACTTAACTCCTGCAATAAATAACATAGATGCTATAAAGAATATAAACACCATTGCAGTCCCTGCATCTGGTTGGAGTAGTATTAGTACTACAGGCAAGAAAGCAAATAATAATATCTTTATAAGAGTAAAGGGCATATTAACTGTTTCTTTATTCTTATCTATATATTTGGATAATGAAATAATAAGGCCAATCTTTACAAATTCCGAAGGTTGAAATCCGAATCCGCCAATATATAGCCAGGATTTTGCACCCCATTGCTCGTCTCCGGTTCCAGCAACTAAAACAGCAACAAGAAGGGCAATGCATACTACATATATAGGTATGTAAAGTTTACCTAGGAAATCATAATCTAATAGTATTAGTACTAATATAGCTGCAAATCCTAATAATGTTGCTACAATTTGAGATTGAACAAGGCGAGGATTATCATAGCTTAAAGTTGCAGACGAAAGTACCACTATTCCAAATATACATAAGAGTATAATAGTAAATAGCAGTATAAAATCAAATTTTTTAAAAGATTTTCTTCTTAAATTGAACATCCTAAATCTCTTTTCTATAAATAATGTATAACAAACTACGTGAGTGAATCTGGACCAAGAACTTTGTCCAAGATGTATTAATTATATCATAGAAAATCTTAATTGGTAGATTAAAAAAGTAGAAGTATGTGTTATAATGAGGTTAGAAAGTCTATGAAAAAATATATAAGAGAAAAAGCAAAAAAATTAAATATTGATATGATAGGTTTTACAGATAGCAATCCTCTGGTTGAAATAAAGGATTATCTCAACTTTAGAAGAATAAATAAGATAGAAACTGAGTTTGAGGAAAAGGTTTTACTAGCCAGAATAGATCCTAAACTTACTTTGGAATCTTGCAAGTCTATTATAGTAATAGGCCTTTCATATAATATTGAATATGATGGAAAAGCTGATTATAAATTTAAAGGAAGACTCTCCAAATCTTCATGGGGAATAGACTACCATAGAGTGTTAAAATCTAAACTAGAGGCCCTAATAGGTGAGATTAAACAAAAAAAAGACTTTGAATATAAGTATTTCGTTGATACCGGACCTTTAGTTGAAAGGGAACTAGCCCATAAGGCTGGTCTTGGCTACTATGGAAAGAACTGTTCTATTATTAATGAAGACTATGGATCTTTTATATTTTTAGGTTACATACTTACCGATCTGGACATTGAGCCTGATGAAAAGATTCTTAATAGTCAATGTGGAGATTGTCAACTATGTTTAAGGGCTTGCCCTGGCCAAGCCTTAGAAGAATATAAATTAAATGCCAAGAAATGCATCTCCTATCAAAGTCAAACAAAGGAAATGAACCCAGAATTGAAGAAGAAAATGGGTGCAAATATCTATGGGTGTGATATATGCCAAAATGTTTGTCCCAAGAATAAGGATGTAAAGAAATCCCTTCATGATGAATTTACACCTAATGAGACAAAGGGAGCTATAGATATAGAAGAACTATTATCTATGAGTAATAGAGAGTTCAAGCTAAAATATGGATCTATGGCTGGAGCTTGGAGAGGAAGAAATATTCTAAGACGAAATGCAAGTATTGCCCTTAATAATATGAAAAATAAAGATAATGAAAAGGAAATAGATAATCTTCTTGAAAAGAACAATCTACTTCCCTAAACAAATACAAAAGGTTAACACTTACTTTAAGTACTTATTTTATATAGTATCCAAAAATATTTGGGAGGCGGTAATTTTGTCAAATGTACATGAGTTAGGGTTTTTAAAGGAAAAGATTCAAGAATTAAAGGATCAAGGTGTCTACAGGAAACTTCCTGTACTAGAAACAGCGAGCCAATCAGAAGTTATTTTGAACGGAAAAAAAGTTATTAATCTGTCTTCGAATAACTATCTAGGCTTTGCGAATCATCCAAGACTTAAGAAAGGTGCCATAGATGCAGTAGAAAAATATGGTGCAGGTTCAGGTGCAGTTAGGACTATTATTGGGAATATGGATATTCATGAAGAACTAGAAAGAATACTTGCAGAGTTTAAAAGAGAAGAAGCAGCATTTATATATCAATCTGGATTTAATTGTAATGCTGGGACTATTCAAGCTGTAACTGAAGCTGGAGATATAATCATTTCCGATGAATTAAACCATGCATCTATAATTGATGGTACTCGTCTTTCTAAGGCAGCTAGAGGAATATACAAGCACTCCGATATGGATAGTTTAGAGGCTCTTTTGAAGGAAAGTAGAGATAAATATAAAAACATTTTAATAATAACTGATGGTGTATTTTCAATGGATGGAGATATTGCTAAACTTCCTGAAATCGTCAATTTAGCTGAGAAATACGAGGCTATGACATATGTTGATGACGCTCATGGTTCTGGAGTTCTAGGTGAAAGTGGAAGGGGTACTGTAGACCACTTTGGCCTTCATGGAAGGGTAGATTTCTCAATTGGAACATTATCAAAGGCAATAGGAGTAGTTGGAGGATATGTAGCAGGATCAAAGACCATGTATGAATGGTTGAGCCATAGAGCAAGACCTATACTATTTTCAACATCCTTACCACCTGCAGCAGTAGGAGCAATAATAGAAGCCTTAAAAATGTTAATGGAATCAACTGAGTACACTGATAGACTTTGGGATAATGCAAAATACTTTAAAGAAAAACTAGGAAAACTAGGATTTGATATAGGTCATAGTGAAACTCCTATAACACCTGTTATAATAGGAGAGGAATCAAAGACAATGGAATTTTCTAAAAAACTATTGGAGAATGGAGTTTATGTATCTGGAATTGTATTCCCAACTGTTCCAAAGGGAACTGGAAGAGTGAGATGTATGGTAACAGCAGCCCACACTAAAGACCAACTTGATGAAGCAGTAAGAGTATTTGAGTTAGTTGGAAAGGAAACGGGTATACTTTAAAGACAGTGAATAATTAAAGAGTAAACCATTGGAACGGCTGAAGCCGTTCCTTTAAAATTGCAAAGATTGTCATTGCGAGCCTGTCGAGGAATCTCCTCTTTTCACTCCAAGGCTTGACCTGAAATAATTGTAAATTGTCTCAATATTGTAACTATATTTTTTGCATATAATAGTCTAAAATAGATAATATAGACTTACAATATAACGAGGTGATTATATCCCCTAAACAACCCACCTCGTTGCAATGGTATGAAGTAATTGCCAGGCAATTACACCTGATATTTAACCGAGGTGAGAAAATGCTAATAGGTGCTTGTACTTTAAAGTTGAATATTTTCGAATCTGATTCTCTTAAGGATAAAAGACATGTCATTAAAAGCATAATTGGAAAACTTCAATCCAGATTCAACATTTCCATCGCAGAGGTAGATTTAAATGATCATTGGCAGTCAGCTGTTATAGGATTTGCCTGTGTAACAAATGATAGCCAACATGCAAATCAAATTATTTCCAATGTAATAAAATTTGTAGATGGTGATGGCAGGGTAGAAATTATAGACTATAATATAGAAATACTTTAGAAGATAATAGGTGATTAGATGAAAAAATTAACTAAGAAAGCTGCTAGGGAAGTCTTGGACCTTCTCTTGGAATTGTATCCCGATGCAAAGGCTGAACTGGATTTTACTAATCCATTTGAGCTTTTGATAGCAACTATTTTATCGGCGCAATGTACAGATGTTCAAGTGAATAAGACAACAGCAGTCCTTTTTAAGGATTATAAGACTCCTGGAGATTTTATTAAATTAGATGAAAAACAGCTAGGGGAAATAATACATAGCTGTGGCTTCTATAATACTAAAGCGAGAAATATATTGGCTACCTGTCATATTCTATTAAGTAAATATGATGGTAGGGTTCCAAACACAAAAGAAGACCTAATGACCTTACCAGGAGTAGGCAGAAAAACTGCAAATGTAGTAGTTTCTAATGCATTTGATACTCCTGCAATTGCCGTTGATACTCATGTCTTCAGGGTTTCTAATCGAATTGGACTAGCTCTAGCTAGCAATGTAGATGATACTGAAGAGCAACTTATGGGTATTATTGATAAAAAGATGTGGACTAAGGCTCACCACCTCTTAATATTTCACGGAAGAAGGATCTGTAAAGCTAGAAAGCCAATTTGTCACCAGTGTCCCTTAACCGAATATTGCATATTTTTTAAAAGCGGGGGAAGTAAATGAAAAAGTCATTATTAATATTATTGTTAGTGATAATCGTCCTGGGTGGAGTCCTGGGTGGAGCATATTATATTTATGATAGCTCTATAAACATTGACACCATATATAGTGGAGTTAAAATCGATGGCTATGAAGTAGGAAACAGAAGACCAGAGGATGCAATAAACTTTATCAGTCTACAGAAGCAAACTGATGATATGGATAAAACCATAAGTCTGTCATATCTAGACAAGAATTACGATATCAGCCTTAGTGAACTGGGATACACCTATGATTTTGAAAAGGCAGTTGATGAAGCCTACAGCTTAGGTAGGGAAGGTAATCCAATCGAAAGATATAGTTTCATTAAGGAATTAAAAAAAGGCCAAGGCAATATTGTACTAGAGCCAAAATACGATAGGGATTTAGTCTTAAAATTAGTAGATAAGATAGAAGAAGACTTATATCAGGAAGCCAAGGATGCAAGTCTTGAATTTAATAGTGGTAGCTTTGTAGTAAGTAAAGCTATGCCAGGTATCACACTTAAAAAGAGTGACCTTATAAATCAGATTGTGGATTCTATTAATAATCCTGGGAATATTCAAATCCCTGTAGATATAGTAGAACCAAAGATAACCGAAGACCTACTAGGCCGTGTAAATGGGATAATTGGCCAATTTTCTACTTCATTTAAGGGGTCTTCATCAGGAAGGATTCAAAATATTAGGCAATCTGCTAAAGCTGTAAGTAACCTTCTTGTATTACCAGGGGAAGAGTTTTCCTTCAATGAACTGGTTGGCCCAATTGGACCTTCAACAGCTTATACAGAAGCTCCAGTTATAGTAAATGGAGAGCTGACACCGGGTCTGGGTGGTGGAGTATGCCAATCCTCTACAACACTATATAATGCCTTATTATTATCCGATGTAAAAATAGTAGAAAGACATCCTCACTCCATAGCTGCAGCTTATGTTCCAAGAGGTACAGATGGTGCAGTAGCTAGAGGGTACTTGGATCTAAAGTTTATGAATAATTTTGATTTTCCAATATATATACATTCAAGTATCAGTGGTAATACTATTCAATTCTATGTATATGGGGATAAAAATTCTAAGGATTATTCTGTTAAAATAGAACCTGAACTACTACAAACAATACCTTATAAAGTGCAGGAAATCTATGATGCAACTTTAGAACCAGGAGCTAGGGTATTGCAGCAGGAAGGAAGAACAGGCTATAAAGTAAGAACCTTTAAATCCATTATTAAAGATGGTATTGTAATTGAGAGAACGCAAATCAACTATGATTATTATAGAGAAAGGGATTATATCTATAAGGTTGGACCTCAGCTACCAGAAACAGTGGAGTCAGATGGGCCAACACTAGAGACCATATCCCAACCAATAGAACCAGTGGAATCTCAACCTGTAGATGAAGATATAGAGGTTATAGATTTATTGCCATAGATCTTAAAAGACTTATCCCAGGATAAGTCTTTTATTTTTAGTGAAACAAAGGAACAAAAGGAAGCGACCTAGACCACTTATGTCATTTCGACGTTTCCCTTTTGTTTCAAATTTAGGAGGGTGAAATTATGAAGTTAAATATAACAAAGGTTAATCCTGTAGAGAATATGACTATCTTTGTGATGGATAAGGTGGACCGGTCTATCCATATGGATGTAGCTAATAAGCTAATGGAATATGGTAATGTTCATGGAGAACAAGTAGGCTTTATTGAAGATGCGACTACTCCAGAAGGCAAATCCATAAATACCCTAAGGCTTCAAATGATGGGTGGGGAATTCTGTGGAAATGCTAGCAGGTCTTTGGCAGCCTTAATGGTCCATTTAAATCTACCTGGCATTAGTAAATCTGAAGACCTCTATAATGTAATCCTTGAAGCCTCAGGCAGTGATCACCTATTACATTGTCAAGTAAAGAAGACTGACAAGTCAAACCGATATTTTTCAAGAGTTGAGATGCCCTTGCCTGAAAGGGTTTCCAATGATGAAATAAGTTATGAAAACAAGGAAATCTCTTATACAAGGGTGGATTTTCCAGGGATTACACACTTTATAGTGGAAGATAAGGATATAGAGGATAAAGATAATTTCTTTAAAACTATAAAATCTAAAACTAATGATGAAGACTTAGATGCATTTGGAATAATGTTTTACGACTACCATATAAGCTTTCTTACTCCTTTAGTATATGTAAGGGCTACGGACAGTCTATTTTGGGAAAGAAGCTGTGCATCTGGAACCTCTGCCCTAGGCGTAGCTTTAGCATTAAATAATAATTCTAATCTACATGAATATGTAAAGCAACCAGGTGGAGAGCTTGAAGTCTTAGTTAATATTAAAGATAATAAGGTAGAATCCCTATTTTTAGATGGTAGTGTAGAAATTGTATTAGAAGGTAATGCCTATATTGACAGCCAGCTCTAATAGCTGGTTTTTTTTCTTTTCATATGGTAATATTATTTTGGAGGTGTGAAATGAGATATAAATTTGTTGCCATAGATATGGATGGCACCCTTTTAAATAGCCATAATCAAGTATCTTTAAGAACTAGAAATGCCATAAGTAGAGCCAAGGAAAAGGGAGTACATATAGTGCTGGCTACAGGAAGAATATTAAAGTCAGCTAGAATTTTTGCAGAAGACCTTCAGCTTGAGAACCCTATATTAGCATGTAACGGAGCAATTATATTAGATGAGACTAGAAACGTAATCTACAATAGACCATTAGAAATAGATTTAGCTAAAAAGATTATGGAGCTTGGTAGAGAGCACAATGTATACTATCATTTTTATAATGAAGAATACCTTTATTCAAATCATTATATTAAAGAGATAGCTGATTACTATTCTAATAATTCACAAAGAATAGATGTAAGAGTTTTTGAAGATGAAAATGAAATACTAAGAGATAAGGACTTAAATATATTTAAATTCCTATTTATAGATAATGATATGGAAAGGTTAAATAATTTAAGAAGAGATTTTTCAACCATTGATGGATTGAATATAACAAAATCTTGGTCTAATAATATTGAAGTAATGGACTTTAGAGCATCAAAAGGAATAGGGCTTGAGTATTTGTGCAATGAGATGAATATAAGCCCAGATCAGGTTATAGCCATAGGGGATAGTGAAAATGACCTTCCTATGTTAAAATATGCAGGTTTCGGTGTTGCTATGGGAAATGGTGATGAAAGGGTAAAGCTAGAAGCTAACTATATAACCGAAACAAACGATGAAGACGGAGTAGCTAAAGTAATTGAAAAGTTTATATTAGGAGATGAAGTTTAATTGACATTAAATATAGTATTAGTTGAGCCGGAGATTCCGCACAACACTGGAAGCATAGCCAGAACCTGTGCACTAACAGGAACTTCCCTACATCTTGTTAGACCCCTTGGCTTTTCAGTTAGCGATAAATATTTGAAAAGATCGGGCCTAGATTACTGGCATTTAGTAGATATACATTATTATGATAGTTTCGATGAGGTAATAGAAACTTTTCCTGAAGGCAATTTCTACTATGCAACCACGAAGACTGAGAATAAATATAGTGATTTTAATTATAGTGATAATACCTTTTTTGTATTTGGAAAGGAAACCAAGGGTTTACCAGAAGACTTAATAGAAAAGAATAAAGACTATGCCATAAGAATTCCTATGAAACCTATTGGAAGATCCTTAAATTTGTCTAATTCAGCTAATATAATTATATTTGAGGCCTTAAGGCAGT
This sequence comes from uncultured Tissierella sp., assembly GCA_964590735.1. GTDB lineage: Bacteria > Bacillota > Clostridia > Tissierellales > Tissierellaceae > Tissierella_B. The sequence goes on from CAZPZN010000018.1 coordinate 21,925, forward strand.
TAGGATTTCCTAATATTGAATAAATATTAAAGCCGATTGAAAAACCGTAATTTTGCTATTACGAATAGAAAAGCATATATTTAAACCTTTTACTGTTTTGAGAACTTTGAGTAAATAAGTAAAATAAAAGCTACTATTAACCTTTCTTTAGAAGCTTTTGCAATCACTAATAGGCTGTGAACCACTTATTGCAATGCATACAAAAATTTATCCAAAAAAACACCTTCAAAACACCTTAAATACGTATAAAGTTTATCAATATTAAATAATTAAGTATTGAAATACTTTTTACCTTGGTATATAATATGAATATAGTCTAGTTAATTAAATAACAAGCGATTAAATACTAGATTTAAATATCAGAGGTAATTGCCTAGCAATTACTTCACACCATTGCAACGAGGTGAGTGATTATGACACACCACCTGTTGAAGAATAAGGAACCCGGCCGCTTAAGAAGCGGGATATAATCACATCGTTATAAGTGATGACACTTATATATTAGTCTGGATGAAATTTATGGGAGAGACCTAAAAGGCACCGAAGGGGTAATATGTAGATTGCCAAATCTATATAGATACTCTCAGGTAAAAGGACCATACTTTGACAGATCTCTGACGGGACAATTAAAAGTCCAACAGAGAGTAAATAGGCTTTAGCTATTTACTCTTTTTTTGTGAGAAAAAAATATTTATTAAAAAGTAAGTATTAAATGTTTTTTTAGGGTATAATAGAAGTGATAATCATAAAACAATTATGATTGCAACTTCATGTCATAAGTCTGAAAAAATATAATTTTGGACTAGCCTAATCACATAATTTAGAAGGTCATAATGTGAAAATCTCTAACAGAATAAAACTTAATTAAGATTTAAACCTGGTTGCCAGGATTAAATATATACATGTAAATATAAGAGGAGGTGAATTTATGCGTCTAGAATTAGGCCATGTGCTAATTAAAGATGTACAATTTAGTGATACAACTAAGCTTGAGAACGGTGTGTTATTCGTTAATAAGGAGGAGTTAATCAATCTTATTAAAGAAGATGAACACCTTGCTTCAGTTGAGGTTGATATTGCTAAGCCTGGTGAAAGTGTAAGAATTACACCAGTTAAAGACGTAGTAGAACCAAGAGTTAAGGTGGAAGGTCCAGGTGGTGTTTTCCCTGGGATATTGTCAAAGGTTGATGTTGTTGGATCCGGTAAAACCAATGTATTAAAGGGTTGTGCGGTAATGACAACTGGTAAAATCGTTGGTTTCCAAGAGGGTATCATCGACATGACAGGACCTGGAGCAGACTTCACACCATTCTCTAAGACAATTAACATTGTTTTAAATTGTGAACCTATTGAAGGTTTAAAACAACACAATCATGAGAAAGCTGTTAGATTCGCAGGATTCAAAGCTGCCGCTTATCTTGCTGAAACTGCTAAGAGTCTTACTCCTGATACAGTTGAAGTATTTGAAACTGATACATTCCTTGAAGGAATCAAGAAATATCCTGAGCTTCCAAAGGTAGCTTATGTACAAATGCTTCAAACTCAAGGATTACTTCATGACACATATGTTTACGGAGTAGATGCTAAGCAAATAGTACCAACTATGATGTATGGAACAGAAATCATGGATGGAGCTATAGTAAGTGGAAACTGTGTATCAGCTTGTGATAAGAATACTACTTTCCACCAAATGAATAACCCAGCTGTTCATGACCTTTATGCTGCTCACGGAAAAACAATAAACTACATTGGTAATATTATTACTAACGAGAATGTTTACCTTGCAGACAAAGAGAGATCATCCAACTGGACAGCTAAACTAGCTGAATTCTTTGGACTAGATGGCGTTATAATATCACAAGAAGGATTCGGTAACCCAGATACTGACCTTATTATGAATACTAAGAAAATCGAAGCTAAAGGCATCAAAACTGTTATCATCACTGATGAATATGCAGGTAGAGACGGTGCCAGCCAATCACTAGCAGATGCTGATGCTTCAGCAAATGCAGTAGTAACTGGTGGTAATGCTAACGAAATCATCGAATTACCAAAGATGGACAAAACAATTGGTACTCTTGATTATGTAGATATCATAGCAGGAGGTTTCGGTGGAAGCTTGAAAGAAGACGGTTCAATTACAGTTGAAATCCAAGCTATAACTGGAGCAACTAATGAAGTAGGCTTCAACAAAATGTCCGCTAAAGGATATTAAAAACTAGTATAATAAGCATATTATTAAAATGATTATAAAGAACTACAAAAAAGAAAGGAAGTGGATTAATGTCAATTTTTAATGAGAACCTAAAGGCTATCGTAATTGGTGACAGAGACGGAATTCCTGGCCCAGCCATGGAAGAATGTATCAAAACCACTCCTGCAGAGATAGTATTTTCAGCAACAGAATGTTTTGTCTGAACGGCTGCAGGAGCAATGGACTTGGAAAACCAAAGAAGAGTTAAGGAATTAGCTGAAAAATACGGTG
>CAZPZN010000019.1:0-23932 GCA_964590735.1 uncultured Tissierella sp.
GATTAAAACTTCTAGCGGATATTAGTTAAGATCTATGGATTTAATGGGGTGGATTCTCTCCGCCTCTCCTTGTATTTACATGATACAATTTTAACGAGAATGGAGATGTGAATATGCTTAGAAACAAAAAAACCTACTTACTTTTAATATTCATACTTATAGGCTCAATAATCTTTTCAAGCTGCACAAAAGAAACTTCATCAGACCCAAAATCCGAAATTCAATTTAGTAGTGAGGAATTCAACTTTTCTCTTGAGATACCCAGCCAGTGGAAGGATAAATACATTACAGAAGACTATGAAAATGGTGTAAACTTCTATAGTAAAAACAACAGAGATTTTGGCGGACTAGTATTTAGTATCGAAAGACTAGTTGGAGAATTAATAACAGAAGAGGATATGGAACAAGCACCAGTTAGTCAAAAAATATTACTTCAAGAAAACGGGTATACCTATATATTAAGGATGCCATCAGATGTACAATTTGCTTTAGATAATAACAAACTAAAAAAGGAATATGAGGAGATGCAAGGCTTGGTAGATGATATGACTTCTAGCATTAAAGTCCTAAATGATAGTAGGCTAAGTCCAAGAATGGAAGGATACAAAGCAATTGGTTCTAGCTTTTTCACTTTAGAATTACCTGAAGATTGGGATGTTAAAACTAGTGAAGACTATAACCTTAGGTGGGAGATATATTCAGGAGAGAATACACTAGGAGATATAGAATTACTACCATATAGATCTATATATTCTACCCTATATCTTGAAACAGATTTAAATAAACTACTAGTAGATGATGAATTACAAAGGAAGGCTAGAATTTCTCTAAATGATGAGGATGGCTTTAAAGAAGTATTGCAAAATATCTTTCTCACTTTTGAATTTACCCCTTCGCCTTATACCATAGTGGATGTTCAAACTGCTGCAAGTGAATATCTTAGTGGTGGGGGTAAGAAAGTCTTTGGTCAAATAGAAGATATTGATCTACTAGATGGAGAACCACAAAGTATAACTATAAAATCAATGGAATTTATACAGGATGAATCTTCAGATACTGGCTTTGCTATTAATGATTTAAATACAAAAGAAGACTACTCCATTGAAGGAGGAGTATTAATAGCACCTTTAATGCCACCAAATTATAATAGATATGAGGCTTATGGTATGTTTATGATGGATAATGAATTCATCCAAAGCTATGAACACCTATATGATCTTTACTATGATTTTATAATTGGTGCTGATGGACAGTTAAAGATTATTATGGGCTTCTATCTTCCCTAAATAATAGCAGGAAATTTATTTATAAAGAGGCTTCTAATCAAATTGATGATTAGAAGCCTCTTTTTTAGTTATCTTAGTATCAGGCGTAAAGCTCACCCTATCTAAAAGGTGGATTTCATCCTTTTTTATTAAATCTATGAATGTATATGATCACAATAATCACATTTATAAATTACCTTCTCTTTATCCAGTAGAACGAATTTTTGCACTGCATCCCTTTCATCTCTAGTTATACATCGAGGATTCTTACATGAAATAATGCCTTCAAGTTTTTCTGGAAGGGTAAGCTTAATTTTCTCAATTATCTTCTCATCTTCTATGATATTAATAGTCATATTAGGATCTAAAAATCCTATCATAGTCAAATCTATATCTATAACATTTTCAATTTTAATAATGTCCTTGCGGCCAAGTTTGTTAGAAGAAGCATTCATAATCAAAGCAACGGTAAAGTCTACTTCATCTAATTTTAAGAAATCAAATATCTTTAAGCCTTTACCAGCCTTGATATGGTCGATTACTATTCCCTTAGTTATAGTAGTTATCTTTAAATTCATTACTTCACCCCCAAAAGTTTTGACATTAGTGCCATTCGAACAAACATCCCATTCTTTACCTGTTGGAAATATTTAGCTCTAGGGTCTTGATCTACTTCTACCTTAATCTCGTTAACCCTTGGTAGTGGATGAAGAATAGCCAGGTCTTTTTTTGCCTTTTCAAGCTTTTTTAAATCTAAAATATAGCTATCTTTTAGTCTAACGTAGTCGGCTTCATTAAAGAATCTTTCCTTTTGAACCCTAGTCATATAGAGGATATCCAAGCTATCTATTATATCTTCAAGTCTTTCTACTTCTTTATATTCAATTTCATTCTTATTCAAAATTTCAGTCTTAATATATTCCGGAACTTGCAGCTCTACAGGTGAAATCAATACGAACTTTATATTCTTATACCTGGACATGGCCTTTATAAGGGAATGTACAGTTCTCCCAAATTGTAAGTCCCCACAAAAACCAATAACTTGATTATCCAAGGTCCCCTTGGATTCCAATATGGTGAATAAGTCAGTTAGAGTCTGAGTAGGGTGTTGATGGCCTCCATCTCCTGCATTAATCAGGGGAACAGGGCATATATTAGCTCCTAGCTTTGGTGCTCCTTCCTTGGGATGCCTCATTACTATGATGTCAGTATATGCTCCAACGGTTCTTAAGGTATCTATAAGACTTTCACCCTTTTGGACAGAACTTGAGCCTGGCTCTGAGAAACCAACAACTTTTCCACCCAATCTTAACATTGCGGCTTCAAAACTTAATCTGGTCCTAGTGCTAGGCTCATAAAACAAAGTACCAAGGATCATGCCATCACATATATGAGCAAATTCCTTTGGATTATTTACAATATCCCTTGTTAAATCCAAAACTTCTTCAATTTCTTCGATGGACAAATCACTTGGGTCTATTAGATTTCTTCCTTTTAGCATGTTTTTCCTCCTTATTATGGGTAACCCTTAGAGGACTGGCGTAAAGACATAAGAATGGTCTTAATTTACGCTGGCCTTTCCAATCTCTCGGATTGGTTTAAAGGTATCTTTTTAATTAAAATATCATAGTTAATTTTATTTGTCAATTGATTAGAAAAGGCTAGCAAGTCTTCTTACATTAGCTTAATCTCAACATTTAACAGTATTTTATTACATATGCATATGCTATAATACCCCTATAGGAGATGAATAATATGTACAAATTATTTTTGATGATTCTCATAGGCTATTTAATGGGATGTCTTCAATGGTCCTATTTTCTAAGTACGGCTATAAAAAAAGTAGACATTAGAAACCTTGGAGGAGGAAATGCAGGGGCTTCCAATACGGTAACCCAATTTGGTTGGAAAATGGGTGTAGCAGTTGCTCTTTTAGATATTTTTAAAGCAATTATATCTTTGTTGATTATTAAATATTTAATCTCGATTTCATTTTTAGAAAACAACATGCTAAACTTGTATTTGAATGGAGCTGGAGTGATCCTTGGACATAACTACCCATTCTTTATGGGATTTAAAGGTGGAAAAGGAACCGCATCCACTCTAGGCATGCTATTTGGTATCAATATTTGGCTTGGACTTATTGGTTTTTTTGTAATTCTAATAACCACCTTTGCTACGGACTATATAGCCCTAGGGACAATGGCTTTAGTTTCTTTCTTCATAGGGGCAACTATCTACATGGGATTTGGGCCAACTTGTATATTGATTGCTATATTGATTGCTATACAAAGCTTCATTAAACATATACCAAATATTAAAGCCATTAGGATAGGAAATGAAAAAAGACTAAGAGATGCACTAAAGAAAAAATCCAAGTCCCAATAAATATTATGTGAAAACGCTTCATATTGTGTTAACATTAGTAATATATACTTTACTGGTTAACTAATTAAGAGGGGGAACACAATGCTAAAAAGAATATCTAAAAAGAAATTAATAATTATTATTATAAGCCTATTAGTTGTAGCTTTAATAATATTTAATTCCTTAAAACCAAAGGATGAAAATTATACAGAAGAAGTTGCTAAAACTCAAGATATTATTACCTTTTATAGCTTTGAGGGAAATGTAGACTCAGCTGACAGTCAAAAGGTGGTGTCTAAGAGTAGTCTATCAGTGGAAACCTTCCATGTAAGAGAAGGTGATATTGTCAATGTTGGAGATTTACTATTTGAACTTGATGATAGCAATATAGCCTCAAGTATAGAACAGGCTAAGGCAAGTGTTGAACTAGCTAGAATAAATCTTGAGATGGCTCAAGGATCTTCTAAAAATCAACAGTTGACTCAAGCAGAATTAAATCTCAATACTGCAAAACTAAACTTTGAACAGGCTCAAGGTTCCTCAATGGAGCAACAGGTAATTCAAACTACCAATGCATTAGAGTCAGCCCAAGCCTCATATGATAACGCTAAGCTTAATCTAGAAAGGATAGAGGGCTTATATCAATTAGGTGGAGCAGCCTTAATAGAGGTTGAACAAGCGCAAAGCACCCTTGATTCTGCAAGAATGCAATTAGATACAGCACAAAATTCCTTTGATAATATGGAAGCTAACATAAATCAAAACGTGAGCCTTGCCAGCGAACAATATGAAGCAGCAAAGAAAAACTACGGTTCTCTATCAGAAAGCCTAAATCAAAGCATTCGTATCTCACAAGAGCAGCTTAACCAAGCTCAAGCTCAATATAACTCCATACTTAAACAAGCTGAGGATATGAGGGTTTTAGCTGAAGTAAGCGGTGAGGTTTCAGAGATACATGTTGTAGAGAATGAATCCCTTATTATGGGAACACCAATAATGGATATTGTAAATTACGATGATTTAGTAGTAAATCTAAGGGTTGATGAATATGACTTAGCTGCAGTTACACCAAATAAGGAAGCAGAGGTAACTATAAGCTCCTTAGACGAAAAGGTAAAGGGTAAAGTAACTGATATTTCTAAGCGAGCTATGGTAGTAAATGGCGTATCCTATTTTGAAGCTGAAATAAGCCTAGAAAAAAACGAAAGCTTAAGGGTAGGCCTATCTACAGAGGTTAAGATTCTTAATGAGAAAGCAGAAAATGCTACTACTATTTCAATGAAAGCCCTTCAATTCGATAATGAAAACCTACCATATCTATACTATCGAGATAACAGGGGAAATGTAGCTACTAAAGCAGTTAAAGTTGGGATAAATGATGGCAATATAGTTCAGATACTTGAAGGCATTGAAGTTGATGAAATAGTATTAATACCTGCCATTGATATGTGGTCAGTTATGATGGGCCCTCCAACAAGGGAGGATTAATATGAGAGAAGTAATTTTAGACATGAAAGATATTGTAAAGATATATAAAATGGGAGATGAAGACCAAGTAGTCTTAAAGGGGGTTGACTTGTTAGTCCATAAGGGTGAATTCCTTTCTATCTTAGGTCCTTCTGGTTCAGGAAAATCAACCATGATGAATATTATTGGATGTTTAGATACTCCAACTTCAGGCACTTATATATTAGGTGGAAGAAATATTTCAGACCAAAGTCAGAAACAACTAGCTCGAATTAGAAGTAAAGAGATTGGATTTATATTTCAATCCTTTCAACTTCTTCCAAGACAAAGTGCTAGAGAAAATGTAGAACTACCTCTTATCTATGCACATGTACCTCCTCATGAAAGAAGGATTCAAGCAGAGGAGATGCTTAAGAGAGTAGGACTTGAAGAAAAGATGGAGCATAAGCCAAATCAACTTTCAGGAGGCCAACAACAAAGGGTTGCAATTGCAAGGGCTTTATCCAACAATCCTACAATTCTTTTAGCTGATGAGCCTACCGGAGCCCTTGATCAAAAAACTGGAAAGCAGGTTATGGGGCTTTTTAAAGAGCTAAATGAGGAAGGCAATACAATAATAATGATAACTCATGATGCCAATATAGCCAAATATGCAAATAGAGTGGTAAGGATACTAGACGGAAACCTCTATGAAGGGGATGAAAGTCATGTTTAGTGAAAACATTAAGATGTCCTGGCAAAATATTATTAATAATAAAATGCGTTCTTTTTTAACTATTTTGGGTATAGTTATAGGTGTAACCGCAATCATAGCACTTATATCCATTGTCCAAGGAGTAATAGATGAGTCTAACAGACAATTTATGGGTATGGGTACTGGTAAGATTACAGTCCAAGCCTTTGGAACACCATTAAAGCAAGGATTGACCTTTTCAGATATTGAAAGAATAAGTGAAATAGAAAATGTAACTGGTGTATCTCCAAACTTAAACCTTACTTCATCAGTAGTTAAGGATGGTAATGTCATAGAAGATGTAACCATAGAAGGAAAAAATGATGTCTACTTTAGAACAACTGAAGATGTGATATCTAGGGGAAGGTTCTTTAATATCCTAGATATGGAGAATAAAAACAAGGTAGCAATTATAGATAATGAGCTTTCTCAATCCCTATTGTTTGGAAGAAATCCCCTAGGAGAAAATATAATTATAAATGGAACAACTTATAGCATAGTTGGAGTATTAGATGATGGTTCCTCCAATGATATAATGTCCATGATTAATGCAGGTTCATCTCCAAATGGAAAGGTCATGATTCCTTACACTACTGCTATGGGAATGGCAGGTGTTGGGAATATCCTATCTCTTGAGATAATTATCGATGATACAGAACAAATTGACCCCACCATAGATAGAATCGAATTAGTCCTTAATCAGGCATTTAACTTCAAGGATGATAGCTACAATCTAATTAATCTAGATAGTCTTGTTGAAATGATGGAAACAATGCAGGGCATGATGACTGCCATGCTAACAGGAATTGCTGCTATTTCTTTATTAGTCGGAGGAATTGGAATAATGAATATGATGTTAGTTTCAGTAACGGAGAGGACTACAGAGATTGGACTTCGAAAAGCCCTTGGCGCTGAACCTCAAAGTATTCAAATACAATTCTTGCTGGAATCCATATTCCTATCCTTATTGGGAGGAATTATAGGTGCAATCTTAGGATTATCAATCACCTATATTGCATCTGATATTATTGGGATTCCATTTACAATAAACTACACAGCCATATTCTTAGGGGTTGGATTCTCAGCAGCTATAGGAATAGTATTTGGTTGGGCACCAGCAAGAAAGGCAAGCATGTTAAATCCAATAGATGCTTTAAGAAGTGTCTAAATGCAAGGAGGTAAAAATGGATAAAAGACATTTAAAAATACTAGTATTTACATTAATATTTTCAATCTTTATTAGCCTACCAGCATCAGCTGCAGATGGTAAAAAGAATAATCCAATACTAGTAGAATATAATGAAATCGAAAAAATAGTAACTAAGAATAACCTACAAATTAAGGTTGACGGATACTCCATTGATGATATGAAGGATGCATTAGATGCTTCAAGTGACTCCAGCGGTGACATGAGGGACTTGCAAAATGCTATTTATAATGTATCAGATGGATTAAATGCATATGCTGGCAGCCCTGATTTAGGGCCTCTAGCACAAGCCATACAGTTCTCCTTAGAGCTTTCAGCAAGTTCTTTCAGTGTACCCAATGGGTAGCAATAATGATGATGCTAAAGACCAAATAAGAGCAGCTGAATTAGGCTATGAACAATCCCACACTGCCCTAGTAAATTCAGCTGAGAAGATGTTTGTCCTTTATCATCAGATAGAGAATAATATTAACCTTATGGAAGTAAATCGTGAGCTTATGGTAAGCCAATTGGACCTTGCAAAACACAGACTGGAATTAGGATTAATCCCTCCAGCAACCATAACAGATTTGCAGAAATCATTATTAGACTTCGACAATAATACAGCATCCCTTAGAAATCAAAGGGATGCTCTGATTCTTCAATTTAAAAATCTTATCGGACTCACCATAGAGGATGAAATAGAGTTCGGTAAGCTTCCAGAAACAGATAAGGATTATGTACTAAAAATAGACTTTAATGATGATTTAGAAAAGGCCCTTAAGAATTCCTTAAGTATAAAGTCTAAGAAGGCAGAATTAAAATCTGCAGATAAAAAGACTAGGGATTATCAGATTGAAATAAAGGAAAATGATGTAACCCAGAAATTAAATTCACAATATCAACTACTTTTAGAAAAATATAACACCCTGAAATTATCAGAAATTAAATTAGCATCATTAAATGCTAAGTTATTCACTGAAGATGTACGATATCAAATGGGTCAAACATCCTTAATTGACTTTAGAAGCTTTAAAAATGAGATAGAAAACCAAAAGTCCACTGTAAAAACTGATTCTTCAAACCTATTTATAGAAATAGAAAACTATAAGGCAATGTTAGATGGAATGATTTAAGAAACAAAGATCAAAAGGGCCACTTCCTTTTGTGCCTAAGCACAATGGAAGCGGCCTTTTTTAATGGTCAAGCCAATCATGTTTTGAAACTTCAATACGGGTTAAAGCACGTCTAAGTGCTAGCTGAGCATGAACTACGTCTTTACCCTTATCTCTTAATTGTTCCTCAGCCCGTTTCTTATCCTCAATGGCTTTATTAACATCGATTTCATAAGGCCATTCAGCTCGCTTGGTTACAACTGTTGTATATAAACCATCTACGCTAACATAACCATCTCCAAGGGCTGCATGAAATATGACCTCATCATCCTTAAAGATTTTTATAATTCCAATCTTCAAAGTCGTAATCAAGGGAGCCCTATTTTTTAGAATAGCAAAATCCCCTTCAGATCCTCTTAATACTACCTTCTTAACATCATCTGAAAAGAATTGACCCTCAGGTGTTACTATATTTAGATGAAATAGACTCATGGTTATTCCTCACCCCTATTGAGACTAGCGATAACATCGTCTATAGTCCCCTTCATAAAGAAAGCTAATTCAGGAACATCATCATGTTTACCTTCTAGGATTTCCTTAAAACCTCTAACTGTTTCTCTAATGGGAACATATTTACCTTCTTCTCCTGTAAATTCAGATGCTACATTAAATGGCTGAGACAAGAATCTCTGTACCTTTCTTGCCCTGCTCACTACTAGTTTATCTTCATCGGATAACTCATCCATTCCCATAATAGCAATTATATCCTGTAAATCTTTATACTTTTGTAAGATTTCCTGTACTCGACGAGCAACTGCATAATGCTCATCTCCAACTACCTGTGGATCCAACATTCTAGATGAAGAATCTAGTGGGTCAACAGCAGGATAAATTCCCAACTCAGATATAGCCCTAGATAATACCGTTGTAGCATCTAGATGGGCAAAAGTAGTGGCAGGAGCAGGATCAGTTAAATCATCTGCTGGTACATAAACAGCTTGAACAGAAGTAATAGAACCCTTTTTAGTAGATGTGATCCTCTCCTGAAGCTGGCCCATTTCAGTGGCAAGAGTAGGTTGATAACCTACGGCGCTAGGCAACCTGCCTAGAAGGGCTGAAACCTCTGAGCCCGCTTGGGTAAATCTAAAAATATTATCTATAAATAGAAGTACGTCTTGACCTTCTCTATCTCTAAAATACTCTGCCATGGTAAGACCAGTAAGGGCTACCCTCATACGCGCACCTGGTGGTTCGTTCATTTGACCAAATACTAAAGCAGTCTTATCTATTACACCTGATTCTATCATTTCGTAATATAAGTCATTACCTTCTCTTGAACGCTCGCCTACACCAGCAAATACTGATAGTCCGCCGTGCTCTCTAGCGATATTGTGTATAAGTTCCTGTATTAAAACCGTCTTTCCTACTCCAGCACCACCAAATAGTCCAATCTTTCCACCTTTTGCATAGGGTGCAATTAAGTCAACTACTTTAATACCTGTTTCAAGAATTTCATTTGATGTATCCTGCTCTTCAAAACTAGGAGCAGGCCTATGAATAGAAGCTTTTTCTCCCGTAGCTACTAGTTCTTTTCCATCTATGGGCTCTCCTAAGACATTAAAAATTCGACCCAGAGTTTCCCGTCCTATTGGTACTTGAATAGCTTCTCCAGTATCATATGCATCCATGCCTCTTACTAGGCCATCGGTGACCCCCATAGAAACACATCTTGCCATGTCATTACCTATATGTTGAGCTACCTCAACTACTATTTTTTCACCATCATTTTTATATATATCAATAGCATTTAAAAGCTTTGGCATTTCATTTTCATTAAATTTTATATCTACTATAGGACCGATTATTTGGGCTACCTTTCCTACTGTTTTCACAGTACCACTCTCCTCTCCTTGTTACTTTAGAACCTCTGCACTGGTTATAATCTCTGTTAACTCTGTAGTTATTGCAGACTGTCTTGCACGATTGTAAGTAATCTTTAAATCATCAATCATTTCTTTAGCATTTTTAGTAGCTACTTCCATGGCAAGCCTCCTTGATGACTGCTCACTACAAGATGCTTCTATCAAAGCACCATAAACGTAACTATTGATATATTTAGGTATTAAATAATCCAGTACAGCTTCAGGAGATGGTTCAAAATCTATTACAGAGTTTTCCCTTTCCTCTATATCCTCAAAATGTCCATGAGGGAGTAATTGAGTTAGTGTAGGTTCATGAGTTATATTGTTTATAAACCTGGTATAGGCAACTTTTATTTCATCAATTACATAATTTTCATAAAGATTAAATGCTATCTCTCCAATTTTCTCAGCATCACTATAATTAGGGTCCTCAGTAATACCTATGAATTTTTCTCTTATCTTAAAGTCAGTTCCTCTAAAATGGTCGACTGCTTTACTTCCAATTAATAGTAGGGAAGCATCCTTCTCCCTGCCCCTAGCATCTTCTTCTATTAATTTTACAACATTACTATTATATCCTCCTGCCAATCCCCTATCATCTGAAATTACTATATATAATGATTTATTAATTGGTCTTTCCCTTAATAAAGGATGGTCACCACCAATTATATTTAAAGTCTGACGAATATTTCTTAAAACAGTAAGGTAATAAGGTCGAGTTCTAATTAATCTCGCTTTTGATTTATTAAGCTTTGCAGAAGAAACAAGCTCCATAGCTTTTGTAATCTGCATAGTGCTTGAAATACTCCTTATTCGCCTCTTTATTTCCCTTATGGATTGTGCCATCTAATCACCCTTAAGCTTAGTTTAGGCTAAATATCTTCTTAAAATCTGTAATAGCCTTTACCAAATCATTTTCCGTATCATAAGTTAAATCCTTAGTTTTCCTAATATCTAATAATATTTGAGGGTAAGATCCTTCTACAAACTTTATAAACTCATCTTCAAAACGTGTAATCTGATCTACTGGAATATCTATTAGATATTTATTTATTACTGCATAAAGGACTATAACTTGGTGCTCAACCTTAATTGTTGAATATAGTGGTTGCTTGAGGATTTCCATAATACGCTCCCCTTGATCCAGCCTTTCTTGAGTACCTTTGTCGAGCTCAGATCCAAACTGGGCAAAAGCTGCTAGTTCTCTATATTGAGCAAGCTCTAGTTTTAGCCTTCCTGATACCTTTTTCATACCACCTATTTGAGCAGAGCTTCCAACTCTAGATACTGATAATCCCGTATTAATAGCTGGTCTTTGTCCAACAAAGAATAAATCTGTTTCAAGGAATATCTGACCATCCGTAATAGATATAACATTAGTAGGGATATATGCTGAAATATCTCCATCTTGGGTTTCTATAATTGGCAGGGCAGTTATAGACCCCCCTCCATTTTCATCACTTAACTTAGCAGCTCTCTCTAGTAATCTTGAATGAAGATAGAAAACATCTCCAGGGTAAGCCTCTCTACCAGGAGCTCTCCTAAGTAATAATGACATAGTTCTATAAGCTACTGCATGCTTAGATAGATCATCATATACTATTAATACACTTTTGCCTTCATTCATGAATTCCTCTGCCATAGTTACACCTGCATAAGGAGCTATATATTGTAATGGAGCAAGTTCACTAGCAGTGGATGCCACCACTATAGTATAATCCATTGCTTGTTTATTCTTAAGGATCTCAACAATCTGAGCTACAGTAGACCTCTTTTGACCAATGGCTACGTATATACAGATAACATCCTGTCCCTTTTGATTGATAATAGTGTCTATAGCCAGAGATGTCTTTCCTGTCTGTCTATCTCCTATTATAAGCTCCCTTTGACCTCTACCAATAGGAAACATGGAGTCTATAGCCTTTATACCCGTTTGTAAAGGCTCATGTACAGACTTTCTATCAAGAATTCCTGGAGCAATTTTCTCTATTGGTTGATACTTTCTTGCTCCTATATTACCTCCACCATCAATTGGTTGACCAAGGGAGTTGACAACTCTTCCAATAAGTTCTTCCCCAACGGGCACTTCTACAATTCTACCCGTTTTCTTAACTATATCGCCCTCTTTTATATCCCTATCATCACCTAATAGTACACATCCAACACTGTCAGCTTCTAAGTTTAATGCCATTCCATATATACCTCCAGGGAATTCTATTAATTCACCGGACATACAAGCATCCAAGCCAGAAATTCGAGCAATCCCATCACCAACTTGAAGGATATTTCCTGTATCCACTAGACTAATATTCTTTTCATATTTCTTAAGCTGTTCCTTTATAACCTGACTTATATCGTATGACTCTAATACCATAACAAAACCTCAGCTTCCTATATAGAGGCCTCTCTTAAGTTGCTTCTGATAGTCTTAAGTTCTGAAAGAATTGTGGCGTCCATAATCCTATCTCCAACCTTTAAAAGAATCCCTCCAATAATCTTTTTATCTACTTCATTTGTAAGGACTATATCCTTATTAAGCCTAGAACTTAAAGTAGCCTTAAGCCTTTCTTGTGCTTCTTTTTCCATAGGTAGTGCTGTAATAGCTGTAACAGAAACTATCTGAGTATATCTTAGGAAAATCTTATTCAATAAGTCCAGCATTTCATCGGATACTCGTCCTTTGAAGATATTGTTTATTAGAGCTTCTTTCTCCCCAGCTATAATATTGGAGTCAGTTAAAACATCTACTAAATCGGATTCCTTTTCTAAGATATCCTTAACTTATTTAAATTCCTTTTCAGAATCCTTAATCTTATTAAACTCAAGGCTGGCTTCTATTAAAGAAAAGTCCCCAGTTAAAGAAAAATCCACCTTCTTGTTTAACTTAGCCATTCTGAACTACCTACCTCATCAATAAATTTATCTATTAGATAGTTTTGCTTATCCACACTTATTTCTTCTTCCATAATTTTGGATGCAATTAATACACCCATATCTATTGACATAGTTTTTATTTCATCTAAAGCTATCTTCTTTTGTCTTTCAATTTCCTTTTCAGCCTTTAGAATTATTTCCCTAGCCTCTTAAAATAGACAGTTTCATTAACCCAACCCCTTACTAATATGAATTACTTGTTTAATTCAAAAAATCTTTATCTATGAAATTTAAAATAAAAATAGCATTTTTAACCATAATCAAGCCTACAAATGTAGCCAAATAATTTAAATAATCAGCTTTAATGGAAATAAATAAGACTAGAAAATAAATAAAAAACCTTAAAAAATAGTTGAAAGAAGCACGAAATTTAGCCTTTTTAGGTGACATCCGAACCAGCCTATAGGCTGAAACGTTTATTAGGAAGAGGGATAATATATTTATTAAAACACCAAATATATATCCTAGAATGATTGGTTTAGGATTACTAAAAAGAAAAAAACTAAATCCTATGATGAAGAAACTTAATATAATTACTACTTTTAATATCTTAAATATTAATTCTTTATTCAAGGGATTACACCCTAGCCTTACTTCTATTCTTCCATCTTCTCTTCATTCTTTTCTCCTTCTTTTAGCTTCTCACAATGTTCACTTTCTATCTTCTGTTTCTCGTAGGCTTCTATACTCATAACTACCATGATTCCATAACCATTCTTAGTTAAAAATACGGGCTCATCTGATTCATTTACTAATTTTGCTATATCCGTAAAGTGATTTCTCAAGTCAGATATAGGACGAATATGTGGCATTTTTTCACCTCAATTTATATCACATCATAATTATGAAGTTAATATGAAGAAAATATTATCATCATTAGTTTTTCTCAACAGCATTATTTTATCATTATTATGATAGACGATCAATAAAAAAAATTAAAAGACTTTAGGTAATCCTAAAGTCCTTCTGCATCAAATCTATTATTTAACTTTTCTACTACCCGGTTTCACCAACTCTATTTTTCCTTCCTTACAAATTGGACATTCATTCTCCTCATAGGATATTACCTCAGTTGTATATGCAGCTTGAAGTTTACATCCAAAATCTAATGTTCCGTTAGATCTATCTACTAGAATAGCAACACCTACTAATTCAGCTTCATGAGCCTTTACTATTTCCATGACCTCTCGAACAGAACCTCCTGTAGTTATTACATCTTCTGCTATAAGTACTCTTGCTCCTTTTGGAATAGAGAAGCCTCTTCTTAGGGTCATTTTACCATCTTCTCTTTCAGCAAAGAGATTTTTAACTCCCAGTTGTCTTGCAACCTCATAGGAGAATATTACTCCTCCCATTGCAGGCCCTATTACTACATCAATACGATCATCCCTAAAGGCTTCAAATATAATGCTGGAAAGCTCAGCTGTATATTCAGGGTATTCTAGAATTCTAGCACACTGCATATATTGTCCACTATGTTTCCCTGATGTTAAGAGGAAATGTCCCTCCTGCAAAACACCAATCTCCATAAGTATCTCTTCAACTCTATCTCTACCTATCATCTTTTCCTCCTTAAATTATCAGATTTTCTATTCTGTCATCCCGAGCCTAGCCGAGGGATCTCCGATTTTCTATACTTTCAAACGAGGTGATTCCTCCATTCCGCTTCGCTCCAGTCGGAATGACTTAATCCTATTCCCTATTACCTATTTACCATACCCCTTATTTCCTTTAAGTCCTTGATATTATATTTATTACAATAGTCTACAATCCCATCAAGAACATCTATAGTCGCCCTAGGATTTACGAAGTTAGCCGTACCTACAGCCACCCCCGTTGCCCCTGCAAGAATAAACTCTATTGCATCTTCGCCATTCATTATCCCACCCATGCCTATAATAGGAAGGTTTACATTCTTAGCAACTTCATATACCATTCTAATAGCTACAGGTTTAATGGCAGGCCCAGATAGTCCACCTGTTTTATTGGCTAGGATAGGCTTTCTCTTGTGGATGTCTATGGCCATACCTGTAATGGTATTTATCAAGGATAAAGCATCTGCTCCCCCGGCTTCTGCTGCCTTGGCTATTTCTACTATATCTGAAACATTGGGACTAAGCTTTACTATAACAGGCTGTTTAGCATATTTTTTAACTTCTCTTGTAACATCTTCAACGCTTTGGCAGTTAGTCCCAAAATTGACTCCACCTTCCTTGATATTAGGACATGATATATTCAGTTCTATTAAATCCACATCTGCATCAGAAAGTCTTTCTACAACTTCACAATATTCTGTTACAGTCTTTCCTATAACATTTACTATAATCTTGGTATCAAACTTTCTTAAGAATGGTATATCCTCATTGATAAAATGTTCTACTCCTAGATTTTGTAAGCCTATAGCATTTAACATTCCGCCATAGGTTTCAGCAATTCGTGGTGGAGGATTGCCAGTCCAAGGATTTGTGGCAATGCCTTTTACTACTACTGCACCTAGTTGATTTAAGTCTATGAATTCTGAGTATTCCTTCCCTGCTGCAAAGGTTCCAGAGGCAGTCATAACAGGATTTTTTAACCTTACTCCTGCAATATCTATTTCAAGATTTAAGCCTTTATACATCCCAAACTACCTCCTCACTCCAGAATACAGGTCCATCAACGCATACCTTTTTATAATTCCAAGTATCTTCAGCCTTTATTTTAACTACACAGCCTACACAGGTGCCTATACCGCAACCCATTCTTTCCTCTAAGGAAAGTTGCGTCTTTATTTCCATTTCCTCTGCCCAACTTGCCACTGCTTTTAACATAGGCTTCGGTCCACAGGCATAGACCATATTTCCTTCTGCATGATTTTCTCTTAGCAAGTCCACAACTGTTCCCTTAAGCCCTACACTTCCATCATCAGTAGCAATATAAACCCTTGCACCATACTTTCTAAATTCCTCAGCTAGATATTCTCCTGTTCGGAAACCTAGGTATACATATTTTTCACCCTTAAGTTGCTTTACAAGTTCAAGTAGTGGTGGAATCCCAATACCACCTCCAACTAGTATGTGCTTATCAAGGCTTTCATCTATATGATATCCATTCCCTAAAGGTCCAAGTAGTTCTATATACTCTCCAGCCCTTATCTTTGAAAATTCATCAGTACCCTTACCCACAACTCCATAGACAAGGGTCAGAGTATTGTTCTGCTTGTCTATCTCACAAATACTTATGGGTCTTGGTAGCAGTCTACTTCCTTCTCTACAATATAAATTAACAAACTGTCCAGCTACTGCAGTTGCCTCAATTCTATTTGAGGCAGCTACCATTCTAAATATCCCTGGACTGATTTCTGAATTCTCTAATACATAAGACTCTATCTTAGCTCTTTTGTTTTCATTACACATTTTCCTCAGCTCCTAGGTTTACTATTCCCACCTTATTCGAATCAAGCTCTGCTTCTATAACACGCAACAATGCCCTTACAGTATCAAGGGAAGTAAATACATTTATAGCTGCTTCAATGGCTGTTCTTCTGATTCTAAACCCATCTGTAGTAGAATCCTTACCCTTAGTAGGAGTATCAATAACCATGTCTATCTTACCACTTCTAATCTTATCAATTATATCATTAGATCCTTCTCCAAGTTTTTTAATCTCTAGAGATTCAATACCTTCATTGGTTAAGAACTTAGAAGTACCACTAGTAGCTACAAATTTAAATCCTCTTGCTGCAAACTGCTTTGCCAATGGTAAAAACTCTTGTTTATCATGTTCATTAATGGTAGCTAATATGGTTTTGTTAGTATTTGGTATTTCCATACCAGCTGCTACAAACCCTTTATACAAAGCTTCGACTAAATCATATCCTACTCCCAGAACTTCACCTGTAGATTTCATTTCAGGTCCAAGGCTCATTTCTACCTCTGGAAGTTTTTGTGTAGAAAATACAGGTACCTTTATGGCTATCTTATTGGCATCTTTATATAAGCCTGTTCCAAAAGGCATATCCTTAAGTTTTTCACCTAACATGGTTCTTGTAGCTAGCTCTATCATAGGAACTCCAGTTACTTTACTGATATATGGTACTGTTCTACTAGAACGTGGATTCACCTCTATTATATATAATTCACCTTTAAATTCTATATACTGAATGTTTATCATACCCTCAACTTTAAGGGCAATTGCTATTTTCCTAGTCTCTTCTACTATCTTTTCCTTAATTTCTTCTGAAACATTCTGAGTTGGATATATGGAGATACTGTCCCCAGAATGGACACCTGCTCTTTCAAGATGCTCCATAATACCTGGAATAAGAATATCCTCACCATCACAGATTGCATCAACCTCAATCTCCCTACCTAATAAGTATCTGTCGATTAAGACTGGGTTTTTCTTATCCTTCATAAAAGCATCTATAAGGTATTTGGTTAATTCAGCTTCATTATAAGTGATTTCCATACCTTGACCTCCAAGAACATAGGATGGTCTAACAAGTACTGGATAATCAAGTGCATCAGCCTCTTTAATTCCTTGCTCTAAGTTCCAAACCGCCTTACCCTTAGGTCTCAAAATATTAAGCTCTTCCATAAGAGCATCGAATTTCTCTCTATCCTCTGCAGCATCTATCTGTTCAGGCTTGGTTCCAAGTATTGGAATATCCATCTCCTTAAAGAAATTTGCCAATTTAATAGCTGTTTGCCCTCCAAATTGAAGGATTACTCCATCAGGTTTTTCCTTCTCAACGATGTTTAAGACATCTTCTTCAGTAAGAGGCTCGAAGTAAAGTTTGTCAGCTGTGTTAAAATCGGTACTAACCGTTTCTGGATTGTTATTAACTATAATAGTTTCGATACCAGCTTTTTTAAGTGCAAGTACGCTGTGTACAGAACAATAATCAAACTCGACTCCCTGACCAATTCTAATAGGACCAGAACCTATAACCATTACCTTTTTATTCTTTGTAATCTTAGCCTCGTCATATTCATCATAGGTAGAATAATAATATGGTGAGACTGCATCAAACTCTCCTGCGCAAGTATCCACCATTTTATAAACAGGATGGATATCCCATTGGTTTCTCAATTTATATATATCAGTAGGAGAACAATTCATTAAATCTGCAATCCCTTTATCGGAAAAGCCCTTTTTCTTCAGCATTCTTAACCAAGCTTCATGCATTTCATCTAGGTTTGTTTCCTTAAGACTCTCCTCTTGATCGACTATCCACTTTATCTTCTGAACGAAAAATGGATCTACCCCTGTTATCTTTGAAACCATATCAACTCTATAGTTTCTTCTTATCATTTCTGCAAGGTCGAAAATTCTTTCATCATCTGGTATCTGAACTCTTACCTTTAGTTCATCTAGGGTTCTTTCCTCAGATTTCTTATGAACTAAGGAGTATTTGCCAATTTCTAGTGAGCGGATTCCTTTTAGAAAAGCTGATTCAAAGCTATTTCCAATAGCCATTACTTCACCTGTAGCCATCATCTTGGTTCCAAGACTTCTTTTAGCGTCAAAGAACTTATCAAAAGGCCATTTTGGAATCTTAACCACTACGTAATCTATAGTAGGGTCATAGCAAGCATATGTGTTTCCAGTTACTTGATTTTGGATTTCATCTAGTGCATATCCAAGTGCTATTTTAGAAGCAACCCTTGCAATAGGGTAGCCTGTTGCTTTGGATGCCAAAGCTGAAGAACGACTTACACGAGGATTTATCTCAATGACAACATATTCAAAGCTATTTGGATTTAGGGCGAACTGGACATTGCAACCTCCCTTTATCTCTATAGCATTTATAATATCTATGGATGCTTTTCTCATCATTTTACATTCATATGCTGAAAGAGTCTGAGTTGGAGCAACTACTATACTATCTCCAGTATGAATCCCTACAGGATCCACATTTTCCATATTACATACAGCAATAGTATTTCCAAATGAATCTCTAATAACCTCGTACTCTACTTCCTTCCAACCTTTTATGCTCTTTTCTAATAGAACTTGGCCTACACGGCTTAGATGAAGTCCTGAAGTCAATATATCCCTTAGTTCTTCTTCATCCTCGGCGATTCCTCCACCACTTCCACCTAATGTATAAGCAGGTCTTACTACTATAGGGTATCCCAAGACATTGGCTACCTTTAGTCCTTCCTCCAGATTTGTAACAATTTCACTCTGGATTATTGGTTGATTTATTCTCTCCATAAGCTTTTTAAACTTATCTCTGTCTTCCCCTTCTTTGATGGACTCAATAGAGGTTCCTATTACTCTTACATTATATTTATCAAGGATTCCCTTGTCATAAAGCTCTACGGAAAGGTTTAGGCCTGTTTGTCCTCCCATACCTGCAATAAGGCTATCAGGTCTTTCCTCTGCAATTATTTTCTCTATAAATTCTACGGTTAAAGGCTCAATATATGTCTGGTCTGCTACTCCTTTATCAGTCATTATTGTAGCTGGATTACTATTTACAAGTACTACTTCCACTCCATCTTCCTTAAGAGTTTGGCATGCTTGAGTTCCAGAATAATCGAACTCTGCCCCTTGACCAATTATTATTGGACCTGAGCCAATAACTAAAACCTTCTTAATACTATTATCTCTTGGCATCTTCAAATCCTCCTAACATACCTATAAACTCCTCAAATATATAAGCTTCTGGACTAAACTGTACACCCATTATAGGAAGAATCTTGTGTTTAAAACCTTCTATAGTTCCATCATTTATATTTCTGTAAGTAACTACTAAGTTCTCAGGCAAATCTTCATTTACTACATATCCATGATTCTGTGATGTAATCAAGATTCTGTTATTAAAAAGATCCTTTACAGGATGGTTTGAACCTCTGTGTCCATATTTAAGCTTTTCTGTATCTCCATCAAGTCCTAGGACAAGTAATTGATGGCCAAGACCAAATCCTAATATTGGTTTCTTATCCAATAAGCCTTTAATATTATTAATAATTTCACTTGAATCCTTTGGATTCCCAGGTCCAGCTGACAGTATTATTCCATCTGGATTATCCATAAGAATCTCTTCATTAGATGTATTAAAAGGATATATAGTAAGTTTGAAGCCCATACTTTTCAATATGTTTATAATACTTCTCTTTATCCCAAAGTCTACAATAGCTAGATGCTTACCACTTCCATCTATTGTATATTTCTCAGCCAAAGATACCTGTTCTACAGCACCCTTATTATGATAAGTTTCGAACTTCTGCTCTATCTGACTTGGTGAGAGTTCCCTTAAAGTTATTATTCCAACCATAGTGCCATTATCCCTAATAATCTTTGTAAGAGCTCTTGTATCTATACCTTCAAGACCTAAGACCCTATTTTGTTTCATATAACCATGAAGCTCCATTTCATTTCTCCAGTTACTTGGAAAGTCAGCTTTTTCTCTCACAATTAGCCCCTTAATTTTGGCACCATCTGATTCCATATCATCTAGGTTGATTCCGTAGTTTCCGATCAAAGGATATGTCATAGTGATTATCTGTCCATGGTTAGCAGGATCAGTTATTATCTCCTGATAACCAGTCATAGATGTATTGAATACCACTTCTCCAACTATTTCACGTAAGTGTCCAAATGCTTTTCCTTCAAATATCACTCCATTTTCCAATATCAGTCTTGCTTTCAACTTAATACCCCCTGCAAATCAGCTTTCATATCTAAAGCAGCCTTTCTTGCTGCATGCCCAAATTCCTCTTCACTAAATTCATTTTTATATTTTTCATTCTTATATGCTGCAATAATTCCCCTTGAGGAGTTGATTATGGCACCTAAACCCTTATCATCGAAACAGCCTTTCAAGTCCTGAGCTCTTCCACCCTGTGCTCCATAACCTGGAACTAAGAAGAAGCTATGCGGCATTAAATTCCTTAACTTCCTTCCCTCTTCTGGATGAGTAGCTCCTACTACTGCGCCAATAAGACTGTATCCATGTTTTCCTATCAAGTCTCCTCCCCACTCAGATACTAGCTTACCTACCTTTTCATAAAGCATCTCCCCTTCTATAACAAGGTTTTGGAGCTGTCCACTATTAGGATTGGATGTCTTTACTAATATAAACAAACCCTTATTATAGTCTCTACAATCCTTTTTATATGGCTCTATGGAATCAATACCAAGATAGGGATTTAAGGTTATGAAGTCCTGCTTATATACCTGGTGTAGGTCTCCTTCTATATCCACTCTTCCAATATGACCATTGGAATAGGCTTCAGCAGTAGATGCAATATCACTTCTCTTTATGTCTCCAATAACTACAAGATCCTTTGATTTAGCATAGTCTATAATTTCAATATAGGATTTTATGCCCTCGAAACCTAGTTGTTCAAACATAGCTATTTGTGGTTTAACTGCAGGCACTATGTCATATATAGAATCGATTATTATCTTAGAGAATTGAAGAAATGCACTTGCTGCTCCCTGAGCTGTCCTGCCAAATTCCTCAAAGGCCGCTTCTTTTATGTGAATTGGTATGTAGTCCAGCCTTGGATCTAGTCCCACCACTGTTGGATTTTTTCTTTCAATTATTTTATCTATCAATATATCTATCATCTTTTATCCTCCGTTCCAATTAGACTTGTTCTTATCATAGTATTATACCCTAGAAATATATACAAAAACAAAAAGCAATAAACTGGTGAATAAATCACTAATCCATTGCTTTAAATATTTCTTATATTTTATTTTTTGAGTATAACAAAAAAATCCTACATTTACTATAATCATCAATATTCCTCCTTGCTGGTCTCTCTGTACCAAATTAAAGGTTGCTTTAACTCTGTCAGATAGTTTAGCACATTGATAATTACTTTGTCAATGTTATTTTTTTGGGTTGGCAACTTCTACAAGTACCTTTTTGCCCTTGATCTTCTGATTATTCACACTTTCAACTACAAGTCCTGAATATTCTTTTTGGACCTCTACAAATGTAAATTTATCATATATATCTATATTGCCTACATATTTCTTATTTATATCCGATTCCTGAAGGATAGCTGATAATATATGTCTTGGGCTAACACCATCTTTATTTCCTGTATTTATATATAGTCTAGTCATGCCCTTAGAACGACCAACTGATCTAGGGTTTTTGCTGCTTCCTCTATCTCTATCCCTATTTCTGTCTCTATTGTCACTAAAGCTTTGCTTCTTACCAAAGTCAACCATATCCAACTCTTCATGTCCATCAAGTCTATTCTCAACCATATAGAACTTTAAAAGAGCCGCTGCAATATCAAGGGATGTGTAATCCTCTTGTAGCAAGGTATCTACTATTGTTTCATATTTTGAAAGTTCACCCTTGTCGATCTCTTGCTTAATCTTCTCTAGCATTGTAGAGGTATAATTAGATTCTATATCCTTAAGGGTAGGAAGGTCTCTTCTTTCAATACTTGTTTTAGTATATCTTTGAATATCCTTAAGCTTATATATGTCCCTTCCAGAAACGAAGCTGAATGCTTTTCCTTCTCTTCCAGCTCTGGCTGTTCTACCAATTCTATGAACGTAATATTCATCATCTTGTGGCATATCGTAGTTAATAACTAAATCCACATCGTCTACATCAAGACCTCTTGCAGCTACATCAGTAGCTATAAGGATTTCAATAGTACCCTTTCTGAACTTGTTCATTACAGTATCCCTTTGACTTTGTTTCAAATCCCCATGGAGTCCATCAGCAAAGTATCCTCTGCTTTGTAGTTCTCCTGTAAGCTCATCAACCTTCTTTTTAGTATTACAAAATACTACTGTAAGCTTTGGGTTGTACATGTCCATTAGTCTTGAAAGGATTTCTGTTTTCATATGATTTTTCATTTCAAAATATGCCTGCTCTACATTAGGAACAGTAAGTTCCTTATGAACTACCTTAATAAGCTCAGGATTATCTTGATATCTAGAAGCAAATTTAACTATTTCTGGTGCCATAGTTGCTGAAAAGAATATAGTTTGTCTGTCTTCATGCAAAGTATTCATAACTAGTTCAATATCATCTCTAAAGCCCATATCAAACATCTCATCAGCTTCATCTAAAACCATTAGCTTGATATTTTCTGTCTTAATAGTTTTTCTTTTTATATGATCTATGACTCTTCCTGGGGTACCTATTACTATTTGTACTCCAGCCTTTAGAGCTCTTAACTGTCTATCTATTGGCTGTCCTCCATATACTGGAAGAACTTTTAAGCCTTTTTTAAATTTACCTAAGTTGCTAATTTCCTCTGCTACTTGAATTGATAATTCTCTAGTAGGGCAAAGTACTAATGCTTGTATTGTTTTGTCTGTTGAATCTGTCATTTCTAAAATCGGTATACCAAAGGCTGCTGTTTTTCCCGTCCCTGTTTGCGCCTGTCCAATAACATCTTTTCCGTCTAATAACACTGGTATAGCCTGACTTTGAATAGGAGACATCTCCTCAAAACCCATAGCCTTTATTCCCTTTTGTAATTCCGCTGATAAATTAACATCTTCAAATCTTATTTTTTCCATTAAACTGCATCGTCCTCCTTAATCTTTAACTAATTAAGTATATCTTTAATTCCAATAAATAGCAAGGTTAATCTTTTTTGGGACAATAAGGACAGGAGTTAACATCCCAGATTTTTAAATATACTACAACTAATTTGGTCCTTTTAATTATTATTAGCTAAATATTAGTATTTAATCAAGATTTGAGAATATATTTCTAAACTAAGCTATTGATAATTACCCTTAGAATAGGTAAGATAATAGAAGATAATTTACGGTTTACAGTACATTAAAAACCCGAGATCCTTCGTAAGCAAGGTAATACTGACCGTCTCAGGATGACAAAAGGATGATCCTCGAAAATAATTATAAATTGTGAACTAATTGGAAAGGTGATTAAATGAGTATATTAACGGTAACAAACCTGAACCACTCCTATGGTGGTAGGGAAATTTTAAAGGATGTAA
>CAZPZN010000020.1:0-12249 GCA_964590735.1 uncultured Tissierella sp.
AAGGATTGGGATAGACAAGGGTTATTTGGTATTGTACAAGGTGGTATGTATAAGGATTTAAGAGAGATTAGTGCTAAGGCATTAGTTGAAATGGACTTTCCAGGCTATGCAATAGGTGGCTTAAGTGTAGGTGAGCCTAGGGATTTAATGTGTGATATCCTTGACTTTACTACCCCACTTCTGCCAAAGAATAAGCCTAGATATCTTATGGGAGTAGGCACACCAGATTATCTGTTTGAAGCCGTAATACGTGGAATTGATATGGCTGATTGTGTACTACCTACAAGGATTGCTAGAAATGGAACAGTCATGACTTCTAAAGGCAAACTAGTTATTAGAAATGGAAAGTATTCCAAGGATTTTGGTCCACTTGATGATGAGTGCGATTGTTATGCATGTAAGAATTATTCAAGAGCATATATAAGGCACTTATTCAACGTAGATGAGATACTAGGTGCAAGACTTGCTACCACCCATAATCTACACTTTCTAATTAAACTTATGGAGAATATTAGGCTAGCCATTAAAGAAGATAGATTGATGGAATATAAGGCTGAATTCTATAAAAAATATGGTTATGATGAATAATTTCTGAGATTATTTCAGTAAATTATTATATAATAAAAGACATACACTTAATAAAAAGGAGGAGTTATATGGATCCACAACAATTACAAGGTTTAATAGTGCCAATAGGGTTTCTTGTCATATTCTACTTATTTGCTATTCGACCACAGAAAAAGAAAGAAAAAGAAATCAACGAAATGAGAGGTGCCTTAAGAGTAGGTGATGAAATAATCACCATAGGTGGAATCTCTGGTAAGATTATCAAAGTTAAAGAGGATATCGTTACAATTGAGGTTGGTACTGCTAGAACTAAATTAGACTTAACTAAATGGGCTATTGGTTCAGTTTTAAAGAAGAATGAATCTAAAAGAAGCGAAGCAAAAACAGAAGATGTAAGCAGTGATCTAGAAGAAGATAACTAAAATTAAATAGTTTGTTTTTAAAGAAACTTCCTAATAGGAAGTTTTTTTGTACTATTTATCACCTCCTGTAAATAGATTAAAGTAACGGGATCAGGCTTGAATTAAGTCACATCACCTGTTTAAGCTAATAGTTAGTGTCGTTTTAATAAGTAAAGAGCATCTTCAACTCGTTATAATCTATTTAAAAGGAGTGGTAATATGGTCTTAAAGAATAAATTAGGGTTTAGAGTAGTACTTAGAGGATTAATATATGCTTTTGTTATTACATTAATAATGCTAATATCCTTTACATTATTGCTTAGATTTACCTCGCTAAGCGAGTCTAAAACACCTCAATTTAACATTATAGCAATGATAATAGGAGTAGCAGCAGCATCCATATACATCGGAATGAAGATTAAGGAGAAGGGATGGTTAAATGGGGCTATTCTTGGCTTTTTATATTATCTCTTAATAATCTTGATAAATGTTATGTTCTTTAAAGGAGAAAATGGACCAATATATTTGTTATCCAAGTTATTACTCTCCACCTTTACTGGATTTATTGGAGGTATGTTAGGTATCAATTTCACATAAGAATATAACTTTATTAGACTTCCTAATTATGTTATAATCAGCCTACCATATTTAAAAGGAGGCTCAAGAGGTCCCTTTACCAATAAGAATATTGATTTTTCAAATTTCTCAGAACCTTACAGACTAGGCTGTGAGATGGAGAAAAAGAGAATTGAATGTTCTATTTCCATCTTAACTAACTTGGAAGACTAAAATAAGCTTTAGAATGATGATAGAAACTGCTATATGGCGGTTTCTATTTTGTTTTTATGGGTAAATATGGATAGGATATTAAATAATGAATTAAATATTGTAAGATATCATAATTGAGGAGAGGATCTTATGGAAAAAGGTTTTATTTTTTCGCTTATAATAGCAGTTATAGTAGGTATTTTTGCTGTTAGTAACGGTGAAAGAGTAGAAATTGACTTAATATTCACTAGGGTATATATGTCTCAAGCCATAGTAATATTTATTTCTACATTTATGGGGGCAGTTATAGTTGCTATAATAGGATGGGTTAGAAGCTGGAGGTATAAAAAGCAGATAAAGGATTTAAATAAGAAGATTACAAGCTTAGAAGATGATAAACTTAGAATCCTTCAAGATGTTGACAAAAAGGAAGAACAGATTAAGACCTTATACAATAGAAACAACGAAACAGCTGAATTACACGAAAATAATGATGAAATTTAAAAGAACTAGTAAAACTTCCAATAAAATGATAGAATTTAGAGGTTAGAACTATTTATTGGAGTGAACATTATTGGAAAAGTGGTTTATAAGAAATAAAAAATATGATTTTAGAATTCTGTCAAGGGAAGCTGGAATCAGTGAAGTAGTCGCAAAGCTATTGGTAAATAGAGATATATACAGAAAAAAGGAAGTTGATATTTTTCTAAACCCAGAATTAAGTAACATTTCAAATCCAGAACTGATGAAGGACATGAAAGAAGCTTCCGACATTATATGTGAAAAGATTCGTGAACATAAGAAGATAAGAATAGTTGGAGATTTTGACGTAGACGGTGTTATGAGTGTCTATATCCTCTATAAGGGATTAAAAAAGCTAGGTGCACTTGTTGATTATGTAATTCCAAATCGTATTATGGATGGTTATGGAATCAATAATGATATAATTGATGCTGCAAAATTTGATGGAGTGGATACAATACTTACCTGTGATAATGGTATAGCTGCTATTAAAGAAGTAAATTATGCTAAGGAAATTGGACTAACTGTAATAGTAACTGATCATCACGATATTCCTTATGGAGAAGATGGAGTATTATTAAGGTCTAACGCAGATTGTATAATAAATCCAAAACAGCCAGAATGCAAGTATCCTCAAAAGACTCTATGCGGGGCAGGGATAGCATATACCCTTATAAAATATCTATTTTCAAGGACTAATGATAGAGCTGGAGCAGATGAATTTATTCAATATGCAGCAATAGCTACTATCTGTGACGTTGTTGATTTAGTAGGAGAAAACAGGATTATAGTAAAAAAAGGCCTTGAAACCTTAAACAAAACTGGCAATATAGGACTTAAAGCACTTTTTGATATGTGTGGTATAAAGGATAAGGAAATTGGAGTCTATCATGTGGGTTTTATTATAGGGCCTACTATTAATGCCTCAGGAAGACTGGATTCAGCTTTGTATGCACTAAAACTATTATTATGTGAAGATGTAGTTTTAGCCTATGAAATAGCAAAGAACCTGAGAGATTTAAATGAGGATAGAAAAAATTTAACTAGCTCAGGGGTTGAAATGGTAATTAATCAAATTGAAAAGAAGAATATGAATGATAACAAGGTTCTTGTGGTTTATGAGCCAGAAGTTCACGAAAGTATTGCTGGTATAATAGCTGGTAGAATAAAAGATAGATATAATAAGCCAACTATTGTACTGACAAAAGGAAATGAAGGTGTTAAGGGTTCTGCAAGATCCATAGAAGATTACAATATGTTTGAGGAACTTTCTAAATGCAAGAACCTGCTAAACAAATTTGGTGGACATCCTATGGCAGCTGGACTTTCACTAGACGAAGACAAGATAGAAGCTCTTAGGAAAAGATTAAATGAATTTACCTCACTTACAGATGAGGATTTAATTCCAAAGGTATATATTGACATGGAACTTCCGATTGAATATATTAGTTATAAGCTAATAGAGGAGATTAAGATTCTAGAACCCTTTGGAAAGGGTAATTCTAAACCTTTATTTGGGGGTAAAAAACTTAAAATTCAGAGAGGGTCTGTTCTTGGAGCTAACAAAAATGTACTTAAGCTAAACCTTATATCATTTAGCGGACAGAGAATAGATGGATTGTTATTTAATAATTGTGATGATTTTTTGTTTGCTGTTGAAGAGAAATATGGTGTGGTTCAGAAGGATAATATGTTAAAGGGTATAGAAAACAACATTTCTGTAGATATTCTATATTATCCAAATGTTAATGAATATAATGGTAACTCGACTTTACAAGTAACCATACAAAACTATAGATTCATTTAGTAACTATTCTTAAAAGAAGGTGATACCATGATAGAAAAACTAATATCAACAATAGAATCGTACAACCCTCAAGCCGATATGCAGCAGGTAATAAAAGCCTATAATTTTGCTAATGATGCACACGAAGGACAATTGAGAAACTCTGGAGAAAAATATATAGTACATCCGGTAAAAGTAGCAATGATATTAGCTGAACTTAATATGGATACGCCTACTATAATTGCCGGATTATTACACGATGTTATAGAAGATACTTCAATTAGCTATGATAGTGTAGTTGCAGAGTTTGGAAAAGAAGTTGCGGATTTAGTAGATGGTGTAACAAAGTTGAAAAAGTTGGAGTACAAGACTAAACAGGAGAGTCAAGCGGAAAATTTAAGAAAAATGGTTCTTGCTATGGCTAATGATATAAGGGTCATTATAGTTAAGCTTGCCGATAGGCTTCATAACATGAGAACTTTGGAATATATGACCGATGAAAAAAAGAAAGCAAAAGCTATGGAAACCATTGAAATCTATGCTCCTATAGCTCATAGGCTAGGTATTTCTAAAATAAAATGGGAGCTTGAGGATTTATCCTTAAGATATCTGGATCCTGACAATTATTATGATTTAGTTGAGAAAGTGTCTAAGAGAAGACGTGAAAGGGAAGCTTATATTCATAAAATTATAGATATCTTGGATGAAAAGCTTGGAGAAATGGATATAAAGGCTGAAATAAGCGGTAGGCCTAAGAATTTCTATAGTATTTATAAGAAGATGTATAATCAAGGTAAGGAATTTGAACAGATTTTTGACCTAACTGCAGTCAGGATATTAGTAGATAATATTAAGGATTGTTATGGTGCACTAGGTATAGTACATACACTTTGGAAGCCGCTACCAGGTAGATTCAAGGATTATATAGCCATGCCTAAACCAAATATGTATCAATCCCTTCATACTACAGTAATAGGTAATGAGGGGGAAATATTTGAAGTTCAAATAAGAACCTATGATATGCATAAAACAGCTGAATATGGTATTGCTGCTCACTGGAAGTATAAAGAAGGAAATGTGAGAAGTGATAACTTTGATGATAAGCTTACTTGGCTGAGACAATTGTTAGAGTGGCAAGCTGACTTAAATGATCCAAGAGATTTTATGGAGACCTTAAAGATAGACTTCTTTACAGATGAGGTATTTGTATTCACTCCTAAGGGTGATGTTATAAATCTTCCAGATGGTTCAACCCCTATAGATTTTGCATATCGAGTTCATACAGCCGTAGGCAATAATTGTGTTGGAGCAAAAGTCGATGGTAGAATAGTACCAATTAATTATAAATTGAAAAATGGTAATATAGTAGAGGTAATTACTCAACCAAATGGAAGCGGTCCAAGTAGGGATTGGCTTAAAATCGTTAAATCTACCCAAGCGAAAAACAAAATTAGACAGTGGTTTAAACAGAAGGATAGAGATTCAAACATTGCGAAAGGTAAAGAACAGCTAGAAAAAGAAATTAAGCGTCTAGGTTATAAGCCAACTGACATATTAAAAGATGAGTGGATTAAAAATGTTGCTTCTAAAATTTCTATCAATTCAATAGATGATTTATATGCTAATTTAGGCTATGGCAATATATCCCTTAATCAGGTGATTAGTAAACTTAAGGAATACTATAAGGAATACTTCAAGGATACCGATGAGGCTGCATTTGTTGAGAGTAAGATCCAACAACCACAACAAAAAAAGAAATATAAACCTACCCAAGGAATTATCGTAAAGGGTGTAGACAATATTAAGGTGAGATTTTCTAAGTGTTGTAATCCAGTACCTGGGGATGACATAATAGGCTTTATAACCAGGGGACGGGGGGTATCTATTCACAGAACCGATTGCCCTAACCTAAGCTATGATACTGATTATGTGGAAAGGCTTATTGATGTATCATGGGACTTAGAAAAAAAGGCGTCCTATAGTGCTGAAATTCAGGTTAAAGCCATTGATAGAACTGGAATATTAGCTGAAGTAGCAGCTAGAGTAACAGAGGCGAATATTGGACTTTTATCCTTAAATGCAAGAACCAATAAGGAAAAGATGGTCACTATTAATATGACATTAGAAATAAATGATATAGAGCAACTCAAGGACTTGATGAGAAAGCTTAGAAAGATTAAAAACGTAACGGATGTATATAGGGTTACAGCTTAGGAGGAAATATGAGAGCAGTAGTACAAAGAGTGGATGAAGCCTCAGTTGTAGTTGAAGGAAAGGCTGTAGGAAGCATAAAAAAAGGATTACTCGTGCTTTTAGGAGTAGGAGCTGAGGATAATGAGAAGGATTTAGATTATCTAGTAGAAAAGATAATTGGACTTAGGGTTTTTCAAGATGAGAATGATAAGATGAATCTTTCCCTTATGGATGTGAATGGAGAGTTATTAGTAGTATCTCAGTTTACACTATATGGTGATGCAAGAAAGGGAAAGAGACCTAGTTTCTCATCTTCAGCAGCTCCAGATATGGGAAATAAGTATTATGAGGGTTTTGTTAAAAAAGCTAAAGATTTTGGAATAAAGACTGAAACTGGTATATTTGGTGCAGATATGAAGGTTAACCTTATTAATGATGGACCTGTTACTATTTTATTGGATAGTAAGAAAAACTTCTAAAGGATGCCAGAACAAGTCCATGAATTGAAATTTTAAATAGTAGAGCTTTCCTATTCGTAGTAGGAAAACTACTTAGTAATAAGTTAATAGGAGGATTTGAATGAGAGTACAGAGAATACCTGCTGGTATCTATGCAGCTAATTGCTACCTAGTTTATTCAGAAAAAGATAAGGCTGCAATTATTGTTGATCCAGGTGGAGATTTAGATGACTTAATAAATGAGATAGAAAAAAATGAGCTTGATCTAAAGTTCATAGTCTTGACTCATGGACATGGAGACCATATAGGTGCAGTTTCAGGCTTAAAGGAAAGATATAAGGTTCATATTCTAATTCATGAAGATGATGCTGAATTGCTAGAAAATGGAGAAATAAATCTATCAAATAAAATGGCTATGGGAAATGTTGAACTAAAGGCAGATAAGACCTTAAAAGAAGGGGATAGTGTAGTCTTTGGTGAATTAGAAGCCAAAGTTATTCATACACCAGGTCATACAAAAGGTGGTATATGTTTACTAATAGAGGATAGCCTAATTACTGGGGATACGCTATTTAAAGGTTCAATTGGTAGGTCTGATCTCTATGGCGGAGATTTTGAAGCTCTTATAGACTCTATCAAGAATAAGCTTCTTCAATTGCCAGATGAAACCATAGTATATCCTGGCCATGGGGGTCAATCCACCATAGGATATGAAAAGCGAACTAATCTTTTCTTAAGATAGGTGTATTAATGATTAAAATTAGAATAAGTGGATTTCCATATGTAAAAGATTTTTTTGAATTAACTAGAGTATTCTTTCCAGGTTATGAAATAATAAATGAAGATCAAAACATTCAATCTGATAAGGGATATCTTTTAGATATATATTTTAAAGAACAAGAAGATTTATCTATCGCTAGAACAATAATCTATAAGGATAATAAAGTAGAAGTGGAATCTATTGTTGACTTAAAATATTATAATATAAATATGCCTAAGGATAAAACTATAAAAAATGCTATTAAAAAATCTTTATACGATGCATTAGTTAAAGTAACAAATAAGGAAGTGCCCTGGGGTATACTAACTGGAATACGTCCAACAAAGATTGTACATGATTTATATGAAAAGAATACTTCAAGTGAAGATGTTTTAGAAATATTAACTAAGTATTATATGTTGTCAGAGGAAAAAGCAAGACTAATAATGGATATTTCAAAGACACAGAAGGCCTATCTCTATCCAGTAGATAAAGATAAGTTCAGTCTTTATGTTGGTATTCCCTTCTGTCCATCTAGATGTATATATTGTTCTTTTGCTTCCTATCCAACAGGAAAGTTTTCTTATCTAATGGATGATTACGTGGACAAACTAATCTACGAAATAAAGAGTATAAAGAATTTAACAAAGGGTAAGAGAATAAATACAGTATATATTGGCGGAGGGACTCCCACTGCCTTATCCCTAACAAATCTAGAGAGGATAATTCAAACTATTAACTCCTCTTTTGGAAGTGAGAATATTAGAGAATTTACAGTAGAAGCTGGAAGGCCGGATACTATCACTCCTGAGATATTACAAATGCTAAAATCCAACAAAGTAGATAGAATTAGTATCAATCCACAAACTATGAATGAAAAAACCCTAAGAGCAATAGGTAGAAATCATAGCCCACAAGATATTATTAATGCATATAAAATGAGTAAATCAGTGGGATTTAAGTCTATAAATATGGATCTGATAGTTGGACTGCCGGGTGAAGGAGTAAGTGATTTAAAAAACACCCTAAAAATTATCAATGACCTTAATCCAGATAATCTAACTGTACATACCCTTGCTATAAAACGAGGGTCTATATTTAAAGATAATCTCAATGATTATTCTACCCAAGAAGAAGGTATTATAGGGGAAATGTTGGATGAAACAAAGGACTATGCTGTTAACAATTGTCTAGAGCCATATTATCTATATAGACAAAAGCATATTCTTGGAAACTATGAGAATATTGGTTATGCTAAAAAAGGACAGGAATGCATATATAATATATCCATTATGGAAGAAAGAGAATCAATAATAGGCGCTGGGGTGGGGTCAACTACTAAGGTTTATTACCCTGATGAAGGTAAGTTAGAACGGATTTTTAATTTTAAGGATATAAAAGAGTATATTACAAGGATTGATGAAGTTATCCAAAGAAAAAGAGATTTAATAGGAAAAAGGTCTAAGTAAATGGGCTTATAGCTTGACTTAGGATGGCTTTTAGAATATAATAATTAAAATATATAATATGATGAAAAGAAGGAGTAATCAAGGAATTTGGTTTAAGAGAGTCGATTAAAGGTGGAAGGTCGATACCAAAAATTGATGAAGACATCTTGGAGTAAGCTAATAAGCTCGCAAATTTTGCGTTAAAAACTTAAGTGAGGATTACCTAATTAGGGTGGTACCGCGAGATAACCCCTCGTCCCTTTATCAGAGACGAGGGGATAATTTTTTGTAAGGAGGATTATCATGGGAGAAAAGATGGGAAGTTTAAGAAGAACTACAATGTGTGGAGATTTAAGACCTGTAAATGTAGGTGAAGAAGTAGTACTAATGGGCTGGGTTCAGAAGGAAAGAAATCTGGGTTCCATAATATTTGTAGACTTAAGGGATACGACTGGAATCAGTCAGATAGTATTTGATGACACTTTATCTGAAGAGCTATTTACTAAAGCTGAAGCCATAAGAAGTGAATATGTTCTAGCAGTAAAAGGTCTTGTAAGGACTAGAACTTCTATCAATAAGGATATCCCTACAGGAGAAATTGAAGTTTTAGCTCAAGAATTGAAGATTTTAGATGAAGCCAATACACCACCAATCTATATCAAAGATGATGATAAGGTAAGTGAAAGTATGAGGCTTAAATATAGGTATCTGGACTTGAGAAAACCAAGTATGCAGACAAATCTAAAATTGAGAGCCAAAGCAGCTAAGGTTATTAGAGACTTTTTCTATGAAAACAACTTCATAGAGATTGAGACACCAATGCTAACTAAACCAACTCCAGAAGGCGCAAGGGACTATTTAGTACCTAGTAGAGTTAATCCAGGAAATTTCTATGCATTGCCACAATCTCCACAACTTATGAAACAGTTACTAATGGTATCTGGTATGGATAGATATTATCAAATAGTAAAGTGCTTCAGAGATGAGGATCTAAGAGCCAATAGACAACCTGAATTTACCCAGGTTGACGTTGAAATGTCTTTCGTAGATATTGATGACATTATAAATATAAATGAAAAACTACTTTATAAGTTATTTAAGGAAATAATGGGAATTGAATTAAACTTACCTATTAAGAGAATAACTTATAAAGAAGCTATGGATAGATTTGGAGTAGATAAACCAGATTTAAGATTTGGATTTGAATTAAAGGATATCTCTGACCTAGTAAAGGATTGTGGATTCAAGGTATTTTCAGGTGCAATAGAAAATGGTGGTTATGTAAAGGCCATAAACCTTAATGGATATGGAGATAGATTTACTAGAAAGGACATATCTTCTCTTGAGGAATATGTGAAGACCTATGGTGCCAAGGGGCTAGCTTGGATAAAGCTTACTGAAGAAGGTATTACCTCTCCTATAGCTAAGTTCTTCAACGAAGATGAAATGAAGATAATTCTTGAAAGAGTAGAAGGTAATACTGGCGATTTAATCTTAATAGTTGCTGATAAAGAATCTATAGTTTTTGATAGCCTAGGAAATTTAAGAAATGAAGTTGCAAAAAGATTGAATCTATTATCAGGTGATGATATATATCCAGTATGGATTACTGAGTTCCCTCTATTTGAATTCGATGAAGAGGAAAATAGATACGTAGCTAAACATCATCCATTTACCCATCCAATGGAGGAAGATATTGATTTACTAGAAAGCAAACCAGAAAAAGTTCGTGCTAAAGCCTATGATATAGTTATAAACGGAGATGAAATGGGTGGAGGTAGTATAAGAATTAACAGTTCTGAGCTTCAAAAGACTATGTTCAAGGCCTTAGGTTTTAGTGAAGAAGAAGCTTATGATAAATTTGGATTCCTTATAGATGCCTTCCAATATGGAACTCCTCCACATGGTGGAATTGCATATGGTTTAGATAGGTTGATAATGTTATTTACAGACAGTTCAAATATAAGGGATGTAATAGCATTTCCAAAGACCCAATCAGCAACTGATCTGCTAACGGATGCTCCATCTCCTGCAGCACTAAAGGCTTTAGAAGAGGTTCATATTAAGGTAATTGAATAGTTAAATAGTCAAACATTAATACAATATCTATAATAGCTTGTTTAATTATTAACAATTATTATGGAACAACTAATAGCTTGTTTATTAATTATATGATATAATTAATCTAGGATAGTATGGAGATGCGTTAGCAGTTTAAATAAGCATTAATAGTATTTACCAATAGATTGAATCTATTGCTTTAGCATTGATGAAGTTGGAGTTTCAGGAGGTATTATTATGGAAAAAATCGGTTATGTAAGGCGAGTTATTGACGATAAAGTTGAACTTGTATTTACAAGAGCATCTGGATGTGGCAACTGTAGTGGTTGTGCAGGCGGATGTGAAACTAAGTCTCATATAGTCACTATTGAAAATAGCTTAGAGGCTAAAGTAGGTGATAGTGTAGAACTTAGGGGTGAATCCAAAAATATTATGAAATATATGTTTGTTATATATATGATTCCTTTTGCCTTCTTTATTGCAGGTATATTATTGGGAAATAGTTATTTTACAGGAATCGGGAATAAAAACTATGAATTATTAAGTTTTGCTACAGGAGTTCTTGCTTTGTTTATATCCTTTATAGTCGTAAGACTTATCGATAGAAGAGTAGCTAAATCAGGAAAAGCCACTATGATTATGACTAGGATTCTTTAGGAGGTAAGGATGACTGAAAGAAAGGATGTATTAACAAGGCTAAAAAGGATTGAAGGGCAGATAAAAGGCATACAAAAGATGGTTGAAACGGAACAATTCTGTGGTGATATTCTTATTCAAATATCGGCAGCCAGGTCTGCTTTAAACAATACAGGTGGCCTAATATTAGAAAATTATATGAAAAATTGTATAAAGAATACTCTTGATGGATCAACAGATGAGGAAAACCTTGATGAACTTATAAACATTATGTTACAGTATACTAAGCAAAACTAATCTAGTTGCAGTGGGTATTGGTATCTACTGCAATAGATTTTTTTTCTTAATATAAATAAATATTTACGAAGATGAGAGGGGTATGTGGAAATGGATTTTTCAAATCTAGAAAAGCATGATAGTGAAATTATGGAGTTGATTAACAAAGAGACAGAAAGACAACAACATCATATAGAGTTAATCGCATCAGAAAATTTTGTTTCAAAACAGGTAATGGAAGCAATGGGTAGCCCAGTTACAAACAAGTATGCAGAAGGATATCCTGGCAAAAGATACTATGGCGGTTGTGAAGTAGTAGACGTTATAGAAAACATAGCTAGAAATAGACTTAAGAAGCTATTTAATGCAGAGC
>CAZPZN010000020.1:12259-23476 GCA_964590735.1 uncultured Tissierella sp.
ATGCTAATGTTCAACCTCACTCAGGTTCTAATGCAAACCTTGCAGTTTATATTTCAGTTTTAAAACCAGGTGACAAAGTATTAGGTATGAACTTATCACAAGGTGGACACTTAACTCATGGAAGCCCTGTTAATATATCAGGACTATACTATAATTTCGTGGACTATGGAGTAGATTCAGAAACAGAAATTATAGACTATGAAGTAGTAAGAGAAATAGCATTAAGAGAAAAGCCTAAGATGATAGTTGCTGGAGCAAGTGCTTATTCTAGAGAAATAGACTTCAAGAAATTTAGAGAAATAGCTGATGAGGTTGGAGCTTACTTAATGGTGGATATGGCTCATATTGCGGGACTAGTAGCTGTAGGTTTACATCCAAGTCCAGTTCCATATGCAGACTTCGTAACATCAACAACACATAAGACTTTAAGAGGACCAAGAGGTGGAATTATACTTTGTAAAGAAGAATATGCAAAGGCAATAGACAAGGCTATATTCCCAGGAATTCAAGGTGGACCATTAATGCACATAATTGCTGCAAAAGCTGTTGCATTTGGAGAAGCTTTAAAACCAGAATTTAAAGATTACCAAATACAAGTATTAAAAAACACTCAAGCTTTAGCTGAAGGTCTAATAGAAAATGGATTTAGAGTAGTTTCTGGTGGAACTGACAACCATCTATTATTAATCGATACAAAGATTAAAGGAATTACTGGTAAAAAAGCAGAAGCTCTATTAGATGAGATTGGAATAGCAACAAATAAGAATACTATTCCTAACGAGACAGAAAGTCCATTTATTACAAGTGGTGTAAGAATGGGTACTCCTGCTATGACTACTAGAGGTTTAGTGGAAGAAGACATGAAAGAAATAGCAGAATTAATCGCTTTAGCATTAGACGAAAACAACGATAGAGAAGCAATTAAGCAAAGAGTTACTGCTCTTTGTGAGAAATATCCACTATATTAAAAAAAAGCCTGCAGATTTTCTGTGGGCTTACTCATTTTATTTAAAGGCGGTATAATATGGAATTAGGAAATATAAAGGAAACAAGAAATATAATTGAGGATATAGTACTTGATAGTATAGCAGAGGAATTGGAAATAGAGCCTGGTGATATCCTAGTCTCTATAAATGGTAGCAAGGTTAAAGATGTCATCGATTATAAGTACTTGATTGCGGATGATTATCTCGAAGTAGAGATTCAGAAAAAGAATGATGAGACTTGGATTTTAGAAATAGAAAAGGATTATAATGAGGATTTAGGTATTATATTTACAAATCCACTTATAGATAAGGCAAAATCCTGTAAAAATAAGTGCATGTTTTGTTTTATTGACCAATTACCCCCAAATATGAGGGATACACTCTATTTTAAAGATGACGATTCAAGACTATCCTTTCTTCAAGGAAATTTTATTACCTTAACTAATATGAGTGATGATGAGATAGATAGGATTATTCAATACAGACTAAGTCCTATAAATGTATCTGTTCATACGACTAACCCTGAACTTAGAATAAAGATGCTAAGAAATAAAAAGGCAGGTAAGGTCTATGAAATATTGAAAAGATTTCATGAGGCTAGATTAGAGGTCAATTGTCAAATAGTTTTAGTGCCTGGAGTAAATGATGGCTTAGAGCTTAAAAGGACTATAGATGATTTAGGGGCACTCTATCCTACTATAGGATCTCTTGCTATTGTACCTGTTGGAATTACTAAATATAGAGATAATCTTGAAGATATTAGACCGTTTAATAAAAAGGAAGCCATAGACCTGATTGAATCAATAAATAAGATTCAAAAAGTATTTTTAGATAAATTTGGATCTAGGTTTGTTTTTGCTTCCGATGAATTTTATTGCCTATCAGAAAAAAATCTACCTGATTTCGATGAATATGAAGGTTTTCCACAGTACGAGAACGGTGTAGGTCTGATGAAATCTTTTGAGTATGAGATCCAAGAAGAGCTTAAGTCCAATAATGAGCCTATAATTACTCAAAAGAAGTATCTTGTAGCAACAGGTAGTCTAGCTTATAATTATATGGTAAGAGTAGTCGAATTGATTAAATCAAATATAAGTAATCTAGATATTACAGTAGTAGCAATAGAAAACAATTTTTTTGGAAAGACTATTACCGTATCTGGATTAGTAACTGGAAGTGATTTAATCTCTCAATTGAAGCCTTTTGACCAAGTAGATAAGATCTTTATTCCTAGATCCATGCTAAAAGGTGATGAAGAAATTTTCCTAGACAATATAAGTCTAGACAAGGTAAAAGATGAATTGGGTATAGATGTAGTGGCGTCAAAGGTGGATGGTAAAGAATTTTTGAAATGTTTAAGAGAGGTGTAGGAATGAAAAGGGCAGTAGTTGCAATAGTTGGAAGACCAAATGTAGGGAAATCAACCTTATTTAATAAATTAGTAGGAAGAAGAGTAGCAATCACAGAGGATACCCCTGGGGTAACTAGAGATAGGATATATGCTGAAGGGGAATGGTTAGGCAAATATTTTACTTTAATAGATACAGGAGGCTTGGAACCTCAAGAAGATGACATAATAATGTCAAATATAAAGAAGCAAGCACAAATTGCCATAGATACAGCAGATGTAATACTATTCGTATTAGATGGAAAAGATGGTTTGACACCAACTGATAGAGAAGTAGGAGAAATCCTAAGAAAGTCAGGTAAAGAGGTAATATTGGTATGCAATAAGATTGACACTCCTAAGACTCCAGATGAAATCTATGAATTCTATGAATTAGGTATGGGAGATCCAATGGTTATTTCTGCAGGACAGGCATTGGGATTAGGAGATTTATTGGATAAAATGATTGAAGAATTCCCTGAAGATGTTGAGACGGATTATGATGAAGACGTAGTAAGAGTTGCTTTCATTGGAAAACCAAATGCAGGTAAATCATCCTTAATAAATCATATACTTGGTGAAGAAAGGCTGATAGTAACAAACATTCCTGGTACAACAAGGGATTCTATAGATTCTTATTTTGAATTTGATGAAAATAAGTATGTATTCGTTGATACTGCTGGATTAAGAAGAAAAAGAAGTGTTTATGAAAATATAGAAAGATATTCTGTTGTAAGAACCCTTACTGCTGTTGACAGAGCTGATATATGTGTATTAGTAGTAGATGCAACTGAAGGTATTACAGAGCAGGATTCCAAGGTAGTTGGTTATGCTCATGACAATGGAAAGGGAATAATTGTAGCTGTAAATAAATGGGATTTAGTAGATAAGGATTCTAGAACTTACTTAAGCTTTGAGAAGGAAATTAGAGAGTCTTTAGGATTTATTAACTATGCTCCTATCGTTTACATTTCCGCAAAAACAGGACAGAGAGTTAATAAATTACTAGAATTATTAAATGTTGTAAATAATAATTACAATCTAAGAATATCTACAGGGGTACTAAACGATATAATAAATCAGGCTGTTCTTATGAATCAACCTCCATCAGATAAGGGTCGAAGAGGTAGGATCTATTATGGTACTCAAATAGGTGTAAGACCTCCTAAATTCGTCGTTTTCGTTAATGATAAGGAGTTAATGCACTTCTCTTATATGCGATATCTAGAAAATCAAATAAGAGATCATTTTGGATTTTCCGGTGTACCTATACAATTCGAATTGAGAGAAAAAGGTGAATAGGCATGGAAATTTTTAAAATTATTGCCATTTCATATGCAATTGGTTGTTTTTCCTCTGCCTATCTAATTGGAAAGTTGTCAAAAAATATTGATATAAGAGGTCATGGTAGTGGTAATGCCGGAGCAACTAATGCAGTTAGGGTATTGGGGAAAAAAATGGGAGTAATAACTTTTTTATTTGATTTTTTAAAGGGAATTATTGCTGTATTAGTAGGTTTAAAAATAGGTGATTATAATGGAGGATTACTAGCTGCAATATTTGTTGTACTAGGACATGATTATCCTGTAATTTTAGGTTTTAAAGGCGGAAAAGGCATATCTACAACTATAGGTACAATCGCTGTAATAAATTTTCCTCTTGCTTTAATATCAGTGATCATTGGAATAACTACTGCAATCTTAACAAAATATGTATCCTTAGGCTCTCTTGTATTTATTATTATGGTTCCTATTTTAGGCTTGATTTTTAATTCCTACACGGGCAATAATTTTATCTTAACATATATTTTCTTGGCCATAATTGGAGTGATTAGACATAAAGGAAACATTAGTAGATTATTGAATAATACCGAAAACAGAATGGGAGGTGTTAGGAATGAATGAAAGAATAGGGGTATTAGGCGGTGGAAGCTGGGGAACAGCATTATCTATACTATTAGCTAATAAGGGCTATGATCTTGATATGTGGATACGGAGTGAAAACCAAGTAGAAGCAATCAAAACTACAAGGATGAATAATAGATATCTTCCTAATATAAACCTGCCTGATAACATAGGAGTAAGCTCAGATATGGAGTCCGCTTTATATAAGAAGGATATTATTTTGATGTGTGTACCAACCCATGCTGTAAGGGAAACCTTAAATAATGCAAAGAAGAATATTAATAAAGACCAAATTATTATTAATGTTGCAAAGGGTATAGAAAATGAATCTTTATTAAGAATTTCTGAGATAGTTAAGGAGATTCTTCCTGACAATAAATATGCAGTTCTTTCTGGACCTTCCCATGCTGAGGAGGTTGCCATAGGTCTTCCAACCACAGTAGTATCTGCTTCTAAAAGTAGGGATGTAG
Organism: uncultured Tissierella sp.; assembly: GCA_964590735.1. GTDB lineage: Bacteria > Bacillota > Clostridia > Tissierellales > Tissierellaceae > Tissierella_B. The sequence continues at coordinate 17,007 of CAZPZN010000020.1, forward strand.
CTGAAGCAGTACAGGATTTATTTATAACACCATATTTTAGGGTTTATACAAATCCCGATATTATTGGTGTAGAATTAGGTGGATCATTGAAGAATATCATAGCCTTAGGAGCTGGTATCTCCGATGGATTGGGTTATGGAGATAATACAAAGGCTGCTCTTATGACTAGAGGAAATACAGAAATGGCTAGACTTGGGGTAAAGCTTGGAGCAAATGCAAGTACCTTTACGGGTCTATCTGGAATAGGTGATTTAATAGTAACCTGTACAAGTATGCATAGTAGGAACAGAAGGTGTGGGATATTACTTGGTGAGGGATTAAGCCTTGAAGAAGCCATTAAGGAAGTAGGTATGGTAGTAGAAGGTGTAAAAACCACTAAGTCAGCATATAAGTTAGCTGAAAAACATGGTGTAGAAATGCCTATAACCGAAGAAATTTATGATGTTCTCTATAATAGCTCGAGAGTTTCTAAGTCTGTAAGCAGGCTCATGGAGAGAGATAAAAAACATGAAATTGAAGATATAGCAAGAAATAATAGCTATGATTGGTAAGAACATAAAAACCTGCTTTAAGCAGGTTTTTTTAATCCCTCAAAAAATACAGTAATATTTATTTGGTATAAACGTATATATATAATGTGATTCTTATTATGTGTTGAGGGGGGAAGAAAGTGGAGGCTTTCGATATATACAGGGATATAAGTGAAAGAACCGATGGAGATATCTATGCTGGAATAGTTGGGCCAGTAAGGACAGGAAAATCTACTTTCATTAAAAGGTTCATAGAATTATTAGTACTACCTAATATGGAAAATAGTCATAAAAAGGAAAGGGCTAAGGATGAATTACCATTAAGCGGAGCAGGTAAGACCATTATGACCACTGAGCCAAAATTTGTACCCAATGAGGCAGTAGAATTGGTTTTAAAGGATAGTTTAAGACTGAAGGTAAGAATGGTTGACTGCGTAGGTTACCTAGTTAAAGGAGCCTTAGGACATGAAGAAAATCAAATGCCAAGAATGGTAACAACACCTTGGGATGATAAGGCTATTCCTTTCGAAGAGGCAGCGGAAATAGGTACAAAGAAGGTAATTAGAGACCACTCTACTATTGGTTTTGTAATTACAACTGATGGTTCAATCACCGATATTGATCGAGCAAATTACATTAAAGCAGAGGAAAGGGTAATAAGTGAGTTACAAGAGATAGAAAAACCATTTGTTATTATTCTAAATTCCAAACATCCAAACTTAGATAGTACTCTAGCACTTAAAGAAAGTCTAGAAGCTAAATATGGTGTTTCTGTAGTAGCTATGGATTGCCTTAATATGGAAGCTTTTGATGTTGAGAGGGTCTTTGAGAAATTATTATTTGAATTCCCAGTTAAGGAAGTAAATATAAATCTTCCTGGATGGATAGACGGCCTTCCGAGAAATCATTGGATTAGGGCTTCTATAATGGACTCTTTGAAGGAATCTATAATGGAGATGGAGAAGTTAAATCAGGTTCATGATAGCCTAATGCCTCTAATGGATGTTGACATTATCAAAGAGATAAATATAAAAGAAATAAAACTTGGTGAAGGAGTTATTAATGCTGATGTAATCCTTGAAGAAGGTCTATTCTATAGGATACTTAACGAAATCTCCGGATATAAAATAGAAGGGGACCATCAAATATTAAATCTAGTTGGCAGACTATCAGAAACTAAAAAGAAATATGATAAGATAGAAAAAGCATTAATTGAAGCCAAGGAAATAGGATATGGCCTAGTAAGTCCAACTCAGGATGAATTGGAGCTTGAAGAGCCAGAGATATTTAGACAAGGCAATAGGTTTGGTGTAAAATTAAAAGCGACCGCACCTTCTCTTCATGTATTAAGAGCAAATATAACTACTGAGATATCTCCATTGATAGGTAGTGAAAAACAATCAGAGGATATGCTAGAGTATTTTATGTCTGAGTTTGAGAATGAACCTTCAAAGATATGGCAATCAAATCTCTTTGGTAAATCCTTATACGACCTTGTAAATGAGCAACTCAATAGTAAGATTACCACTATGCCTGAAGATGCGCGACAAAAGCTTAGAAGGGCTCTGGAGAGGATATTAAACGACGGGTCTGGTGGCTTTATTTGTATAATAATTTAAGAAGTTATTAAAGAAAAACTGAAAAAAGTGGAATTCAAGAATTAACCTTGGATTCCACTTTTTGATTCTTAAAATGTTTTATTTGGATTTAAATTGTGATATACTATTTTTTAGTACATGAAAGCATAGGATTAGCTATCATGTAAGAAAATAGGAAGTTCTAATTTATTTAATTTTGAACTTGTCTAGTGATAATTGTGTTTTGAAAGGGAGGTAAGCAATGATGTTATTTATCAAATATCTTTTGATAATAATGCTTTTCACCAGTGTTTTAGGCTATGTACTTGTAGTATTAAAAGAGAAGTTTTATCTAAAAAACAATGTAATCCTTATAGATAATAAACACGTTACACAAGAGCATTTAAATGATACGGATATGAAGGAATTTTTTCTTGATGGTACTAGATTAAAAGCTGGAGATGAAATTAGGGTTTTAACTAGAAAGAATGAAAAAGTTAATGGAACATTAATAGGTGCAATTAAAAAAGATAAATCTATATTAATGGTTACACATAAGAATAAGATTATTAAGTTCAATGTAGATAATATTCTACAATTTAAGATAATGAGTAAATATGGCAAGTTTTTTAGTTAGTAAGGGTGATAAGATGTCACAAAAAAACAAGAATTCTTCAAAGCGAAAAAGGATGTTTATTCTAGCCATGCTTGCTATATCCTTATATTTTTTAATCAGCTTTATGTCTACTATCTTTGGAAGAGGAAATAAGACTGTTTTACCAGAAGTCGGTATCCTTTATGACAAATCAAAAGGCCAAGGCTTTATAATTAAGGATGAAACCCTTTATAGAGCTGATGGAAGTGGACAGATTAACTTACTTGTTAAAGAGGGTGAAAGGGTTGGCGTTGGTGTTGAAGTCGCTAATATCAGTATATTACAGGATAATTCGAAACTAAAGCAGGATTTGATACAGGTAGACCAACAAATTGCTATTCTGTCAAATAAGAACTTAGAATCAAATACGGATTCCTCTTTGGATACTATGACTACTAACATTGTTAATAGGATTCAAGAAGATGTTAGTTCAGAAGAGTTTATAGATATACACAATATCAAAGAAGAGCTCTCAGCATTAGAAAAATACTCAAGGGAAGATACCTTGTTAAGTCAGAGTATAGATAATTTAAGAAGTAGAAGAGAAGCTTTATTAAATCAAATAAATACTGGTAGTCTAAGATATTACTCTAAAGAATCAGGAATTATTTCCTATGATATAGATGGATATGAGCAAATATTTCTACCAAAGGAGTTTGAGAATTATTCTTATGATATACTTCAGCTAAAGGATTTTGAAGAAACTGATAATGATAATACTATTGACATAGGTGACCCAATCTTTAAAATAATAGATAACTTCCAATGGTATATGGCAATTAAAATCGAGGATAAAAAGGATATCGAGAAATATGTTATAGGACAAACCATGAAGCTAGAATTAGAGGATAGGACAGAGCTTAGTGGAAAAATAATCACCATTAATTTTTCAGGACCTAATGCAGTCATTGTACTGAAATTCAGCGACTATCTTCACAATAACTATAATTTACGCCATACGTCAGTTGACCTTATACATTCGAAGCAGGAAGGACATAAGATTCCAACAGATATTATTATAGAAAGAGATGACAACAAGGGTGTATATATCAAAGAAATTAATGGAATAGTAAAGTTTAGGCCAATAAAAATACTTGGTGAAGAAGACGAATTTACCTTTATTGACAAGGGTAATAGTAATGGATATATAGAATTGATTGAAGGAGAACCTGTGAAAACCGTTACATTATTTGATGAGATATTTATTGATCCAACTAGTGTAGTGGAGGGAGAAATATTGAAGTAAAGGAGTGTCTAAAATTAGCATCTCAGAAAATTTAGAAGTAATTCATAATAATATTGAAAAAGCATTGATAAAATCAGGTAGAAAAGATAAGGTTGACTTAGTAGCAGTAACAAAAACTATCGATGTGGATAGGATTAAAGAAGCGATAGACCTTGGGGTAAAAAATATAGGGGAAAATAAGGTACAGGAGTTGGAGATTAAAATTCCTTTATTAGAAAATAGTGTAGATTATCACATGATAGGTTATTTACAGACAAACAAAGTAAAATACATTATAGATAAAGTTAAACTAATACACTCCTTAGATAGAAAATCCCTAGCTGAGGAATTAGATAAAAGAGCTAGACAAAAGGACTATATTGCACAAGTATTGCTTCAGGTTAATGTTGCAGAGGAGGAGACTAAGTCAGGGCTTAAGCTTGAAGAGGTATTGCCTTTTTTAGAGGAAATACTTGAACTTAAGAACATAAGAATAAGAGGACTAATGACTATTGCTCCTAATACTAATGATGAAGCTTTTCTTAGAAATGTCTTTAGAAGCCTTTATAATCTTAAAGAGGATATTGCAGGGAGACATTATGAAAATATATCTATGGACTATCTTTCCATGGGTATGACTAACGATTATTCTCTAGCAATAGAAGAGGGTTCTAATATGGTAAGAGTTGGAACTGGTATATTTGGAAAAAGAAAATAGGGGGAATACAAATGAGTAAATTTGTGGACAAGTTTAAATATTTTATTGGTATTGATGATTATGAAGAGGAGGAATTTATTGAAGATTTTGAGGATGATCTAGAACTTCCTGCAACAACAAAAACAAAGAAATTTAATAATAAGGTGGTAAATATCCATACTAATAGTAATATGAAAATTGCAGTTCATGAGCCATTGAATTATGATGATGGACCAGCCATAATAGATGATATTAAGTCTAGAAAAGCTGTTGTTCTTAATTTTGAGCAATTAGATACCACACTTAAAAGACAAATATTTGATTTTGTCAGCGGTGGACTTTATGCAATGGATGCAAAGATACAAAAGGTAAATAAGGATATCTTCGTTTTAGCTCCAACAAATGTTGAGATAGACGGCCTTAAAGATGAACTTAAAAATAGGGGAATATTCCCTTGGTAAGAGCAAGGAGTTAAGATGACTGTATTAGTAAAATCAATTAAAATGTTATTTGAGCTGTTGGAAATTTTAATTATTATTAGGGTATTTATGAATATTTTTAGAGTATCATTCGCAAATCCGGTGGGTAGAATAATATATGAGTTGACTGAACCCATTATGGGACCGGCTCAAGCCTTACTTAATAAGCTGGGCTTAAATAGAGGAATGATAGATTTTTCTCCATGGGTTGCAATTATCCTATTGAGAGTAATTTATTCCTTCATTCTAAGGATATTGATTTAAGTGGGATTGGATAGGAATAAATACATATCCCACATAAGAGACATAGATAAACAGCAGCTAATGAAGAGGGTTATTGATAAAATTGAGAAGGTTCTAAATAGTTATACCATAGAGTCTACAGACTTCTTGGACCCCTATGACAGAAGTTTAGCCAAATCTATCCTAAATCGCTTTGATGACTTGAGTTTTTTTGAAGATGGAGGCATTGAGAAGGCTGAAAGAAAGATTATTTATATCTTTCCTTCCTATTTTGAGGCTAATCAAATAGATAAAGGGCTTATATTTTTGAGAGCAAATGGTGATTTCGAAAACCTATCTCATAAAGACTTCTTAGGTGGTCTATTAAGTATTGGAATTAAACGGGAAAAAACTGGTGATATCATAGTTCACCAGGATTTTGCAGACTTTATATTGAAAGAAGATATAGGAGGGTTTGTTTTACTTAATCTTCAAAGAATAGGCAATCAAAACATACAAATTTCTGAAATCCCGGGAGATGAATTATCGGAATCTACTACGAGTTACAAGGAAATTGTAAGATTCCTCTCATCATTAAGGATAGATGCTTTTTTAAGTGCAGTCTATAATATTTCAAGAAATGATGCTCTAAGTATTATAAAATCTAATAATGTTAAGGTAAACTGGGAACCCATTGATAAACCGTCTAGACTTTTATCCCAGGGGGATCTTATATCCACTCGAGGATATGGTAGAGCAATAATTCATTCTGTAGATGGATTTAGTAAAAAAGGGAGAGTACATGTTAGTGTAAGAATACCTTTATGATTGGAGTGGTTAGATGATTACGCCGTTAGATATTCAAAATAAAAACTTTAAAAGAAATCTTAGAGGTTATAATGCTAAGACTGTTGATATTTTCCTAGATGAAGTCACTCTTGATTATGAAAAAATATATAAGGAGAATATAGAACTTAAGGATAAGATATCTTTATTAGCAGACCAGGTCAGACATTTTAATACCATGGAAGAAACCTTGAAGAAACCTTGATAGTGGCTCAAACCACTGCAGATGAGGTTACGGT
>CAZPZN010000021.1:0-23122 GCA_964590735.1 uncultured Tissierella sp.
CGTAATATCCCTTGTAGTATATAGGGTTGAACCATCGCTTTTTTTGATTAAAGCCGGAGGCATTCCATAAGGCTCTAAATCTACTATAGAAGCCCCTTCTGAATCCTTTAGTATGCCTTTTTTCTCCATTTCTTCCATTACTGCTGGCATCTTGTCAGAGTAGAATGATTCACCAGCATAGGAATCGAAACTAATATTAAGCATATCATAAACTCTAGAAAATTCCTTTAAGCTTATGTCTCTAATCCATTGCCATAATTCCTTTGCCTCTTGGTTACCATTTTCTAACTCCTTAAACCAATACCTAGCTTCATCCCTTAGGCTTTCATCCTCGTCGGCTTCTGAATTGAATCTTACATAGAGTTTCAATAGCTCTTTTATAGGATCTTTTTCAATAACTTCCCTATCTCCCCATTTTTTAAATGCAGAAATTAGCATTCCAAATTGAGTTCCGTAATCTCCCAGGTGGTTAATAGCTACGGTATCATAACCCAAGAATTTATATATCTTATATAATGAATTTCCTATTACAGTTGTTCTAATATGTCCTATATGGAATGGCTTGGCAATATTAGGTGAGGAAAACTCAACTATTACTTTTTTCCCATTTCCCATATTAGAGGAGCCAAATTGGTCTTTCATCTCTATTACCTCATCCAATACTGCCTTCACCAATTCCTTCTTATCTATGAAGAAGTTTACATATGGTCCTGCATTTTCAATCTTTTCAAAATGTTCATCTTGATCAAATTTACTAGCTAATTCCTCTGCTATGATATTTGGAGCCTTTTTAAAGGCCTTCGCTAATCTAAACATAGGAAATGCATAATCTCCCATATCATATGAAGGTGGAATTTCAATTAAAGATTTTATTTCATCTTCAGAAAGAGAGTCCACCTGACCTTTAATAAGTTCTACTACTTGTTCTTTAAAATCAATCATACTTTATCCTCCGTTATTTAATTTCTACGACGGTGACTCCATCTCCACCTTCTCCATATTTTCCAGCTCTATATGTCTTAACATGTTTGTGCCTTCTAAGGTAGCTTTTAACCCCGTCTCTTAATGCTCCAGTTCCTTTTCCATGTATGATAAATACCTCATTTAAACCAGCTATATATGAATCATCAAGATATTTATCTATCTCTAGAATTGCTTCTTCAATATTTCTTCCCCTAAGGTCTATATCATTCTTTATGTTCTTTGACTTATTACTTACCATCTTCTTAGACTTAAAGGCAGATTTTTCACTCTCACGCTCATCAGCCATTCTTAATGTTGATAAATTAACATTCACCTTCATAATTCCAACCTGAACTTCTAGGTTACCCTTTTCATCAGGAACATTTATTACCGTTCCTACTTGGTTTAATGATAATACCTCAACACTATCCCCAACCTTCAAATTCTTTGGTGGTTTAGAGGATTTTTTATTCAATACATCTTTGGTCACAGTAGATTCCGCTTTATCCAACCTCTCCTTTAGCATCTCACGGGCTTCCTGAAGTTGTTTAAACTTATCCTTTTCAATGGAGTTACTAATGCTTCTTAACTCACCTACAATTAAATCAGCATCATCTTTAGCATTTCTTAATAAATCTCTAGCTTCTTCCCTTGCTTTCTGAAGAATTTTATCCCTCATATCCTTTGTTTTATCCTTCTCCATGGTCAAGCTTTTCTGTAGATTTTCTATCTCCAACTTTAACCTTGCTGCCTCTAACTTATCTTCCTCAATTTGTCTTCTATCCTTATCCATAGCCGAAAGAACATCTTCAAATTCAATATTCTCCTTGGAAATTAAATTTCTAGCATAATCGATAATATAGTCTTGAAGCCCTAAGCGTTTGGATATTTCAAAGGCATTTGACTTACCAGGTACACCTATCAATAGCTTATAGGTAGGACTTAGAGTCTCTACATCAAACTCTACAGATGCATTTCTAACCCCCTCTGTCGTTAGGGCATAAAGCTTTAATTGACTATAGTGGGTTGTGGCAAGAGTTCTAATTTCCCGATTTAAAAGATTATCCAATATAGACATTGCCAAGGCTGCACCTTCTGTAGGGTCAGTACCAGCACCAAGTTCATCAAATAATACAAGACTGTTATGGTCTAAGCTATTTAGTATATCTACTATATTTACCATATGAGATGAAAAAGTAGAAAGACTTTGTTCGATACTCTGTTCATCTCCAATATCTGCAAAGATCTGATTGAAAACTGGGATTTCAGAATTATAATCTGCAGGGATATGAAGGCCTGCCTGTGTCATTAGATTAAACAATCCAACTGTTTTTAAACTTACAGTCTTTCCACCAGTATTTGGACCAGTGATTATAAGGGAATTAAAATCTTTTCCTATATAGACATCTATTGGGACAACATTCTTGGCTTTAAGTAGGGGATGTCTTCCCTTCTTTATATTAATAAAACCCTTATCATTAAGGATTGGTCTAGTTGCCTTCATTTCTAAAGCAAGTTTTCCCTTAGCAAATATAAAGTCAAGCTCTTTTAATACCTTCTCATTGTTTGCGATAGGAGTGGACTCTAAGGCTACAAGATTGGATAGGGCTTCTAATATCCTTTCTATCTCTTCCCTTTCCTTTAATTCCAACTCCCTTAATTGATTATTTAGCTCCACTACAGCCATTGGTTCAACAAAAACAGTGGCACCACTTGAAGACATATCATGAATCAGTCCAGGTACACTCCCTCTGTTCTCTTGCTTAACAGGTATAACATATCTGCCTTCTCTCATAGTAACTATGCTATCCTGAAGATACTTTTTATGGCTTTGCGAGTTTATAATAGTATTAAGCTTATCTTTGACAGCATCATTCTTACTTGTAATCTGCCTTCTTATACTCCTAAGACTACTACTTGCATTATCAGATATTTCATTTTCATTTATAATTGCATTATTTATTTCATCTTCTATATTTTTAAAGGCTCTTAAGGATTCAACAAGATTTTCTATAATTGGATAAGAAGGAGACTTATCCTCTTTAGTCTCCTTTATATAATTCTTAAGGGTTCTTGATACTCTTAAGGAATCCGATATCTTTAAAAGAGCTCCTGGTGATAAAGATCCTCCTATTTCTACCCTTTTAATCTCCATAGCTATGCTATTTATCCCATATAAAGGGGGATTTCCTCTCTGGATCAATAAAGATAGAGCTTCCTCTGTTTCCTGTTGGAGTATTCGAATTTGATTTATATCCGTAATAGGTTTTATGGCCTTAGCTAGATCCTTACCAAGCTCGGATTCTGCTTTTTCAACTAGCAAATCCTTGATCTTATTAAATTCTAATACCTTCAAACTCTTCTCGTTCATGTTTCACCTCTATAGAATACCTCTAAAGTAATGACCATTAGTAATAAAGGTCTCTTGTTTAAATTCTTTCATAAATTCTCTAACTTCATTTACATCCATATTTCCATTTATATAATCATAAAAAGCTCTTTGGATGTTTTTTATATTATCTCTTTCATTCGTAAAATCTAATCTAAATATGTCTACTCCAGATTTTTTAATGGATTCTAAACTATCTAAAACCATCAAGGGAACAGAATTATAGATAGTAGTCATACCTTCACTTCTATCCATCTTAAAGGTAATACCCATTCGATCTTTTAAGCCATAACCCTTAGCAAAATTACATGTACTGCATTCTTTATCATTTTTACAACCCTTTACTAGAGCCATAGGACAGTTTTTCATAACCATTACAGGTAAATATCCATACACTATGGATTCAAGACTTCCACCAGTATTCTTAGTGATATTCTCTATCTGACTTAGGTTCAATTCTGGTGACAAAGTCATACTCTTTAAGGTTATACTTTTTAAGTAGTCCACAGTAGCTGAATTGAATATATTTAATCCTATGTCCCCATGAATATCTAAATCATACTCATCCTTAAAAAACTTAAGTGATCCTAGATTTGAGACTGATATACCATTTAATCCTTTTACAGAATCTATTGTAGATTTAATTCCATTTAAATCTTTATTATAAAGTATCTTATCGGTCCAAAGGTATGCTTCTTTATTATGTTCCTTAAGTAAGTCTATAGATTCATTAAGTCCAACCTTAAAACCAAGATATACTCTATCTAGCCTGTCTAGGTCTAGTCTATCAAATTGTTCTTTATTCATAACCCTAACAGATAGTCTATTGACTAAAGGAGTCTTATTAGAAAAATTGAAAAACGTAAGTTTCCTCTTCTTATATTCATCATCGGATATTATTTCTCTTTTATAGGCATCCATTAGCTCACTATCTAGTAACTCTATGGCGTCACGCCTTAATCCATTGATAAGACTTACTGGCAGAAAGGCATTATCATCAAGTTCTATATTTAAGTTCTTTATTTCATAAGTAGTATCACCTAATTTCGCTAGCTGTTCAGCTACTTTTTCCTTAGTGATTGCTACCTTTTGACTCTTTTCAAGAGCCTTTTCACCAATATTTTCTATTAGTATATCCCCATATTTAATTATAAGTTTTGGCAGACTTCCAATATGGCCATAAAAGACCATATCAATTTCATATTTGATCTCCTTATTTACAAAGGATTCCTTAGCCTTATTCAATAAAATTTGGCTAGAAGTTCTATATACATCAGTTCCTACTTCAATATATCCAGGTTTTTCAAAATGGATTATAGTACCTTTCTCTGCAGCAAAAGGTGATTTAATTCCCTTGTGGTCGCCACTTTTTAACAGAAACTCAAGGCCATCTCCTTGGTCAAGGTCTTCTTTAAGCTCTATATATACCTTATATTTATCGGCTCTTACTACTTTTCCTAATAATAAGCCTCTATTATCAGGTCTTTCTGGAGTAATGAAGCTTTTACCAAAATCACCAAAAGTAAGCCCTTTTGTAAAACCTCTATTAAATATCTGCTCAACATCTTTTTTATCCTCTAAATCAAGGCTGTTTTTCCCATGATCAATAACTTTCCTGTATGCATTTACTACGGTAGCCACATATTCAGGCCTCTTCATTCTTCCTTCTATCTTTAAGGACACAATACCCTTATCTATTAATTCTTCAACTTGATCTAGTGTATTTAATTCCTTAGGAGATAGAGCATGAATTTTATCCCAATTCTCAAGGAGATTACCTTTTTTATCCATTATAGAATATTTCATTCTACAAGGTTGGGCACACATACCTCTATTACCGCTTCTTCCACCAATCATAGAAGACATTAGACATTGACCAGAATATGATACACATAAAGCTCCATGAATAAAGGCTTCAAGCTCAATATCCGTATTCTTACTAATATGTGCAATTTCCTCAATAGGAGTTTCTCTAGATAATACCACTCTTGAAAATCCATTATCCTCTAAAAACTTAGCTCCATAGAGATTATTTATAGTCATCTGTGTTGAGGCATGGAGTTCAAGCTTTGGAAATAGGCTCTTTACAATATTTGCAAAACCTAAGTCCTGAACGATTAAAGCATCTACATCGATATCATAAAGGAATTTTACATAATCTAAGATGTCGCTCATTTCTCCATCATCAACCAAAGTATTGACGGTTATATATACCTTAACATTTCTAAGATGGGCATATTTAATAGCCTCAATTAGTTGCTCATTATCAAAATTGGAGGCAAAATACCTTGCACTAAATTGTTTACCACCTAAATAAACTGCATTAGCTCCATTATGTATGGCAGCATACAAGGATTCTTCACTACCAACAGGTGCTAGTAATTCAACATATTTTTTCACGAAAGAATTTATTCCTCCTTAAATTTACCCTTAAGCTTCGATATATTCTCTTAGCTCATTTAGTTCCTTCTTAACTTCTACTAATTCCATATTGCTTTGGAAGTTCTTTTCTTGAAGGGCTTTATTTTTGTATATAAGCTCTTCAATTTCTAGTTCCTTCAGTTCTAATTCTTCCTTGATCCTACTTATTTCATTATATTGTTCTTCCATGGACAATCTAGTCTTTATGACTTCATCCTTATATTCTAAACTAAGTTTTTCTAACTCCTGAACCCTTTTTTGTGATTGCTCTAACTCCTTTGAAACCCCACCAAATTTCTCCAAGGGCTCCTTTGAATCTTTCTCTAATTCCTTTAGCTTAGCATTTGTTTTAGAAAGTTCATCTGCAATATTAAGCGCAGCAAGTGTTGCAGCCATAGTCTGATCGAGCCTTTCATTTTTACTTGCTAGACTCTTTATATGCTGATCTACATAATAAGCAAGATTTCTAACATAGGACTCATCTTCTGCACCAACCACCGAAAAGTTACGACCATCAATTATTACATTAATCTTTCTCCTACTTGTCATAACTACACCTCCATCTTTTACAGAACCTAATTATCTTTAAACTCCCAAAAAAGGGTAGAAAATATCTACCCTTAAAAGCTCCTTAATTTAGCATCAATACTATCTTCTAAATCCCTTATAATTTTCTCTTGAATTTCATTTACTTCATCATCGGTTAGCGTTCTTTCATACGACCTATATATTATAGAATATGCCACGCTTTTTAATCCCTCTTGAACTTGGTTTCCTCTATAGATATCGAAAAGTTTAACACTTTCCAATATTTCACTACCATGATTTAAGATAATCTTTTCAATATCTCCAACCATTACATCTTCCTTGACTACTACAGCTATATCCCTAGTCATAGCTGGATATTTTGGAAGAGGTGAATATTTTATATCTAGACTCGTAAAGTCTACGATTTTAGCAAAGTCTAACTCAGCAATATAAACTCTAGTCTTTAAATCGTAATTTTCCAATACAAGAGGATGAACTTCCCCTATTATACCTAAACACTCTTCATTATAGAATACTCGAGCAGTTCTTCCTGGATGGAATGTAGGGTCAGTTTCTACTCTTTCATATTGAAGGTTTTTTATTCCAAGTCTAGACAAGGAATTTTCAACTATATCTTTTAATTCATAGAAGTCACTTTCACCATAAAGGCCTAGTGATAGCTTCTTAATCTCATCAGGTAGTTCTCTTACTGGAAGACTCTTAGGAATAAATGTATTGCCTATTTCAAAAGCATACATGGACTCAATTCCCCTATTATAATTTCTTGCCAATAGATCCAAAATGTTAGGAATAAGGGTAGTTCTCATAGTAGAATAATCTTCACCTAATGGATTTATTAATCTAATATATTCTCTTAAAGGATCATCTGTATTTAAATTTATTTTATCATATGCCTTAGGACTGATAAATGAATAGGTCATTACCTCGTTCATTCCAAGTCCTTGTAATATTGACTTAACTCTATCCGCAATTGCCATATGATAAGGCTTTGTACCTCTTGTTAAAGCACCTAATAATGGTTTGCTCTCAATATTATGGAAACCATAAAGTCTACCTACTTCCTCAATTAGATCAGCTTCTATATCAATATCAAGTCTATAAGTAGGTATTTCACTGTGGATTAACTTACCATCAAATGATGATTTAAGTCCAAGACCATTTAGACTTTTTAGCATATCTTCAACAGGTACTTCTACTCCTAAAAGCATATTGGCTCTCTCTGGTCTTAGGGCTATAGTTTTTGGCACAGCTTTAGTATTATAAACATCAATATGATTTTTTACCACAGTTCCGGCACCAATCTCTTCTATAAGCTGACATACTCTTTCAACAGCAATCTCACCTAAATTTGGGTCTAATCCCTTCTCAAAACGAGTAGAAGCTTCACTTCTAAGACCAAATTTCTTGGACGTAAGTCTTATATTTCTGCTGTTAAAATTGGCTCCTTCTAACAATACTATTTTAGTATCCTTGGTTATTTCAGAGTCCAATCCACCCATGACACCTGCAAGTCCAATAGGATTCTTTGCATCCGCGATAACAATATCATTAGTATCAAGAATCCTTTCTTCCCCATCTAATGTAGTGAGTTTCTCTCCTTCTAGAGCTTGTCGTACTATTATCTTCTTACCATTTAGCTGATCAAGATCAAAAGCATGTAATGGTTCACCATATTCAAGCATAACAAAGTTAGTTACGTCAACTATATTTGAAATAGGTCTAACTCCTGCTTCCATCAATCTTTGTTGCATCCATAAAGGTGATTTGCCAATCTTTACATCCTTAATAACCCTGGAATAATAGCGAAGACAGTTTTCTGTTTCAACCTCAATTCCATTAGTATAATCATAAATATCATCAACTTCATTTTCTATTTTAATAGTAGGCTCCTGAAGTTGGTAATCAAAGGTAGCTGCTGTTTCCCTAGCCATACCAATGATAGAAAGACAATCAGGTCTATTTGGTGTAATTTCAAATTCAATAACTTGGTCATTAAGTCCTAATACATCTTTAATATCAAGTCCTAGTTCATACTCCTTATCAAGGATATAAATTCCATCTCTAAACTCTTTAGGAATTACACTGTCTGTAAAGCCTAGTTCCTTTAAAGAACATAGCATACCATAAGAATCTACACCTCTAAAATTTGTAAGTTCAATATCAAGACCTGGTAGTTTTGCTCCTAACTTAGCAACAGGAATATAATCCCCAACTGATAGGTTTTTAGCTCCAGTTACTATTATAACCTTCTCAGAACCAACATCAATATTACAAATTATTAATTTATCAGCGTTTGGATGGTCCTCCAAGGATAATATTTTCCCTACTACTACATTTTCAATTCCCGGATTAAGAGATAGAATAGATTCCACATGGGAACCTGATAGGGTAAGACCATCAGCTAATTCTCTAGCACTTTTTTCTGTTTTTATATAATCTTTAAGCCACTTAATAGGTAATAGCATTTTTCCACCCCTTCCCTAGAATTGTTCCAAAAATCTATTGTCATTGTCAAATAATAATCTAATGTCCTTAAGGCCATACTTAACCATTGTAATTCTATCGACTCCCATACCAAAAGCAAAGCCTGTATACTTCTCAGAATCTATACCACAATTTTCTAGAACTTGAGGATGAACCATTCCGCACCCTAATAATTCCATAGACCAACCAGTGAAATTGCAATCTGGACATCCTTCTCCCCTACACTTAAGACAAGTTACATCTACCTCTGCACTTGGCTCCGTAAATGGGAAGTGGTGTGGTCTATATCTGGTGTTCATATCATGTCCAAATAATTCCTTTATAAAAACATCAAGTGTATGTTTTAAATTTGCCATAGAGATTTTTTCATCAATAACAAGACCTTCTATTTGGTGAAACATAGGAGAATGTGTATCATCTACATCGTCAAATCTAAAAGTCCTTCCTGCAGATACCATCCTTAAAGGAGCACCATATTCCTTCATAGCTCTTATTTGAACTGGTGAAGTATGTGTTCTTAATAATATGTCTTCGGTAATATAGAAGGTATCAGAAAAATCTCTAGATGGGTGGTTGTCAGGTGAATTTAAATCATCGAAGTTGTTTTTTACCGTTTCAATTTCAGGCCCAGCTAATACCTTGAATCCCATACTAATAAATAAACTTTCTAATTCTTCAATTGTTGCAAGCAAGGGGTGTCTATGGCCAAGTTTCTTAACTTTATTAGTTACTGTAATGTCTATTTTCTCTTTCGCCAATTTTTCTGCCATAGCTTTATTACTTAAGCTGTTTTTTACGTTACTCATGGCATCTTCAATTTCTTCCCTAACTTCATTTGCAACCTGTCCAATAATAGGCCTTTCTTCTGCAGATAATTTGCCCATTCCTTTAAGTATTTGTGTAAGCTCACCTTTTTTCCCAAGATACTTAACTCTTAAGTTCTCAAGTTCAGTAAGCTCATTTACACTGTTTATACTATTTATAGCAAGCTCTCTTAATTCCTGAAGCTTTTCCCTCATCTAAAGACTCCTTTCCATCTGCCCTCAACTTGCACATTTGTCTTGCAAATTTGGCATTCATGCGTTATTCATTAATCAATTATAGCATTCATATTATTAAAACTCAACATTTTTCCCTTTGTTTCATACCTTCATACATTATTATAGAAGCAGCTACACCAGCATTTAAGGATTCTGCATTTCCTGGCATAGGAATTTTAATCCTCTTATCCGAAACTTGGAGGATATTATCCTGAACACCTTGTGATTCACTTCCTATAACTATTACAAAATCTTCTTTATAATCAATATCGTAGTTGGCTACACTAGCTTCAAGACTTGTAGCAAAAATTTTAAATCCCTTATCTTTAAGAAGACCTAAGGCCTCCATATTATCATTAATAAAATAGAGGGGGACTCTAAAAATCGAGCCCATAGTAGATCTTACAACCTTAGGATTATAAGTATCAACACATCCCTCTCCAATTATTATTCCATCTATAGAAAATGCATCTGCACTCCTTATAATAGTTCCCATATTGCCAGGATCTTGTATACCATCTAAAAATAGAAAGAATCTATTCTTACCATTATTTAAATCTAATCTTTCAATATTAAAATATCCAGTTGCTATTATACCCTGGGAATTTTCCATGTTGCTAATTTCATTAAATAAAGACTCAGTAACTTTAACTGTTATTCCTAAATTCTTTACCTTGTCAAATAGATTAATACCATCACTATAAGTAAGGAGCTTTTCTGTATAGAGTATATTCTTTATCCCTAGCTTATTGTCCATAGCTTCTTCAATAAGCTTTATGCCTTCCATTATAAAAAGTCTTTTTTCCCATCTAGACTTTTTCCTTAAAAGGGTCTTTATCTCTTTTATCAATGGATTCTTTGATGAGCTTATCTCCAACATATTAATTACCTACTTTTTTCTCTAATTTTGTTATAGTTGTAGTGCTGGCAACTATAACTAGTGAGTCATCATTTTGGATAATTACATCGCTAGATGGTGCAATATCTATATATTCCTTATTCTTTATAGCTATTACATTGAGTTTATGCTTAGAAGGAAGGTCAATTTGAGCCAAACTTAGACCTACCCAAGTTGACAAAGCTGTAATTTCAATTATTCCGTAATCTGGTGATAGTTCGATGAATTCTAGTACATTTGTAGATACTAAATTATGTGCTACTCTTATTCCCATATCTCTTTCCGGAAATATTACTCTATCGGCTCCTACCTTTCTTAGAACTTTACCTTGAAAATCTGATGTTGCTTTAGAGATAACCTTCTTTGCGCCAAGCTCTTTAGCCATTATGGTTGCCATAATGGATGCCTCTGTATCTGATCCTATTGCAACTATAACTACATCAAAATTACTAAGTCCAAGCTCCCTTAATGCCGCTTCATCCATTACGTCAACTACAACTGCATGGGTTACATGTTCAGAAACACTTTGAATAATCTCATCATTAGAATCCATTATCATTACCTCATGGCCTAGCTCATATAAAGTTCTTGCTAAGGATGAGCCAAATCTTCCAGCTCCTATTACTGCAAAAGTCTTCATTACATCCATCTCCTTTTATCCAACTATTATATTTCCTTCAGAATATTTAAAGTTAAGGTGTTTATGTTTTCTAGAAAAGGCAAATGCCATAGTCAATGGACCAACTCTACCAACATACATAGTAACACTTAATAAAACTTTACCAAAATCACTTAAATCCGGTGTAATTCCGGTTGTAAGTCCAACGGTTGCAATAGCTGAAGTAGTTTCAAACAAAAGGTCTAAAAAACCTGCACTTTCAGTTATGGTCAATATAAAGGAAACACCAATAACTATTAAAAGTTCAACCATGATGATTGCAATGGCTTTATTGATTACATCATAAGACAATCTTTTCTTGAAAACGACTACGTCTTTATCCCCTCTAATCACGCTCATAGTAGTCAATACCAATGCACCAAAGGTTGTGGTTTTAATACCTCCTGCTGTAGAACCAGGGGAGCCGCCTATAAACATTAGAAAAATTAATAGAAATACAGATGTGTCATAAAGTGAACCCATATTAACAGAATAAAACCCAGCAGTACGTGGAACTGTAGATTGAAAGAAGGATGCTAATACCCTTTCACTAAAGCTCAAATTCGCCAATGTTTCTGGATTGTTCATCTCTAGTAGGTAGAATATGACTGCACCACCAATTAACAAAAATGCGGTTATTAACAAAACTAATTTAGTATGCAAATGGAATCTTCGAAATATTTTGTTCCTAAAGATATCTATATATACTGTAAAACCAAGTCCTCCTAATATAATTAGACCGCATATGGTAAGGTTTATAACTGCATCCCCCACATAAGGTGCAATACTATCCCCTAAAATATCAAATCCTGCATTACAAAATGCTGAGATAGCATGAAAAACTGAATACCAGATACCGGTTTTAATACCATACTCGGGAATAAATCTAGTAGCTAATAAAAGAGCACCAAGGCCCTCTATGATAAAGGTAGCAAGAATTACATACTTGGTAAGTCTTACTAAGCCAGACATGGTTTCTTGATTAAGCTGTTCTTTTATTACTAATCTTTCCTTAAGGGAGATTTTCTTTCCCATAACTAGGGCTACTATTGTAGCTAAAGTCATAAAACCTAAACCACCCATTTGAATAAGAGTTATTATGACTATTTGTCCGAATAAAGTCCAATGATATGCTGTATTTACTACTACAAGTCCAGTCACACAAACACTAGACGCTGCAGTAAAAAAAGAATTTATAAAACCAATACTTTGTCCATCCTGTGATGCAATTGGTAAATTAAGGAGAAAAGCACCTAGAAGAATTAATCCACCAAATCCCAAAGCAAGAATCCTAGGTGGATTCATTACATTGTTCTCAAACCTTCTCAATACTCTTAACACAATAAGGCCTCCATTTTTTCATAAGCTATGTCTTGTATGCCATTACTTTACACCATTGCTAGGATAAGTATACAAGAAAAAACCTTAACACTTGACTAAGGTAAACACTAATCTAAATATATCATGGGACTTATTAAATCCTTATTTTGAAGATAATATAACTAGTGAAATTAAAAACATACAAATAGAAATTGAAAAAAGTTCCTTAATGGAACTTTTTCTTAACTATACGCCTTTAGCTATTTCTACTAACTTTGCAAAACCATCTGCGTCATGTATAGCCATCTCTGATAGCATTTTTCTATTTACTTCTATATTCGCCTTCTTTAATCCATTGATAAACTTGCTATAGCTCATTCCATTTAGTCTTGCTGCTGCATTTATTCTAGCAATCCAAAGCTTTCTGAAATCTCTCTTTCTTAACTTTCTACCTATAAATGCATAATTTAATGATTTCATAACAGCTTGGTTAGCTGGTCTAAATAACTTACTCTTTGCTCCAAAATAACCTTTGGCTTGTTTTAATACCCTCTTATGTCTTTTTTTGGCGTTGACGCCTCTTTTTACTCTTGCCATTTAAATGATCCTCCTATATATAAAAATTCTAATTTGCTTATGGTAGCATTGAATTGATTCTTCTTTGGTCTCCTCGACTTACTAAAGTACCTTTTCTTAAGTTTCTAACTCTCTTAGCAGATTTTTTACCTGTTAAGTGACTTTTATAAGCCTTATTTCTCTTTAATAAACCTGAAGCAGTTCTTCTGAATCTCTTCGCTGATGCTCTATGTGTTTTCATCTTGTTTGCCATCTCATATCCTCCTAAGCTTACTCTGATTTTGGTGCAAGAAACATTGTCATGTTTCTTCCTTCTAGTTTTGCAGGTTTTTCTATGATACCTACATCCCCTATTATCTTTACAAAGTCATTAAGAACAACTCTACCCATTTCAGTATGACCCATTTCTCTACCACGGAATCTAACGGATACCTTAACCTTATCTCCATCACCTAAAAACTCAATAGCTCTATTTGCTTTTGTATTTAAATCGTGGGTTTCAATATTTGGGGATAGACGAATCTCTTTGACGTTGATAACCTTTTGATTTTTTCTTGCTTCCTTTTCCTTCTTAGAAATTTCATACTTGTATTTTCCATAGTCAAGTATCTTACATACTGGTGGTTTCGCAGTTGGAGCAACATTTACAAGATCAAGCTTTCTTTCATTAGCTATGTCCATAGCTTTCCTTGTAGGTACAACCCCCAGCTGACTTCCATCAACATCGATTAGTCTTACTTCTTTTTCTCTGATTTCTTCATTAATCTGAAGCTCTTTAATAGTACAGCACCTCCTATATTAAATTGCATAAAAAAAACGGGCATAGAAAGCCCGCTTAATTACATAGTAATATATAGTCCTCCTGGACTATTAATCATAACCTTATGAGCCGCAGCAATAAGGTGAGAAGCGGAACCTTCTACTTAATCTAAGTTATTCAATTCTTACCCATTATATGCTAAGCAAGGTTAATTGTCAAATATTTTATAGATTTTTTTATTATCTTTTATTCGAATAGAATTCTTTAATTTCTTATTTGGCTAATTCATAGATCGCTTTTGCATAAATTTTACTGATCTTCATTAGATGTTCTATACTTATATATTCATCCTTTTGATGAGCTACATCTTTTTGTCCTGGAAACATAGGGCCAAAGGCAACAGCGTTTTTCATGGCTCTAGCATATGTTCCTCCACCAATGGTTATTGGTTGAGATTCACTATCTCCACTCATTTCTCTATAAACATTCATTAGCTTTTCCACTAAGAAATTATCTACAGGACTATATATTGGTTTAGAATCTGAAGTCCCTTCAACCAATTCTATTGTAGTAAGTTTTAGATTTTCTCTAATCCCATCATAAACTTCTTTGGCACTGGATTTAATTGGATATCTAACGTTTATAGTTAAAATAATCTTTCCATCTTCAATCCTAATCATACCTGGATTAAAATTTAATTTTCCAGATACATCATCTTCAAGTCCACAACCTATCCCTTCACCATGATGCTTAAATCCTATTCTTTCATTATATATTTTTATAAAGTTACAGGTTGAACACCCTCCATCAAAAAGTTTTCCTAAAAAGTCCATAATATATGATATGGCATTTTCACCTTTTTCTGGAGTGGATCCATGAGCTGAAATTCCCTTAACCCAAAGTTTTACCATATTTCCATCTGCAGACATTGAAATTGGGAATTCCTTGTCCTTATTATAATCATTTAAAAGCTTTTCTATATTAGCAGGATCCTGAGCTTCGATTAAGCTTTCAGCATAATCAGGAACCATATTAGGTGCATTCCCACCTTTTAGGTCTCTTAAATATATATCACAAGCTGTAGGCTTATTCATATTAAAAACTAAGTCAAATACAATTATACCCTTTTCGCCGTGAATTACAGGAAAGTCTGCATCAGGAGTAAATCCCATATCCGGAGCCTTTTCATTTTTGAAATAGTGGTCCATACACTTCCAACCAGTTTCTTCATTAGCACCAATTATCAACCTTACTTTCTTGTTTAGTGCTTCACCTGAATCCTTTATGGCTTTCATAGCATAAAGAGCTGCAACAGCTGGTCCCTTGTCATCAACAGTACCTCTTCCAAATATCTTTCCATCGTGTATTTCTGCTCCGTATGGTGGATAGGTCCATCCATCTCCTTCAGGAACTACGTCTACATGGGCAAGTATACCAACAATTTCTTCACCTTGTCCAAATTCGATATGGCCTGCGTAATTATCTAAATTCCTAACCTTAAAACCCATATCCCTTCCTAAATCAAGGATGTTTTCCAAGGCATCAAATGGCCCTTGTCCAAATGGCATTCCAGGCAATGGCTTTTCCTCTACTGATTTAATACGTATAATTTTTTGTGTAGATTCGATTATGTCATTTTCATAAGTATCAATTAATTTTAAGAAATCCATAATATTCTCCTTTTTATTAGCTTTTATCTAATTATACCAGACTAATTATTTTCTTCCAATTGATTATTTGATTATATATAAAAACCATTTGGTTACACTATGAATATTGAAAGGTGGGGATAAATTGAAAAAAAGAAAAGTAGTGTTTCTCTTCATGTTAATCGGTTTGATTTCCTCAGCCCTTCTAATTCTAAGCATCTTTGTTCCATCAATGAGTGTGGATGTTGGTCTTGGTGATAAAATTTTAGTTATTGCATTGACAACTATCCTATATTTTTACTATCGCAGTCTAGATGAAGGTCCCCAGCTTATGCCCTCAATATTAAGTATTGAAAGTCACAACCAGAAAGAAAGGGATAAACCGGATGTTTCATTTAAGGATGTTGCAGGCTTAGAGGAGATAAAGGAAGAGCTACAGGAAACCATCGATTTTATAAACAACTCCATTAAATACAAAAAAATGGGTGCTAAAATACCCAAGGGTATTTTATTTCACGGGCCTCCTGGCACAGGAAAAACCCTTCTAGCTAAGGCAGTAGCAGGTGAAACAAATTCCACCTTCCTATATGCCAGTGGTTCAGAGTTTGTAGAAAAATATGTAGGAGTTGGAGCAAAAAGAGTTAGGACTCTATTCGAAAAAGCAAAGAAGGAAGCTCCAAGTATTATCTTCATAGACGAGATCGATGCCATAGGAACTAAGAGAAATTCAGAATCCAACAACGAAAAAGACCAGACATTAAATCAACTCCTTATTGAGCTAGACGGTTTTAACTCAAATGAAACTGTAATCGTAATTGGAGCTACTAATAGAATGGATTTACTAGACGAAGCCCTTCTAAGGCCTGGCAGATTCGACAGACATATCTATGTTGGTAATCCTAATATCAATGCCCGAGAAAAAATCCTTGAAGTTCATACTAACAATAAACCTATGGATAAATCCATAAACATCAAAGAAATAGCACAAAAGACTACAGGCCTTTCAGGAGCAGAATTAGCCAATATTGCCAACGAAGCCGCCATAATTGCAGTAAGGAACAATAAGAATATAATTACAAGCATAGAGTTCGATGCGGCTATAGAAAGGGTTCTAGCAGGTTTAGAGGTGAAGAACTCCTCTGTCCTATTAAAGGAAAAAAACATAGTAGCTATACACGAAGCAGGTCATGCAGTAGTATCAAAGGTAGTTAATACGGATTTAATCCAAAAAATTTCCATAATTCCTAGAGGTCATGCCCTAGGATTTGTACTAAAATTTCCTGATGAAGAAAGATATCTATTTACTGAAAGGGAACTACTAAATAGAATAACCTGTCTTCTTGCTGGAAGAGCAGCTGAGGAGTTCAAATTTAAAGAAATAACTACAGGAGCAAAGGACGATTTAAACAAAGCCACAGACATTGCAAGAGAAATGGTCTGTAGCTATGGAATGACCTCCTTAGGGACCTTAGCACTTGATGATGTCTATATTAGATATAACTACGATTCCATCAGACAAGAAATAAAGAAGATTACGGATAAAGCTTATAGTGAAGCCCTATCCATCATAGAAGAGCATTCTGAAATCCTCTTTGAGATATCTTCCACCCTACTAGAAAAGGAAACTATCGATAAAAACGAACTAGATATAATATACAGAAAGTATATTAAAGAATCTACCCTTGCAACATAACTGTCTTTAGCACAAATCTATTTGCTCGATTTGCTAACATAGATTTGGCTAGACTATATCTGACCTACCATGGATTTACAGAAGTACACTTTAAATCCATGGTAGGTCATTAAAAAAGAAGAGAGCATATAGCATATGCTCTCTTCTTTTTTACTTATCTTTATTGTTGTTTTCACTTATAAGCTTTTCAATAAAGGAATCTACACCCATTTGACCAAGGTCCCCTTCATCTCTCTTTCTCACTGAAACTAATCTATCTTCAACTTCCTTTTCACCAACTACTAGTGAATAAGGTATCTTTTGAATTTGTGCCTCCCTAATCTTGTAGCCAATCTTCTCAGCTCTTCCATCAACCTCAACTCTTAAGCCTTTGTTTTTCATTTCATTCATCAATTCATAGGCATAATCATTGAATTTATCTGATATTGGTAAGATCCTTGCTTGTATCGGTGCAAGCCAAACTGGGAACTTTCCAGCATAGTGTTCAATAAGAATCCCCATGAACCTTTCCATACTTCCAAAGATAGTTCTGTGTAGCATTACAGGTCTCTTCTTTTCATTATCCTTGTCTATATAGCTAATATCAAACTTCTCAGGCATTTGGAAGTCAAGTTGTATTGTTCCACACTGCCATGTTCTACCTATAGCATCTTCAAGCTGAAAGTCGATCTTAGGACCGTAGAATGCCCCATCTCCTTCATTTAATCTATATTGGATACCCTTTTCATTTAAAGCTTCAATTAGTCCATTTGTCGCTAACTCCCATTGTTCCTCGCTACCCATGGAATTTTCAGGTCTAGTTGAAAGGTCTATATTGTACTTGAATCCGAATACATTATAAATCTTATCCGCAAGGTCAATGATTCCTATCAACTCTTCCTTTATTTGGGAAGGTAATACAAATAGGTGGGCATCGTCTTGAGTAAAAGACCTAACTCTCATTAGCCCATGAAGTGCTCCTGAAAGCTCATGTCTATGCACTAAACCAAGTTCTCCCCATCTTAAAGGGAAGTCTCTATAAGAATACATCTTGGACTTATATACTAGAATGGAACCCGGACAGTTCATTGGTTTAATTGCATAATCTTCATCATCTATATTTGTGAAATACATATTTTCTTTATAGTGATCCCAATGTCCTGATTGGTGCCATAAAGCTTCATTCAATATTAGTGGAGTCTTTATCTCATCATATCCAGCCTTAGTGTGCTCTTCTCTCCAGAAATTCTCTAGAATATTTCTTAAAACCATACCCTTTGGATGGAAGAATGGAAATCCTGGTCCTTCTTCTTCTATGCTGAAAAGCTCCAACTCCCTACCAAGTTTTCTATGGTCTCTCTTTTTAGCCTCTTCCAGTCTAGTTATATATTCTTCTAGGTCCTTCTTCTTTTCATAAGTTGTTCCATATATTCTTTGAAGCATTTTATTCTTCTCATCACCACGCCAATAAGCTCCTGCAATACTTAATAGCTTAATAGCCTTAACCTTTTTGATATCATATAGATGAGGACCTCTACAAAGGTCTGTAAATTCTCCTAATTTATAAAAGGATATGATTTCTCCTTCAGGGAAGTTTTCAATTAAATCCACTTTATAAACTTCATCCATATCCTTAAAATGTTCTAGAGCTACATCTCTATCCATTTCAAATCTTTCAAGAACATGGTTTTCTTTAACTATCTTAGCCATTTCTGCTTCAACCTTTTCTAGGTCTTCAGGAGTAAATCTATGGTCTGTATCAAAATCATAATAGAATCCATTATCTATTGCAGGTCCAATTGCAAACTTTACACCTGGGAACAATCTTTGTACTGCCAATGCCATAACATGGGCTGATGTATGCCAAAATATTTGTTTACCTTCAGGATCTTCAAATTTAACTACCTTAAAAGTTGAATCTTCGTTTATGGATTCTTGCATACCTCTAGTTTCACCATTGACTACTGCTCCCAATGCTACTCTTGCCAAACCTTCCGAAATATCCTTTGTAACATCATGTACCAATACGCCCTTTTCATACTCCCTAATAGAGCCGTCAGGTAATGTAATTTTTATCATATAAAACCCTCCTTAATTATCAGTCTATCAGTCATCGTAGTTTCGCTACTCTAATCTATCTGTTGCTCCGCTCACATAGATTTGGTACTCATTGCCTTTTTGTACAACGAGCCCTGTGAGTTGTAGACAAAACGGACCGCAGCGCTACGTTTGACCTACCATGGATTTGTAGAAAAACCGCTACAAATCGGGCTAGGTCATAAAAAAACCATTCACCCCTACAAAAATGTAGGGACGAATGGTCGTGGTTCCACCCTAATTACTTCTCATTTTAAATAACGCTAATACGGTTATCCTTTCGGATACAGCTCTGGGGTGGTCTTCAATTAACTACATATAAGGAAATTCACAGCCAAGATTTCCTCTCTCTTAATACGAACATTAATCTACTTTTCCCTTCATCGCTTCAAATATTTAATTAAATTAATTTTACATTTCAGCCATATCTTTGTCAAGACCTTAAGTGTTTTATACCACATTATACTTTATCTTAAACTATTAATAACCTCATCCATTGTAAGATTTTTTTGTTCTCCAGTTTTCATATCTCTAAATGAATAGGTTTTATTATCAGCCTCTTCTTGGCCTACTACGATTACATAAGGAATATTCAACTTGTCTGCATAGTTAAACTTCTTTCCAAGTTTTCCTTGCTCAAAATAAACTTGTGTAAATATACCTGCATCCCTTAGATACTTAGATCCTTCTATTGCATATTCCATATATCCTTCCATAGGAATAATCATTACCTCTGTTAGAGAATAATCTGAGCTTTTAATAATTTCTGCTTCAGTTAGTTGATAGAACAACCTTGTTAAACCAATTGAAATTCCAACTCCAGGTAATTTTTGTTTTGTATAATAAGTAGCTAAATCATCATATCTACCACCCGAGCATACACTGCCTATACTTGGATAATCATTTAATTTTGTTTCATATACAGTTCCTGTATAATAGTCTAGACCTCTAGCTATAGTTAAGTCTAAAGCAAAATTCTCCTCTGGAACTCCAAAAACCCTAATATACTTAACTACTTGTTCTAGCTCATCTACACCTTCTAAGAACTTTTCATTTTCAATATTAAGTGTTCTTAGTTTTTCAATAGTCTCATCATTTGAACCCTCTATAGATATAAAGTCTATAATTTTTTCAATATTATTTTCTATTATACCAAGATCTTTAAGCTCAGATATTACATTATCTTGGCCAATTTTTTCTAGTTTATCCACTATTCTAAGTACACCAGTAGAATCTTCTATTCCTAAACTAGCAAAGAATCCTGATAATACCTTTCTGTTATTGATTCTAATAGTGAAAGAGTCAAATCCCAAATCCTTAAAAGTAGAATATATTACACTTGGGATCTCAGCATCATTTATTATATCTAAGCTTCCATTTCCAATAATATCTATGTCAGCTTGATAAAACTCTCTAAATCTACCTTTTTGATTTCTTTCGCCTCTATATACCTTACCTATATGATATCTTTTGTAAGGGAAGCTTAACTCAGAATAGTACTGAGCTACGTATCTAGCTAAAGGAACAGTAAGGTCAAATCTAAGAGACATATCAGTATCCCCTTTAACTACCTTATATATCTGCTTTTCTGTTTCTCCACCACCTTTTGCTAAAAGGACCTCTGACTTCTCAATCAAGGGTGTGTCGATAGGTAAAAACCCAAACTTTTCATAGTTCTTTCTAATAGTATCCATCATCTTATTAAATAATATCTGATTGGAAGGTGTAAGCTCCATGAAACCTGGTAATATAGATGGTTTTACAATGTTTATACTCATTTTAATACCTCCTGTGGATCTCTCTTACTCATTATAATACCACTTTTAGGGGAATTTTAAAACTATTTGTAGCTTTTATGGAAAAAAGAAGATGAATAAGAGTTGAAACTTCAACTCTTATTCATCTGCCTTGGTAATGTTTAGATCGCACATTTCACAGCTGTAGCAGAAGGTCAATTTATCTGAAAATATTCGTTTCAATATCTGCATTAACTCTTTTTCTTTATCATTCTTTAGGTGAACCACTACTCTATCTGGAGCTAATACTATGAGAGAACTAACTAGAATATCAGCCTTACTAACATCATCCATTTCGTATTCCCTTGCCAGGGCATTTACAGATTCGCTCTCTAAAGGTCTTTTCCTTTCATCTAATAGAATAAATTCATCCTTGTTTATTACCACATTTATGGTTTCAACTTTAGGAAGTTGTGTTTCAAGATAATATTGAAGCATCTCAATAAAATCCTCGTACTCATTTTCCCTTTGAATATCAATTATAATCTTATCTATTATCTTATCCAATAGCCTATCAAAGGATTTTGATCTAAATCTTAAATAACCATCCAAGATCAGAGTATTATTTTCTAGAAGATAATCTAATATTTCTTCATTGATTTTTTTCTTTTCTTCAATAAAAGAAAAATCATCATGGAGATTGTTACTTATCTCAATACTTAGATAATCAACATCATCAGTTGTATAATCAATTAGCATTGAAAACAATTTGTCTTCAATTAACTTAGGCATATAGCACTTAATGATTATATTTTGAACCAATTTAGTAAGGTAGTTCAATTGATTCGCCTCGTCTAATCTATGCTTATCTATATTAAATATTAAGAATTCACAATCTTTATAAGATTCTTTTTTAAATTGCAATTTGGAACTAAAGGGATTTGAACGAATTATTTCATCAACTTTATCTTTTGGTAGATTTGCACCAATCTTAATGAATTCCACATAATCACTCCCTTACCTTATAGTATGTTCTCTTGAATATTTGGTATACAAGATAATTTTAGCAATTATTTAAGGTGATTATTGTTCCTAAATCTATAACTTCATTAGTTGATAAATATATACTTTCAATATTTCTTTTTTTTAGAAACAATTTAATCTCCTCATAATCAGGATGTTTATCAAGACTCCCCGTAAAAATCATGTGAGTTTTTGAGTAAGATCCTGTTGCACCACCTATAAATCCGTATTCATATCCATCTATTTTTATTTGTCCTGCTTTTATCAATAAAACTTCCATACCTTTTTTAGATAGGATTTCATAGATCATTTTATCAGATGTTATTCCACTTATTTCATCTACAACAGCTAAAGAACACTTGCTATAACCCTGTTTTACATGAATTAATTCTAGTTTTTCTTTTTCCAAATACCACTTTAATTTATCATCAGTATAATTAAAATTATGGATTGCATAATTATTAAGTCTAGCTACATTGTATACAATGTCATTAGGATATTGACTAGAAAGTCTTGTTTCACCTTTTAAAACTATAATACCCATATCGGATAATAAGTCCTCGTAGTAATCAAAAACATTTGGTGCCACAATAACCATTTTATGATTTATTGGATGTATAACCATATCTGGATGATATGCAATACCTTCTTGAAGTTCATGGCATTTGATGCTTTTAATAACTTTAATATTTAGGTCTTCTAGCTTTTTTATTTTTTCTTCACTAGCTCTACCATCTATAATGGCAATATTGGTATTCTCTAGTGGGATAAATGAATTTGACATTTTTATCTCCTTAAAAGAAAAACTCTTAAGCTATTATGCTTAAGAGTTTAGATTTGGAGGCGACACTCAGATTTGAACTGAGGGTAAAGGATTTGCAGTCCTC
>CAZPZN010000022.1:0-21762 GCA_964590735.1 uncultured Tissierella sp.
ATGACTATACTTATGATTTGGAAAAGGAATTTCAGAATGAAGAATTTGCTAGGGAGGTTTATTCCAGATTTGTGGATGACTTAGCTGCCCATGGTAGTCTTAGATCCTGCATATTTGCGTCTTCATCTACAAGAGGAACGGAAATATTGTTTGAAATATTAAAGGAAAAAGGTCTAGGGGCATTTGTAGGTAAAGTAAATATGGAAAGAAATGCTCCAGACTATATTATTGAGGACAATGAAAAGTCAATTGAAGGAACAAAGTACCTTATTGAAAAATACAAAGATGAAGAACTTGTAAAACCTATTATAACACCAAGGTTCGCCCCTACCAGCACAGAAGAGTCACTAACAAGACTAGGTGAGTTAGCAAAGGAATACAATATTCCTGTACAGTCACATGTAAGCGAGAACCAAGATGAAGTTAAATGGGTAAATGAACTTTTCCCAGATTCCAAGAATTATCTTGGACTATATGAAGAGTTTGGGCTACTTAATTCATCAATTATGGCCCATGCAATATATCTAAATGATGATGAGATAGAAATTGCAAAGAAGAATGATGTGATTCTGGTTCATTGTCCTGACTCAAATATAAATGTAAGAAGCGGTATAATGCCTATTAGAAAATATTTAAATTTAGGACTCAAGGTAGGCTTAGGAAGTGACATTGCTGGTGGACATAAAATAGGCCTAAACGAAGCTATTGTAAGAGCAATCCAATTATCAAAACTATATAGTATAGAACATCCAGAATATACACCCCTTACTGTATCTGAAGGCTTTTACTTAGGAACTAAAGGAGGAGGAGAATTCTTTGGAAAAGTAGGTAGCTTTGAAAAGGATTATATCTTTGATGCCTTGGTCATAGAGGATGACCAGTTAATTGCAAGTAGATACTCCTTAGAAGATAGAATCGAAAGATTCCTTTACATTGGAGATGATAGAAATATCATAGCACGATATGTAGAAGGTAAACAAATATAACGAGTTGTCACCTGGTTGCAATAGTGCGAATTAATTGCTATGAAAGGGATTTACACCCTACAAGTATTAGATTATAATCTAATATTTGTAGGGTGTTTTTTGCTAATGACATATCCATTACAGCAATTTTATCTATATTTTTGTTAGCTTGCCTTTTAATGCTAGTAGAAATGGTGATTAAAGGGTATATATAAGAATGTTATAGGTAAAATAATTTAATATGCTTTTTAAGTAGCTTTAAAAGGGTATAATCTAATTATTTTTTTTTACAAAGGAAGAATTATGCAGCACATAGGAGGAGTTTTCATGAGAAAAAACAACGTATCAACCCCTGAATATGAAGGTAATGATAAATTGCTGCTAGGTATATTTTTGGCTGTTATCACCTTCGGATTGTTTGCTCAAGCAATCATAAATATGGCAACGACTATTCGTACTGATTTGGGCATTAATGTTAATGCCAGCAATATTGCTGTTTCTTTAGCAGCTTTATTTTCTGGTCTTTTTGTGGTTTTAGTTGGTTCTTTAGGGGATAAAATTGGTCGGATTAAGATTATTAAGATAGGACTTGTTTTATCTGTAATTGGTTCCTTTTTAATTGCTATATCACCAAAAGAAACTGCAGTTTTTTTACTTGTTGGGCGTATCTTTCAAGGAGTTTCTTCAGCTTGTATTTTGCCTAATGCATTGGCTTTAATAAAAGCCTACTATAAAGATGCTTCTCGTCAAAGAGCTCTCAGCGTCTATTCTATAGGTTCCTGGGGTGGGTCTGGTCTGTCTTCCCTATTTGGAGGGCTTATAGCTTCAACTATTGGATGGCGTTGGGTTTATTGGTTTTCAATTGCTATTGCTCTAGGGAGTTTTTACTTATTTACAGGTGTTCCAGAAAGTAAGAATCCACCTAGTAATAAAAAACAAAGTGTTGACCTAGCTGGGATTATTACTTTTATTGTTGGAACTCTAGCTATAAATTTAGTCATAAGTCAAGGTTCTACATGGGGATGGCTAAGTCCTATTACCTTGGGTCTTGCTTTATTAGGTCTTATAATATTCTTAATATTTTTAAAGATTGAAAAAGGGAAAGAAAATTCCTTTATTGACTTTAACTTGTTTAAGAATAACAAATTTAAGGGAGCTACCATTTCAAACTTTTTAATGAACGGATCTGCAGGGGCGTTGACTGTTGCTTTAGGATTAGTGCAATTAGCAGCAAGCTTGACTTCTTTACAAGCAGGTTTTTTAACCATCGGCTATCCTATAGCTATGTTAATTTCAATCAAATTTGGGGAAAAAATGCTTCAAAAGTCAGGTGCTCGTAAACCTATGATTATCGGATGTTTTATTACTGGTATTGGTATATTCATGACTTCCTTTACCTTTATTATGACTAACCAATATATTGTAATTGCTACAATTGGCTTTACTTTATTTGGAATGGGATTGGGATTTTATGCCACACCTTCAGCTGATGCTGCTTTATCCTCGGTTCCTCAGGAAAAGGCAGGTGCCGCATCAGGTATTTACAGGATGGCGTCATCCTTAGGAGCTGCATTTGGCATAGCCATTTCAGCTGCCTTGTTTACAGGCTTAAGCGTTGAAAAAATTTCTTTTGCAGAAGGACTTTTTTGGGGTAGAACAGACAATATTTCCATTAGGTACGCAGCTATTATAGCTTTACTATTTAATTTCTTCTTGACCATGGTGGCCATTATTTCTATTTTGTTTACCGTACCAGGCGAGAAGGCTGAATAAAAGTCTTAAAACATTAAAGCATCCAGTCTAAAACAACCTGGATGCTTTATTAATCTAATAGGAAAGTCCTACTATTTAAATCCTAATTTATGGACTTTGCGTCGATGAATAACTGATATGAAACCAATTATTAAGATGTAAAGGAGAAAAATATGACTGGAATGATAATTAGAAAAAGTACTTATAATGATATAGATAGATTGCTAGAAATATATGAAGAGGCTAGGCAATTTATGAAGGTCACTGGTAATCCTGATCAATGGGCTGGAGGCTATCCAAAGAAGTCCATGCTTTTAGAAGATATAGAAAAAGCTAATTCTTATGTTTGTATAATGGATGGAATGATAGTATCCGTCTTCTATTTTGAGATAGGAGAAGATCCTACTTATAAGGAGATATTTAATGGTCAATGGTTAAATCATAAGCCATATGGTGTGGTTCATAGAATTGCCTCAGCCAGATCTTCAAAGGGAGTAGGGGCATTTTGCTTGGAATGGTGCTATGATCAAATAGGAAATATTAGAATCGATACCCATAAAGATAATATACCTATGCAAAATCTACTGATAAAGAAAGGCTATAAAAGGTGTGGAATTATTTATGTAAGTGATGGAACTCAGAGGATAGCTTATCAAAAGACATCAAAATAGAATAAAAAATAGTAGTTAAAAGATAGTAGTTTTTGACATTGCTCTATTAGTTGAATTAATTTCTGTAATTATGGAAAATTAATAATATAAAATAGAGGAGTTGAGAATGTGAAAAATAAGGAAGATATGATTAAATCTTTAAATGAACTTTTACAAGGTGAGTATATGGCTTTAGAAAGCTTCAACAATTTTATAGCTAAGGTGGAGGACGAAAGTGTAAAAAAGGTTTTTCAAGAGGTTCAAAGCCAGCATCGGGAAAATATAACCCTTTTGGCAGACCATATTCAAAATCTAGGAGGCCAGCCTGATGAGAATTTGGGTCTAAAAGGCAAGATGTCAGAACTAATGCTAAATATGAAGTTAAATTACAAAGACTCAAATGAAGTCTTAGAAAAAGCTATAGAAGGTGAAACTCAGGGAATTAATATGGCTGAAAAACTCTTAAGAGGAACTCTAAATGATGAAGCAAGAACTATAACTGAGCTAGTTTTGGATAATGATAGGCAATCTATCAATAAGTTAAAAAGTATATTATCACTTGTTTAATTCTTTGTGAAATAGTCTGCTATTTAGTTGATATCTCATACATTAGGGTATAAGTTATTTTGTATACCATATGAATATATTAGGAAGTGGTTATAATCAACAGTGGGACGATTCTCAAACAAAAGGAACCGTCCCTCTTATCTTAAAGGGGGTAGTGCTAATGTGGACTCGGGCAGAACTTAAGAATTATGCTAAGGATTTTTTAAGAAAGAATTATTGGAAGGCATTTTTGGTGTGTCTTATTTTTTCCTTCCTTACAGGAGGGGGTAGCAGTAACGGCAGTAATGATGGAGGGAGTATAGAATATAATGCTCCACCATCTATTGAAGAACAATTTCGCATGGACAATAGTATAGTAAGATCTGGAGGAATAAGAGAGGCTATAAGATCAACAGGGTTTTTCCCTGCCTTCTTCATTGGATCTACATTATTCGCATTTATTTTAATTTTATGGATACTTAGCTTATTTATCGGTCCCCTTATCACAGTAGGGAAGAACCGGTTCTTTCTCAGAGGATTTGAAGGGGATGTAGATGTTAAAACCCTGTTTTCAACCTTTAATAGGAGTGAGTTTTGGGGAATATTTAAATGTATGTTTATTACTAACCTAAAAAATTTTCTATGGTATTTACTATTGATAATTCCTGGCATAGTGAAATCCTATGAATATAGTATGGTTCCATACCTATTATCTAATAATACAGAACTTACATCTAGTGAAGCCATTGAAATGAGTAGAGGTCTTACAAATGGTCATAAGTTGGATATGTTTGTATTGGACTTATCCTTTGCTGGTTGGTATATACTAGGTGCACTCTTGTTTGGAATTGGAGTATTCTTTATAACTCCATATTATGAGGCTACTATTGCTAGGTTATATAACGTATTATCAGGTAATGATGACAATAAAGATGAGGAATACAATATAATATATGAATAAGAAAAAAACAGATGGATTCTCGATTCCATCTGTTTTTTTAATTACATCATATTTTCAACTTTTGTTCTAATTTCTTCATTTAGCACATTAAAATTTACACTTAAATCACTGATAAGTTGTATTAGAATTTCTGAGAAGTAGGATTCAGGGTATTTGTTGGCTATATCCTTAAATACGGCTAGACTTCCTTCAGAATATTTATTGTCGGCTTGGTAGTTTGGAGAATTGACGCTTCCAAATAAGAAGGTTGATACATAATTTTTGTACATTGAACTTACTTGACTTACGTATATGCTATAAGGGTAATTTATTCTAAAGTTCTCAATTTCAATGATTCTTTCTGCTAGCTTATCCCTTTGAATCATTAGACTACCATCTAAGAGATATGGGTTACTTGATTGTTTTGCCCTTATTTTTAGATAATCTCTATACTCGCTTGTAATATTGTTACTAAATAGTTCTAGTAGTTTTTGATTGTTTATTAAATAGTAGGAGGATCCTTCTGAGGATTCAAGTCTATATCCCATGGATAAATTCTTAATTAAATTATCTTTAAGTTCTGGCTCTGCTTGAAGTATTCTTTCCCTCTTAAGATATTCCACATCGTTAAGTCTTTCTAGAGAAAGTCCATATTGTTGGGAAAGATAATCGTTATTATGACCTTTCTGATACTTAAGGAATAAAGCGTCTATTTCCTTGCTCTTAGTATCTAAAGTATCATTTAGTAACTGTATATATTCCTCTAAGAGGTCTGTGAAATCAAATTTATTTAAGACTTGAGATTGTTCCAATAGATGTGGGAGGATTTCATCAACCATAAGATTTCTATCTTCTGCTCTCGATGTAGCGGAAATAAGAGATAGGTCTCTATCTTGTGCAAATCGGTCTACTTGGATTAGTTCGCCTGAGTCCTTTCCATCCCATTTATACCAGAGTATTATCTTATCTGAACCAGGTGCACTTTGATCTTCTGATTCAGGGTCATTGGTGTAAATGCTAAATTCCAAGATTCCATCTTGATTTATGTCTTTTATTTCATTGTTGGTATTTGTGGATACTAGATTCATTTTCCTTTGATTTAAAATGCTTTTAAGTTTTCCGTTTTCAAGGATGAAGCCGTAGTTTACAGTAGAATGTGCTCCTGCTTCATTGCTTAGATATATACCGTTTTGATTTTCCGAAATCTTTCCTACTACTAGCAAGTAGTTGGAGTTGTCGTAGTTCATGTCTACACTATCTAGAAGTGCATATTTTTCTCCGTTAAATTTATATATTTGAAGTTGTCCTTGGTCTTTCATATCTTCAGGGTTTCTTTCAACATAGATGACCAACTCAGGGATCCTATCATCATCAAGGTTACCTACTGTAAAATCGTTGGATAATCCCAATTCATTTACCTTTTTTATAAAGAGCTCATCACCAAGAAAGTCATAGTTCTCACCCTTAGACAGGATGATTTCCTTGATTGAACCTTCTAGTGGTACCTGTTCTGGGACAAAGTCTTTGGTCTCACATCCATATATAAATACACTGGAAATCAATAATAAAGTCAATAATAATAAATGTTTTTTCTTGCTCATAAGTCAACTCCTCACCTTCTAGTATGGAAATATTATATAAAATATTTGTGTATTTTAGGTGACAAAGAGGTTACAAATAGGCTAACTCTTCTTTCGATTGACAGAAATAAAAGCTATTGGTAATATAAGAATAACATAGTAAGGCTTAGGGAATTATTTATTACGAGCTGAAGATGTCTCCGCTTCTGATGAAACGACTAAACTACTAACACCAAATTAGAGATTTGGGTTATCTGCTTATGTAAGCGGCTTTATCAAAGCTTAAAAAATAAGGGTTTAAAGAGAAATAACACTGAGGGGTGATTCTGTGATATTGATAGAGGAAAGAGAAAAAGTTGTGGAATATGGAAGAAAGTTAAAGGAAGAAGACCTAGCTAAGGGAACCGAAGGTAATCTTAGTGTTTTCAACAGGGAGAAGGGTCTTATGGCCATTACGCCTTCTGGGATGGACTATTATGAGATTAAACCTAGTGATGTAGTAATAATGTCCTTAGATGGAGATATTCTTGATGGTGAAAGGACTCCATCATCTGAGTTTCAACTTCATAAGATATTTTACGAAAATAGGGATGATATTAATGCAATGATTCATCTTCATAGTAAATATGCAACAACTCTTGCTTGTTTAAACTGGGGTTTACCACCTATACACTATATGGTTGCAGTGGCAGGTATTGATGTTAGATGTGCTCGATATGCTACATATGGAACCAAGGAACTAGCCCTTAATGCCTATGAGGCTATGATAGATAGAAAGGCAGTCTTACTTGCTAATCACGGACTTTTGGCAGGGAGCCATACTATTGAAAGGGCATTTAAGATAACTCAAGAAATAGAATATTGTTGTGAATTATATTGCAGAGCAAAAGCCCTTGGGGATCCAACTGTATTAAATATGGAAGAAATGTCCAAAATGATTGAAAAGTTTAAAACTTATGGTCAAGTAAAAAATGATAATGTTCTTATGCCCTAGTTTTGGATTAATCATGGAATTTCTAGATAGGGGAAACTTATAAATATCTTTATGATTAGAGGCTTGTCCGTAAGGGCAAGCCTCTAAATATATATTGAATTTTAATTTTAATTATATCTTAATCATTCTGTATTCCTCAAAGGGGAAGATAGGGTGATTTTTTTTTAGAAAACTTTCCTAAATGCAAGTTAGTGAATCAAAACTTGCACTTAGGTCAAAAAAGAAAATATTAAAAAAGTATTGCATTTTGTCTAAGAACTGATTATAATGAGTTTTATATTCAAAAAACAGAATCAATGAATATTAAAAAATGAAAGTTCATAAATAAAAAAATTCAAATAAGTGCTTGTTTTGGAATATGAATCTCATAATGAAAGAGGAGGTTTTCTTGTATGTATGGTTTAGATAATTTTGCTTCAAGAAAAATAAAAATAGTGGATACAACCCTTAGAGATGGAGAGCAAACAGCAGGTGTTGTATTTGCTAACCATGAGAAGGTTATGATTGCTCAAATGCTAAGCGATTTGGGAATAGATCAATTAGAGGTTGGAATTCCTGCAATGGGTGGGGATGAAAAGGAAACCATAAAAGCCATATGTAAAAGAAATCTAAAATCCAGCATTATGGCTTGGAATAGAGCTGTTATAAGTGATTTAGAGCATTCTATTGATTGTGGGGTAGATGCAGTAGCTATATCCTTATCCGTTTCAGATATACATATTAAGCATAAACTTAATACATCAAGGGAATGGGTAATAGAGAATATGGTTAAGTCAGTAGAATTTGCAAAGAAGAATAACCTTTATGTATCCGTTAATGGAGAGGATGCATCCAGAGCAGATATAGATTTCTTGGTTGATTATATAAATGCTGCAAAAAACGCAGGTGCAGATAGATTTAGATTCTGTGACACAGTAGGCTTAATGGAGCCATTTGGCATAAGAAATACTATAGAAAGCCTTATCAAACGAACAGGTTTTGATATAGAAATGCATACTCATAATGATTTTGGAATGGCTACAGCTAATGCATTAGCAGGTGCCTTAGGAGGAGCAAATTATATTGGAGTAACTGTTAATGGATTAGGAGAAAGAGCAGGGAATGCAGCTCTTGAAGAGGTTTTAATGGCCTTAAAAATAGTATATAAACAAGGAATATTTGTAGATACAACAAAATTTAGAGAGTTATCCGAATATGTATCCAGAGCATCAGGAAGAGAACTGCCTGACTGGAAGCCAATTGTAGGAACTAATATGTTTAAGCATGAGTCTGGAATTCATGCAGATGGAGCAATTAAGAATCCTTTGAATTATGAATCTTTTGATCCTAAAGAAGTGGGTTTAATGAGACAGATAGTTATTGGCAAACACTCTGGTAGAGCTGCAATAGTTAATAAATTCAAAGAATACAATATAGATTTAGATAGGGAAATGGCAGAAAATATTCTTGAAAAGGTAAGAGAATTTTCAATTGAAATGAAGAGAGTCCTTTTCGATAAGGAATTAGTACAGATATATCATGATATTTTAATTGATGATGATACTAAGAAAGCCACTATTGCTTAGTTAGTCGTATAAATAAATAGTATAAAGTAGGAGGTATATTGGTGGGAAAAAATTTAGTATATAAAATATTAGAAAAACACTTAATTGAAGGAGACCTTATTCCAGGTAATCCTATTGGAATTAAAATAGATCAGACACTTACTCAGGATTCAACAGGGACTATGGCTTATCTACAGCTAGAAGCTATGGATATAGGTCAAGTTTCTACCAAGAGAAGCGTGGCTTTTATAGATCATAATATGCTGCAAGAGGGTTTTGAAAATGCAGACGATCATAAATATATTCAAACAGTTGCAGATAAGCATGGAATTTATTTTTCAAGACCTGGAAATGGTATTTGCCATCAGGTTTTTCTTGAAAGGTTTTCTACACCAGGAGATACTCTCTTAGGCTCAGATAGCCATACACCAACAGCAGGGGGAGTAGGAATGCTTGCTATGGGTGCAGGTGGCCTAGATGTGGCCTTGGCAATGGCTGGTGGGGCATATACTATAAATGCTCCAAAGGTAGTAAAGGTTAATCTTCTAGGAAAGCTAAACCATATGGTTGCTGCCAAGGATATTATCCTTGAGGTTTTAAGAAGGGTAACTGTTAAGGGTGGAGTAGGAAGAGTTTTTGAATATGGCGGAGATGGGCTTAAATACTTGTCTGTTCCTCAAAGAGCTACTATCACCAATATGGGAGCTGAATTAGGGGCTACTACTTCAATCTTTCCAAGCGATGAAAGAACCCTAGAATTCTTTAAGGCTCAGGGGAGGGAGGATGAATGGCTAGACTTAAAGGCAGATGAGGATGCTGACTATGACGAGGAAATCACCATAGACCTATCTAAATTAAAGGCTCTGGCTGCAGTACCTCACAGTCCAGATAATGTTCTTGAAGTTGAATCCTTAAGTGATATAAATATTGACCAAGTAGCAATAGGGAGCTGTACAAATTCCTCCTATGAAGACTTGATGAAAGTTGCACAGATACTTAAGGGTCACAAGGTTCATAGGGATGTCAGTCTAGTAATTGCTCCAGGGTCTAGACAGGTAATGACTATGATAGCCAAAAACGGAGCTCTTGCAGATATAATTAGTTCTGGTGCTCGAATCCTAGAAAACTCCTGTGGTCCTTGTATAGGAATGGGACAATCACCAGGAACAAATGGGGTTTCCCTTAGAACTTTTAATAGAAACTTTTATGGTAGAAGTGGGACCCTATCGGCAAGTGTATATTTAGTAAGTCCTGAAACTGCAGCAGTCTCTGCTATATATGGAAAACTAACAGATCCATCTACTTTTGACATTAAATTTGAGAATTTATCAGTAGACGAATTCCTTATAGATGATAGCATGATTATTAAGCCATCCACAGAAAAAAATCATGTAGAAGTTGTAAGGGGGCCTAATATTAAACCATTCCCAGAAAGTACAAAGCTTAGTGATTCACTAGGGGGCAAGGTAATATTAAAGGTTAATGATAATATTACTACTGACCATATTATGCCTTCCAATGCCAAGCTTCTTCCTTTTAGAAGTAATATTCCATACTTATCTAAGTTCTGTTTCAATACCATAGATGAAACTTTTCCTGATAGAGCATTGGAAAATAAGGGAGGCCTTATAGTAGGTGGAGACAATTATGGTCAAGGCTCCAGCCGTGAACATGCGGCCTTAGCACCTTTATATCTAGGAGTTAAAGGGGTTATAGTAAAGAGCTTCGCAAGAATCCATAAGGCAAACCTAATAAACAGTGGAATTGTACCTATGGAATTTATAAACCTAGCTGATTATGATGATATAGATATGATGGATGACTTAGTGATAGATGATATAATCAATCAACTCGATTCAGATCAATTAATAGTAAAAAACTTGACTAAGGCAACTAGTTATAAGGTTAATTTAGGTCTATCCAAGAAGGATGTAGAAGTTCTAAAAGCTGGTGGTAAGTTAAATTTCATGAAATCACTAGTACTAAATAAGGCTATATAGGAGGCATTTGATGTATAAAATAACTTTAATACCAGGGGATGGAATAGGACCTGAGGTATCAAATGCAATGACAAGGGTAGTAGAAGCTAGTGGAGTAGATATAGAATGGGATCTAGTTGAGGCAGGTCAAGCTGTCATAGAGGAATACTCCACACCCC
Source organism: uncultured Tissierella sp. (assembly GCA_964590735.1). Taxonomy (GTDB): domain Bacteria; phylum Bacillota; class Clostridia; order Tissierellales; family Tissierellaceae; genus Tissierella_B. The sequence continues at coordinate 11,130 of CAZPZN010000022.1, forward strand.
TTCCTCAACATGTTATAGATACTATTAAAAACAATAAAATAGCCATTAAGGGGCCAATTACTACACCTATTGGCGGTGGGTTTAGAAGTGTTAATGTAACCCTTAGACAAGAACTTGATTTATATGCTAATCTAAGACCGGTAAAAAGCTTTAAGGGAATCAAGTCTAGATATGAAGATATTGACCTAGTAATAGTTAGGGAAAACACAGAGGACTTATATGCTGGAATAGAGCATAAACTAGGAGACTATGGGGCTGAAAGCATAAAGATAATCACTAGGGGGGCTAGTGAGAGAATAGCAGACTTTGCATTTAAATATGCAAGAGATAATAAGAGAAATAAGGTTACTGCAATACACAAGGCAAATATTATGAAGCTTAGTGATGGACTATTTCTTGACGTTTATAGACAAGTAGCTTCAAAATACAATATAGACTATGACGATATGATTGTGGATGCGGCAAGTATGAACCTAGTCATGACTCCAGAGAATTTCGATGTAATGGTTATGCCAAATCTCTATGGGGACATCTTGTCAGACCTTTGTGCAGGCCTAGTTGGAGGTATTGGTATAGTGCCAGGGGCCAATATAGGTAAGGATTATGCGGTATTTGAGGCTGTCCATGGCAGTGCGCCTCAAATTGCTGGAAAAAATATTGCTAACCCGACGGCTCTTATCCAATCAGCAGTTATGATGCTAAGATATTTGGGGGAATATGAAAAGGCAGGAAAAATTGAGGATTCTTTAACCAAGGTTTTTCTAGAGGGAAAGGTTCTAACTGCTGATCTTGGAGGCAAGGCTACAACGGAAGAATTTACAGATGAAGTATGTAGGGTGTTGGAGAGTATGTAACAAGATATAGGTGTGAAGTGAGTTAAATAGTAAAAAGCTGGATGCCTTGGGGCGGCCAGCTTTTTTGTGTTGAATATTGTAGTGTTTAATAGAAGCTTTCTGAAAGATATGGTAAAATTGTTATAGATAATAAAACTAATATGAGGTGTTTTAAATGTTTACTGAAAACATTCAAATAAGAAGGGTATTCTTAAATTTACCTAGGGAAAGAGCTGAGGTTGAGAGTTTTTTAGAATCCCAGAGTCTTAAATTGGAAGATGATGTGGAATATACCCTAGCACTTTATCATAAGGACAAGATAATTGGAACGGGGTCATTATCTGGAAGGGTTCTCAAATGTATTGCTATTGACCATAAATACCAAGGCCAAGGCCTTTCCAATAAAATAGTCTCATTATTGATAAATGAAGAATTTGACAGAGGCAATAGCCACTTGTTCTTATATACAAAGCCTGAAAATATAGAAATGTTTAAGGATATGGGTTTTTATCTAATCGCAGAGCTTGATCAAGTAGCCCTATTGGAGAATGATTCTAAGGGAATTCAAAAGTATGTTGAAGGATTAAGTAAGAGTAAAGTCCAAGGGAATATAATCTCTTCTATAGTTATGAATTGTAACCCATTTACTCTAGGACACCAATATCTTATAGAAATGGCTTCTAAAAATAGCGACCTTGTTCATGTATTTATATTATGGGAGGATAAGTCCTTATTTCCTAATGACCTACGTCTTAAATTGGTGGAGGAAGGAACCATGCATTTATCAAATCTTATTATCCATAAGGCAGAAGACTATGTTATTTCCAACTCTACATTCCCAACTTATTTCTTAAAAGAAGCATCTGATATAGTTAAGATTCAAGCTTCCTTGGACCTAAAGATATTCGGAGACTTTATTGCCCCAGCCTTGGGCATCAATCGAAGATATATAGGCCTAGAACCCTATAGTATAACTACAAATGAGTATAATCAGGCTATGAAGGAGATTTTACCCGAATATGGAATAGAGGTCATTGAGATTCCTAGACTAGAAAAGGATGATAAAGCCATAAGTGCATCTATGGTTAGGGAAATGCTTAAGAAGGAAGACTTTGATGGATTAAGGGAAATTGTACCTTCAACTACCTATGACTACCTGATATCAGATGAAGCAAAACCTATAGTGGAAAAAATAAAGAAGTCTGATTCTAGACATTAGCATTGCTTGTCATTAGGTGAACAAACTAATACCTGACTCGTTATCCTGAGACGGACAGCATTAGAATTACTCTCGAAGGATCTCGGGTTTCAGTGGCGGTCTTGTAGTAAAAGTTATTCTTAGAAGGAGAAGTTTATGGATAATAAAGAATTCTGCATTTATATTAGCAATTTAGCCCTAAAATCTATGATATATGAAGTAGCGGCAACTCCAAAACCAGGTCTTGTAGATAGGGCTAATTCTGGTGCTCATAATGATATGGACTTCTTTAGCTTTATAGATAGCAGCCTAGCCTTAGGATCTTATTTTCAAGAATGTACAAGGGTTGGAATAGACTTTAATCATAAAGACTATAGAGGGCTATTAAGGGATATTAGACCTATAGGGATTGAAGGTGAAAAGAAGATGTTTCAGGCCACAGGGGGAATTAATACTCATAAGGGTTTGATATTTTCCTTAGGAATAATTGCAGCTATAGCAGGGAATATCTTTTCAAGGGAAGCTAGTATTTTTATAGAAGCGCACCATATAAGTGAATTAACCAAGGCTATGGCTAGGGGCTTGACCAAGGAGCTGGAGGAATCATACTCAAAGACTGACCTTAGCTATGGAGAGAAACTTTATGTCAAATATGGCGTAAAAGGCATTAGAGGTCAAGTGGAAAGTGGATTTTCTACGGTTATGGATTATTCCTTGCCTCTTTTCAGGGACTTAGTAGAGGTAAAAAAATACCATATTAATCATATTATGATAAATACTCTTCTTTATTTAATAGCAAATACTGAGGATTCAAATATCTTGGGAAGGCATGATATGGAGACTCTTAAATATGCCCAAGGTCGTGCAAGAGAGGCTATCGACCTTGGTGGATATCTGAGTGAAAAGGGGAAAGCCTTTGTGGGAAATATGGATTTGGATTTTATAGAAAAGAAGATTAGCCCTGGGGGTTCTGCAGATCTTCTTGCAGTCACGTTAATGCTATATTTTCTAGAAAAAGGTGGTGTGACTTTCCATGAATGATATTGAGAAGATGGCATTTGAGATATTAAAATCAAGGGAAGATAGGGCAGCCTTTCAAGAGAAATTAATTGATAAATACAAGCATAGTCTCATATCCTTTACTTTGAATATTCCTGGACCTATTAAGGATAGGCCAGAATATAGGGAGATTCATGAGATAGGTATGAAGGCTATTTTGGATGAGTTAGATAAAAGTTGTCACTACATAGATTTTGTCCATAGGATAGAAAAGAACACGGGACCTGAGGGATATATTTCTGTAAATATAGAACCAAAAGAGTTAAAGAAAATTACTACAGAAATTGAAAGGAACCATCCATTAGGCAGGCTATTTGATATGGATATATTGGATGAAAACCATAATCAAGTAAGCCGTAGAGACTTAGGTTTAGAGTTTAGAAAATGCTTAATTTGTGAAGATGATGCTAAAATCTGCTCAAGAGCAGGGACTCATTCCCTGGATGACTTGTTGGCTAGGATTATGGAGATCTATGATATGTATCTGTCATTCTGAGACAATATCGAAGAATCTAGGGTTTAAGACCCGAGATCCTTCGACAGTTAAACTAATTCTGTCCGTCTCAGGATGACAGATATTTATTTTACCGTATTTACAAGACTTCCTAGCTTTTCTATTACACATTCAACTACATCACCGCTTTTTAATAGCTTATGTGGTTGGAATCCCATACCAACACCTGCTGGTGTCCCTGTTAGGATAATATCTCCAGCTCTTAGGGTTATAACAGAAGATAAATCCGATAAGATATAAGGAATATCAAATATCAACTCTCTTGTATTAGAATCCTGTCTTTTTTCTCCATTGACATATGATTTTATGTCCAATTCTACTGGAAAGCCAATTTCAGACTTGTGAACTATATAAGGGCCAATAGGTGTAAAGGTATCGACGCTTTTACCCTTAAACCATTGAATGTGGTTGAATTGCAGGTCTCTAGCGGAGACGTCATTTGATATAGTATAACCAAAGATATAGTCTTCGGCTTCTTCAGGCTTAATGTTCTTTCCATCCTTACCGATAATAAGGGCTAGTTCTACTTCATAATCAATTTTCTTTGTAGCCTCCCATGGAACAAGAATTTCCTCATTAGGGCCTATAGCTGGATCGGCTATTTTTGTGAAGTAAATAGGATAGTCAGGTACACTAGCATCTATACCATTGCCCTTAACCTCTTTAGCATGTTCTACATAGTTTTTTCCTAAACACATAACATTTCTTCTTGGATAAGGTATTGGTGATGTAATCTTAAGGTCCTCTATAGGAATAGAAGAACCTTCAAACTTTTCCATGATAGATGTAATTTCCTCAATTAGGCTATCAGAATATTTTTCAATAAACTTAAGTAAGCTTTCAGGACATTCTTTATTTAAATCCTTCAAAATAAGCTCCATTGGTACGACCCTAGTTTCCTTGACATTTAAAAGTCCATAATGGGCTTTTTCTTCATAAATATATGAAACAAACTTCATCCAAATCCCTCCTTATTAGCATTTTAGCATATTAGTTTGATATTGTGGCATAATTTGCAAAATCTTGAACAAATATTAACACTTGAATATCCATTCATATGTATTGACACATTTATATTATCACCGTATAATATAATTAACATATGAATACTTGTTCAAGTGTTCAATAAAGGGGTGACACTATTGAAGGATAAGGTTGAAATAGATAGATGTGATTGTACGGTTATTCATGAAGAACTAGTTGAAAAAGTAAAAAAAAATATGCCTCAGGAGGAAATGCTCTATGATCTTGCAGAACTATTTAAGGTCTATGGAGATTCCACTAGGGTTAGGATATTATGGGCTTTAGATGAATCTGAAATGTGTGTATGTGATATAGCGGTCTTATTAAATATGACCCAATCAGCTATTTCTCATCAACTGAGGGTATTAAAGCGGGCAAGATTGGTTAAGAGCCGTAGGGAAGGTAAGGTTGTTTATTATTCCCTAGATGATGATCATGTAAAGAGCATATTCGAACAAGGTTTAAATCATATAAAGGAAAATGGACAGGGGGAATAATTATGACTACAGCAGTTAAGACCGAGCTTTTACTAGATGGATTAGATTGTGCTTCTTGCTCAGCGAAGATTGAGCATGATCTAAATAAACTAGAAGGTATAGATGCATCTATTAACTTTATGATGAAGACTTTGACTCTAGAAACTAGTGGGGATTATGATCATCATAGGTTGATTGATGAAGTTAAGAAAATAGTTCATAAACATGAACCAGGAGTCAGGGTGGATTTAAAAGATGGTTTCAACGTAAATTCCATGTCTATAACTGATAAGGGATTTATTGAAAGAACTTTTATTTTAGAAGGTCTTGGCTGTGGCAATTGTGCTGCCAAAATGGAGACAGGAATTAAAAACCTGGATGGTGTTAAGGATGCTAATGTTGACTTCTTAAATAAGAAGTTAAAGATAGAGATAGATAATAAATTTAATAAAGACGATATTATAAATAAAGCAGAGAGAATTGTTAATAAGATAGAAGCACATGTAAATATGGTTGCCTTAGAAGAGCATTCCGGTGGGCATCACGACCATGACCATGACCATGTACACGGAAACACTCATAGTCATGGGCATTATCACGGTAATGGGTCCATTATTTTTGACTTTAAAGATGACTTAGGTAAGATTCTAATCGCAGGAATGTTACTTGCATTTGGACTATTTATGAACTTTAGTCCCTTGGTTGAACTTCTAATATTCTTACTATCCTTTTTAATTGTAGGGTCTGATGTATTATTGAGAGCTGTAAGTAACATTAGAAGGGGTCAAGTCTTCGATGAGAACTTCCTAATGAGTATTGCAACTATAGGAGCTTTTATAATTGGTGAATATGCAGAAGGTGTAGGGGTAATGCTTTTCTACCAAGTAGGGGAATTGTTCCAAGACGTGGCAGTTCATCGTTCTAGAAAGTCAATAAGTGATTTAATGGATATAAGACCTGATTATGCTAACCTTGTAATTGGGCAAGAGTTAAAAGTAGTTTCGCCTGACGATGTAAAAATTGGAGATATTATCCTGGTTAAACCAGGGGAAAAGATTCCTCTTGATGGTAAAGTAATAGAAGGGCGTTCAAGTGTAGATACTTCACATTTAACTGGAGAATCTATGCCTAGGGATTTAGAGGTTGGAGATGAAGCTCTTAGTGGTTTTATCAACATCAATGGTATGTTAAATATCCAAGTTTCCAAAGTTTTTGGAGAATCAACTGTAGCTAAGATATTGGATTTAGTACAAAATGCCAGCTCTAAAAAGGCACCAACAGAGAACTTTATAACTAAATTTGCTAGATATTATACTCCAGCTGTGGTATTTGGGGCACTTGCAATAGCTGTAATTCCACCACTTGTAACAGGAGATCCATTCTTCGATTGGTTATATAGGGCTTTGATATTTCTAGTAATATCTTGTCCATGTGCTTTAGTAATCTCAATACCTTTAGGTTTCTTTGGAGGTATAGGTGGGGCATCTAAAAAGGGAATTTTAATTAAGGGATCTAACTATTTAGAAGCTTTAAATCATGTAGAGGCAGTTGTCTTTGATAAGACAGGAACCCTAACTAAAGGAGTATTCCAAGTAACTGAAATCAACCCTTCAGGAGGAATTGAACTAGATGAGCTCTTGGAAATGGCAGCCTATGCTGAAAGCTACTCCAATCATCCTATTGCAGTGTCTATCCTGAAATCCTATGGTAAAAACCTGGATAAATCCTTGATTGATTCCTACGAGGAAATTGCAGGAAACGGAATAAAGGCTATTATTAAAGGCGTAGAAATATTAGCTGGTAACGCTAAGCTAATGGATGGAGAAGGTATTCAGTATCAGCCAGTGAATTCTATGGGTACCATAGTTCACATAGCAATTAATAAGGAATATGCGGGACATTTGATTATATCAGATGAATTAAAAGTAGATTCCAAAAATGCCATCATGGAACTTAAAGACTTGGGTATCAAGAAGACTATTATGCTTACTGGAGATACTAAGCTTGTAGGTGAAAAGATTGCTAAAGAATTAGACCTGGATGAGGTGTATTCTGAACTTCTACCACATGAAAAGGTGGAGAAGCTAGAAATGATTGAAGATAGAAAATCACCTAAGGGTAAGATCATCTATGTTGGAGACGGAATTAACGATGCTCCAGTTCTTGCCAGAGCAGATATTGGAGTTGCTATGGGTGGCCTAGGATCCGATGCAGCAATAGAAGCAGCGGATGTGGTAATTATGAATGATGAGCCGTCTAAAATAGCCACAGCTCTAAGAATAGCTAAAAAGACCAAAACCATAGTATGGCAAAATATCTTCTTCGCCCTTGGAGTAAAAGGTATCTTCCTAATAATGGGGGCATTTGGTGTTGCAACCATGTGGGAAGCAGTATTCGCAGATGTAGGAGTAGCAGTTATAGCCATCCTGAACTCCACCAGGGCAATGAAGTAAGAAAGGAAAAAACCTCTTAAGTAATTAATTTAAGAGGTTTTTTTATGCTCATTTTTACTTGTTTTCATGAATCCTCAATATATATTCAAATTAATTTAAAAAGGTTTATTCAATTTGACTTGGGTCAAAGCAAACTCTTTAAATCCTTGATAAGATGAAATCAAGATAAAGAATAACAGGGTATGGAATAGAGAGGAGAATAAAGATGCAAAGATTTATATTAAGTAGAAAAAATCATATAACAGCAATGGGAGCGATTTTAATTGCAACAGCTTTTATCAGTAAGTTAGGATTTGGGAATTTAGAAGTATTCACTTGGGCCTTGGTTATAGCTTCAGTTATAGGGGTAGCACCAATTGCAATCCAAGCATATCAGGCATTAAAAGTAAAGGTTGTAAGCATAGACGTACTAGTAACTATAGCGGTAATAGGGGCTTTCTTAATTCAAAACTATGAAGAGTCAGCTATAGTAACATTCTTGTTCTTATTCGGAGCATATTTAGAACTAAGAACATTGAATCAAACACGTTCGGCAATTAAGGAATTAACTGAAATGGCCCCAGAAAGTGCATTTAAGCAAATGGAAGATGGGGAGTTTGAGGAAGTAGAAGTAGACGAAGTAGATGTGGGGGATATACTACTCGTTAAGACTGGAGCAAAAGTTCCAGTTGATGGTACAGTTTTAACAGGAGAGGGTCATATAAATGAAGCAAGTATCACTGGTGAATCTCTTCCAGTAAACAAAAAGAAGAATTCAAAAGTATTTGCAGGAACCATATTAGAAAATGGTACAGTTCAAATAGTAGCTGATCGTGTAGGAGAAGATACTACATTTGGTAAGATTATCGAGTTAGTTGAAGAAGCACAGGATTCAAAATCAGAAGCAGAGCGATTCATAGATAAGTTTTCAAAATATTACACGCCAGCAGTTCTAGTATTATCCGCTATCGTATGGCTATTCTCAAGAGATATAGAACTTGCTATCACAATATTAGTTCTAGGATGCCCAGGAGCATTGGTTATAGGGGTTCCGGTTTCAAACGTTGCAGGTATCGGTAATGGAGCAAGAAATGGTGTTCTACTAAAGGGTAGTGAAGTGATAGGTGATTTTTCTAGAGTAGATACAATGGTATTTGACAAAACAGGAACATTAACATTAGGAAACCCTAAAGTAGCAGATAAAGAGATCTATGCAGAAGATGATATTGATGAAGTATTAGCTTATCTTGCAAGTGTTGAAAAGGAATCAGATCATCCACTAGCAAATGCAGTAGTAGAATATATTGGAGATACAGAAACTTATACAGTAGACAAAACAGACGTAGTTAAAGGTGGAGGAATCGTAGCTGAAGTAGCTGGACGCAGAGTAGCAGTTGGTAACGTGGCACTAATGAAAGAAGAAAATGTTCACTTAAGTGAAAAAGCTCTTAAAGATATTGCTAAGTTCGAAAAGAATGGAAACTCCCTAGTATTAACATCAGTAGATGGGGAATTAAAGACATTAATGGGTATTCGTGACCAAATTCGTCCAAGAGTTAAGGAAGATCTTCAAGGATTAAGGAGACTAGGAGTTAAAAACCTGGTAGTACTTTCAGGGGATAACCAAGGTACAGTAGATTTAGTAGCAAAAGAACTAGGACTTACAGAAGCACATGGTCATATGTTACCAGAAGATAAGCAAGCATATATTAAAAAGTTGCAAGATAAAGGTCAAATTGTGGCCTTTGTAGGAGACGGAGTAAATGATAGCCCATCCTTAGCATTAGCCCAAATAGGAATAGCAATGGGTAGTGGAACAGACGTAGCAATAGAAACATCAGATGTAGTCTTAATGAATTCAGACTTCAGTCGTTTACCACATGCACTAGGCTTAACAAAAGCAACAGCAAGAAACATGAAACAGAACATTATAATCGCAGTAGGGGTAGTATTAGTACTATTATTCAGTGTATTCTTCAGTGATTGGATGAACATGTCAATAGGAATGTTAGTACACGAAGGTAGTATACTAGTAGTAATTTTAAACGGTATGAGATTACTTCGATTTAACCTAAGAGGCAGAGAAGAAAAAACAATTAATCAAAGTCAAACAAAAGAAAATGTAAATGCTAATGCATAATATAAATATATAAAAAGCTCCTGCTACTGAAGTATAATTCAGTAGCAAGGAGCTTTTTCTTGATTTTGTAAAACTCAGATAAGAGGGATAGCTAGTCCTGATCCTAGTGTAGCATTTTTTCAAGACATATATAGTTAGAAGTAGGAATTAGAATGGTATAATAAAAGTAAGACTAGTAGATGGTAGTTTTGGATAATCTTCAGATGGTTGCCCTTGTTCCATCTTAAGAAATTCGTAAGATTTTAGTCAGCCTTCTTGTAAGGTTGTTGCCTTAATATGAATATATAGGCTATAGGAGGTAAGGATATGGACAAAGCGAGGATATTAGTAGTAGATGATGACAAGGAAATTGCCAATGCAATTGATAAGCTCCTGACTCTTGAAGGTTATGAGGTAGTCAAGGCATATAATGGGTTAGAAGCTCTAGATGCCTTGGTTGTGAATAACATTCAACTTATTTTATTGGATGTGATGATGCCAAAGCTTGATGGTCTTTCAACCACTATGAAGATTAGGGAGAAGAAGAATATTCCAATCATTATTCTCTCAGCAAAATCTGAGGATAGTGATAAGATACTTGGTCTATCCATGGGTGCAGATGATTATATGACAAAGCCATTTAACCCACAGGAACTAGTGGCAAGGGTCAAGAGTCAGCTTAGACGTTATATGTTCCTTGGAGATATGGGAAATGTATCAACATCATCCCTGCTTCAAACAGGGGGCCTTTGTCTGAATCGTGAAACTAAGGAGTTTACTGTAGATGGAGAAGGTGTAAGGCTTACTCCTACAGAGTTTAAGATGATGGACTTACTAATGTCCAACCTTGGAATGGTTTTTTCTGCTGAACAAATCTATGAAAAGGTCTGGGAGGAAGAAGCATATTCTGTAGAAAATACGGTTATGGTCCATATCCGCCGAATCCGTGAAAAGATTGAAATTAATCCTAAAGAGCCTA
>CAZPZN010000023.1:0-7113 GCA_964590735.1 uncultured Tissierella sp.
TGGGCGTGAGGGGGATATCTTTACCTAGTAGGGTCTATCCTTTGGAGCTAAAAGCACAGATTCCTCGACTGCGCTCGGAATGACAACTGTTAGGTCATTTTGCAGTCTTTAGCACAAATCTGTTAGCTCTCTACTCTCGCACAGATTTGGCTAGACTGCATCTGACCTACCATCGATTTGCAAAATCAGCAAACGCCCTGCGAATGACCTACCATCAATTTGCAGAAATGCACTGTAAATTGTGTTAGGTCAACTTCGGATTAGGTCATTATGAAAAAAGACCCCTCCGGGTCTTTTTTCTAAGTACTATTCTGGTTTAGGCGCGTCTGTTGGGCAAACGTCAGCACATGCTCCACAATCAATGCATTTTTCTGCGTCTATTACATAGATATCTCCTTCTGATATAGCATCAGTTGGACATTCTGGTTGGCAAGCTCCGCAAGCTATGCAATCATCAGTTATATGATAAGCCATTTATTTTCACCTCCCAAGAAACTTCGTACGACACAATTTTATCATGTATCGACAAATAATTAAAGTATTATTTAAAATTATTATACTAGCACTTTATGTTATCATAGTTCTCTTGATTTGGGCCCAAGGCATAATTTAGTTGTTCTATAAGGGCCCTCTTCTCTCACCCAGATTTGGGTAGACTGGATCTCACCTATTAGTCTTCCAGGTGGCTTACATTTTCTCCATGATTATTTTCATAAAATCTTGCATAAGATGCATCGAAATCTCCAGTGATTTCTATATCATCAACCTGATACTGTAGGTAATTTTCTGTTCCATCCTTTAATTTAACCTTTACCTTTACTCTTTCCAGTAGGGTATAGGAGTCGGTTACTGTACCTTTCCCAAGTGGAGTGACAACAATGCTTCCTATCTGAGGCATCTTTTTCAAAAGTTCTTCATATGAATCATGCTCATATTTTAAACAACACATCAATCTTCCACAAAGACCTGAGATCTTAGTCGGATTTAATGATAGACTTTGTTCCTTGGCCATCTTTATGGATACTGGGGCAAACTCACCTAGAAACTGAGTACAGCATACCATCTTTCCACATGGTCCAATTCCACCAATCATTTTGGCTTCATCTCTTACACCTATTTGCCTTAATTCGATTCTAGTCTTGAATATGGCAGCTAAATCCTTTACCAAGTCTCTAAAGTCCACTCTACCATCAGCAGTAAAATAGAAAATTACCTTGTTGTTATCGAAGGTATACTCTACATCTACAAGCTTCATTTTTAAACCATGTTCATCCACCTTTGTCTGGCAAATTTCAATGGCTTCCTTAGCCTTACGCTTATTTTCCCTATGTATGTCAAAATCTTCATCTAATGCAATTCTAATTACATTCTTAAGGGGTGCCACAATATCTTCTTCACTAACTTCCTTTGGTCCTATAACAACATGACCAAATTCAATTCCTCTTGCAGTCTCTACAACTACAAAATCATTAAAGGCTACTTCTATATTATCGGGATCGAAATAATAAATTTTTCCCGCCTTTTTAAATCTCACGCCCACTACTGTTACCATCAAAATTCCTCCTGTATATATAAAAGCATAGTCTCTATGGACAATTGATAATTTATATTTCTACTAACATTATCTTTAGTTTGCTGTATCTTCTCTATTATATCACTAATCCTCCTAATATCTATAAAAGATTGTTTAGACATGTAATCGATTTTATCTTTATTTATCAGAAGCTTATTATTCCCCAATTCTATAAATATTAACAAATCCCTAAAATAATATTGAAATATGTCCAATAGCTCTTCTATGTCTTCCCTATTATCGTTAAAGAAATTCATAGAGTTTATGGCTTTTGTTCCATCGCCACGGATTAAATTGTCAATAATATTTATAATCTCTTCTCTTTTCATAAAGAAATCATCACTAGTTGCAAGTTCAATGGACTTGCCTACTGAACCTTTGGTGAAATCTGCAATAAAATCTGCTTCCTCCCTTGATTTTCCATATGATGTCACTAAAAGATCCGATATCTTCTTGGATTCTACAGGGAAGAATTTGATGCTTTGCATTCTAGATAAGATAGTTGGTAGTAGTTTGTTGGTACTTGAAGAAATCAAAATTATATTTATGTATTCAGGTGGTTCTTCCAAGGTCTTTAATAGGGCATTTTTAGCCTCGGTACTCATCCTATGGCTATCATCTATGATAAATACCTTTCTCTTAGATTCAAAAGGAGCCCTTGCAACACTTTTGATAAGGCCTTCAACTTCACCTTTTTTTATCAGTCCCTTTTCAGGATCCACGACTAATAAATCTGGGTGGTTGCCTCCATCAAACTTTATGCACGATGTGCACTTGTTACATGGCTCCTTTCCATCTTCCTTACAGAGAAGGGTTTTTGCAAATACATATGCGACTTTTTTCTTGCCTAGTCCTTCCTCGCCTTCAAAAAGATAAGAATGACTCACACTTTTGTTTCCTATAGCCCTCTTAAGGGTTTCTATGGCCCTATCATGACCAATTATATTATTATAATCCATACTTCCTCCGCTTAAGCTATATCCTTACATGTTGGTTTACATCAACTATGAAAATATTAGCTCCCCCAACTGTTATTTCTATCTCCCCATCGTTAACTTTCCTAGTGCTACATAGGCCTCTAATTAGGTCTACTACATCATCGACTTGGTCTTCTTCTGCACCTATTAATAGAGTCGTAGATCCATGTTTTAAGAATCCCCCTGTTGATGCAAGTTTTGTTGCCCTAATTTTCTCAGCCATTAAAGCCTTTACCACCTTCATAATAAATTCATCTTGTATTATGGCAATGGCTAACTTCATATAATCTCCCCCTTTAAATCCTGATATGTTTCTCTACATCTAAAACAAATACTGTTGCTCCTCCTACCTTTACATCTAAAGGATAAGGTATAAAAGTATCTCCAGGCATAGTTACCGTTAATAAGGATGTGGTAATTTCCCTAGTCTTGCAATTATCTTCAATCAGCTTGATTACTTCCTCAACTTGGGAATCATCAACACCCATTAAGAGGGTAGTATTTCCAGCCTTTAAAAACCCACCGGTGGACGCTAGTTTAGTTACTCTAAAGTCCTTATTCGTTAAATCTTCAATCAAATGAGGTGAATCCTGATCTTGTACTATTCCTATTATTAGTTTCATAATCCTTCCTCCTTTAAGCCAATATTTTTTTAATTTCTGAAAGTCCCTGTTGGAATACCTCCTCTACGGATTTTCTGGCATCGATTCTACATATATTTTCAGGATATTTTTCTATTAATTCCCTATATCCTTCATATACCTTCCTATGAAAATCATTGCCTTCCTTTTCCAACCTATCTCCACCTTGAGTTGTCTTTCTCTCCAATGTTATCTCAGGGTCTATGTGGAAGAATAGTATTAGGTCAGGTTGTATACCCCTTAATCCAAAGTCATTTATCATCTTAACATTTTCTATACCCAGGCCTCTGCCTACTCCTTGGTAGGCAAGGCTGGATAATAGAAATCTATCGCTTATTACAATTTTACCCTCTTTAAGTGCTGGAATAATCTTTTCATGAATATGTTGACTTCGACCTGCTGCATAGAGAAGAGCTTCTGTCTCTGACCCCATATTGATGTTTTCATTATCTAGAATGATATCTCTAATCTTCTCTCCTATGGGAGTTCCACCTGGTTCTCTAGTTACAATAAAGCTTATGCCCTTACTTTCCATATATTCACTTATTAATCTAATAAAGGTTGACTTTCCAGAACCATCTGGTCCCTCCAAAGTAATGAACTTACCCAGCATTTAAACAACTCCTATCTTTCAACTACAACTACGTTATCTTTATTATATCCCATTAGGCCTACGATTTCTAGACCATTATCCAGAAGGAATAGTATATGGTCATAAATATCCTTAGTTATTTCCTCACCTGGTGCAATAAGTGGAATTCCAGGTGGATATGGAATGATTGGAGCCGCTGAAATCCTTCCTATGGCTTCTTTAAGTCCTACCTGTTCCTTCTTACCAAAATATGCTTCAGAAGGGCTTATTACAATTTTAGGTTCTGGCATCTTAATATTAACATAGTCGATTTCTTCATTATCATGTTTAGTAGCTAAGTCTTCTATTGCTGCTATAAGCTTTTCATAATCTTCTTCTTCATTCATAAGGGTACAGAAAATCAAGGCATAGTAGTAATCAGCCATTTCCAACCTAATGTTGTAGTCAGTTTTTAATCTCTTCTTAACTTGAGAACCGCTAATACCATCAATGCTTATAAGGATCTTAGTTATGTCTTTTGCAACTATGGTCTTATCTTCAGGGTCTCCAGTAAATACCTCTACCCCATCTATTTTATTCAATCTCTCAATTACTTCTTTACATTTTTCTATATTCCAATCAAGCTTTCTTCTACCTTCTTCACTGTCCATATATGCGCATGCTGCTTCATTAGATAGGGTAAATAGATATGATGGACTTGTAGAGGTATAAAGCTGATACCTGTCTCTCATTTTATTTAGATCAATCCTATCAGAATTCACATGTATTAGAGAAGTCTGTGTAAAGCTTGGGAGTGTCTTATGGGTACTGTGGATTACTATATCTGCACCAGCTTCTAGAGCCGACATAGGAAGCTTGTCTGAGAATCCCATATGAGGACCGTGAGCCTCATCAACCATTAGTATCTTATTATGCTTATGAACTATATCTGCTATTGACTTTAAGTCATAACAAACGCCGTAATAGTTTGGATAGGTTAATACCACTGCCTTTATATCCGGCTCATCAGTCAAAATGCTTTCTACTTCCTCTGGGTCTATACCAGATAATAGATTATAGGTCTCATTGTATTTAGGATATATATACACAGGGTTTAATCTATTTATAATCATCCCATTGTGGATAGACTTGTGACAATTTCTTTGGATTAAAACCTTATCTCCAGGCTTGGTTATAGTTGCTAAAGCTATATAATTACTCCCCGTAGAACCATTTACGCCATAAAATGTTGCCTTTGCTCCAAATACCTCTGCAGCATAATCCTGAGAGTCTTTAATGATTCCTCTAGGTTCTAGAAGGTTGTCCATTCCTTCTGTTTCAGTAGTATCGAAATATGGGATATACTTACTCCAATCAACCAGTGCTGTTCTACCTTTGTGACCAGGCATATGGAAGGATACACTGTTTTCTTCCATAAGGTTCTTTAGTGCTTCAAATACGGGTGTTTTCATCTTTACTTGATCAGCCTCCTAACTATAAAATACAACTAATTATATATCAACTAATTCCAATAATAAACAATTATTTTAAAAGAGTGGGACGGTTGCATTTTTGTTTGTTCTCAAACCTGATTAGGTCACAAAACCCTGCGTTAATTCACAGGGTTTGTAGTTCTCTTTCGCCTACATAATAGCCTAAGAGTATTCGAATTAAGCTTATGTAGAAATCATACTTTTCATCATTTACCGATGAAAATGTTAGCTCACTCATACATTCCCTACACATATATACACTAAATACTCTATAACCCTTCTTATTTCCGCCACAAATCTTGCAATACATATTATCACCTCTGCCAGGATTTAAATGTAATCCATTTTAAAGATTATTTACACTACCCTATATATTTATTCATAAAAATATATAAAGTGCCTGGCTAACTCAATTTTAATTAATATATGAGTTTTATTTTTCAGGGGTGTCTCAGCAACACCTTCTACATTAAGTCGAGATCTATGTCCTTTACTTACTATTACCCCATAAGAGCTTACATTTAACTGATCCTTAGAATTTATTGACCCTGGAGTAAATAAATAGGCTTCGAGGATTCTTCCCATTTATACAAGTCTTCTGTAAGTTGGTTTATTTTCGGATTAAAAAAGAGACAGATATAATCTGTCCCGTCATTTTTACCCATTAAAGGCATATTTTATTCTAAGCTTATGCTTCTTCGTTGATAACTGGTACTTCACCAGCTTCTTCAGAATCTGCTTCTTCTTCTGCGCCACCAACAGTTGGTTCAGTCAATGAACATACTGGCTCATCTAAGTCAGTTAACATTGTAATTCCTTCCATTGAAGCAATATCTGTATCTCTAACAAGTTTTGGAGCTGTAAAATCCATATCTTCAACATCTATATCTGCTGTTTTTGGAATGTATGAAGGAAGACATTCGATTTCTACTTGGTCTAATAACTGCATTAATACAGATGGTTGAAGTTTAATATTATCTCTATTTAGAAGAACTATAGGAATACTCATCTTAATCTTCTCATCCATTTTCAATCTTTGAAAATCAACATGTACTACATTTCCTGCAACTGGATGTCTTTGAACAGTCTTTACTATTACTGGAATACTTTCTCCGTCTAAGTCCAAATTGATAATTGAAGATGATCCAGCATCCTTAAATACTCTAATAAACTCAGAATTATTAACACCTACAACCTTTGTCTCTTCACCTCTACTGTAGATTACACCAGGCAATGTATTGTCATTTCTAAGTTTATTTACCTTGTTTTTCCCTATATCTTGTCTTAATTCTACTTTCATCTTATGGTCATTACTCATATTTGGAAACACCTACCTTTTATTTTAATAATAATACCTTATCACATTTCTGAATTATTTGCAAATTCACGGAATTCTTTAAATATCAGACCTAGTTGCCTAGCAATTCTTCACACCATTATTAAGGATGGTGTATTCACCTTTTTACAAGATGATTTGCAATATAAGCAATAGTATTACCCCAGGTAGACCAAGTATACCAACGATTATGGCACTTAGTGGATTTATGGGAATAAATGCTCCAAATATTCCACCTACTAGGTTAAATAAAATCAAAACAAGCCCACCAATTATTCCGTTGATAATTAGCTTTATAATGATCTTTATAGGAACTACAAGTAAGAGTCCAATAAAATATAATAAAACCAAACCAGCTACGAATGCCATTAAAGTAGCTATTGATAAATCCATTATTTCCACCTCCTATATAATTTATACCTCATAAGAGTGTATCCTTTAAAGATTAATTAAAACTATGTATGTCTATATTTATGATATTGGACATGGGTCTAGAACAGTATCTGACCTACCATCAATTTG
>CAZPZN010000023.1:7213-8623 GCA_964590735.1 uncultured Tissierella sp.
GTATCTGACCTACCATCAATTTGTGGAAAACCGCCATAAATTGGGTTATGTCATTAAAAAAGAAACACTCCCAAGATTTTATTAATGGGAGTGTCCGAAAAAGCTTAGTGCCATGGCCATTACTATCATTCCTGCAATGGCTCCGTATACTGAAATATGGTGGTCTACATCCTGTTGAGAAGCTGGTAGTAGCTCATCTAGGGAAACGAAGATCATAATTCCTGCTACAAGACTTAGCATAATACCAAGTACTAGATCGTTTAGGAAGTTGGCTAAGAGTAGATAGCCTATAATTGCACCAATTGGTTGCATCAGGCCTACAAGGCTAGTATATATAAATGCTTTCTTCCTACTCCCAGTGGAATATACCAATGGTACTGATATAGCTACTGCTAGGGGTATGTTGTGTATAATAATGGCAAATGCAACTGGATAGGCCAAGGCCATATCATTGATTCCTGTAGTAAATAGAGCTAAGCCCTCAGGTACATTATGAATAGCTATAGCTATAGCAGACATAAGACCCAGCTTTGATAAATGACTGTCCTCGTGATCATGGTGATGATGGTTGTGATGGTCATGCTTATGGTTATGTGTATGAAATCCACCAGCAAAAGCATGTACGAACTTTTCAATTACTGCAGTTAAAAACATCCCAAAGAAAAACCATATTAGGCCTACCCAATTATAGCCATGTCCCATATAGTCTTCGATTAGATGTATTCCTTCAGGAAGCATTTCCATAAAAGATACATATATCATAATTCCAGCTGAAAAGCTCAATGACACCGAAAAAAAGTGTTTATATTTATCTGATACTAAGAAAGATAAAAGGCTTCCAAGTCCCATTGTTAGGCCAACTAGTAAGGTCAGCATAAATGATTGTGTTATATTATTCAATTTCCCAACTCCTTCTAATTAAAATCCCCAACGATTCAAAAAAGGAGATTTACATCTCCTTTTTTGTCCACTCTTCATTTTATATTATGATTGATATGAAATCAAGTTGCTTTTTATGAAAAAATTACTATTATTAATATTATTAATAAGCCTGCTGTAAATTGGAATAAGCCTGACCGCATTGTATTTGGCATTATTTTATTTAAGCCTTCAGTAGATATTGACTTTTTCTTTTGCTTACTCTTATTATGATAATATCCTTCAGAATACTTAAATATACCATGGACTAAGTGACCTATAAAATCCACTATCCCACCGATTGCCTTTGCAAATATCTCACCTATGCTAGGAAGGATCCTTATCAATAATGGTCTGTAGATATACTTTTCGATGTCTAATTTCTCTGGCCAAGGGTTTATATATACCCTATTTCCTTCCTTATCTTTCTTCATAAGAAACTTTCTTACTATAAATAGATAGACAAAGGCTCCTATGGACAATGAATATAGG
>CAZPZN010000023.1:8633-19947 GCA_964590735.1 uncultured Tissierella sp.
TATAGGGCACCCTTTAGATTTATCCATGCAAAGTAATGGACTTCATGAGCTGGATCGTGTCCATGGAAGAATCCTTGACCAATTTTTCCGATTAGGTCCATAAGCTGAGGAATTAGTCCAAGGACTAATAGAAGGATAGCCGGGATTAGAAGCACTGTTGCAGTCATCTTTGACATATAGCCCTTACTTGATGAATGATGATTTTCATCTTGATTCTTCTCTATAAATATAGCTACAAATATTTTTGTCATATAGGCTGCTGTAAGTCCACCAGTTATGGTGAATATAATTTCTATGGTCTTGAATAATGTAAGGAGTGAGGATGGACTTTCGAAGGCCCAAATATGCTCTAGTATGCTCTCATGCAAAAGGGTTTTACTAACATATCCACTCCAAAGTGGGACGCCCATAATGCTCAAAGCACCCATTAAAAATATGAACATAAATAATGGTTTCTTTCTACCAAAGCCTCTAATCTTATTTAAGTTCAGCTCATGTAGGTTCATATAGATTACACCAGCTGCCATAAAGAGTACTAGCTTTATTAAGGAGTGATTTACCATATGTAGCATGATACCTCTTACAGCAAGAGCATTATGGTCGCCTAGTATTCCCATCATTCCTAGTCCTACCGTAATAAACCCTATCTGAGATACTGAAGAATATGCCAAGGTCCTCTTTAAGTCTACCGAAAATACTCCTAAGAATGCTCCTAAGAACATAGTTATAACACCAACAATTAAAATGCCCATTCCCCAACTGCTATCATATAAGAATATGTTAGAAGAAATTACTGCTGCTCCAAATATTCCCGTCTTAGTAAGGATACCAGAAAGTAAGGCTGATGCAGGAGCCGGCGCTACAGGATGGGCATTTGGAAGCCATATATGAAGGGGAAACATTCCCGCTTTACCACCAAATCCAATCATCATAAAGATTCCAGCTAAATAAATTTGGAATTTATCCCCCTCAAAAGCCTTCCAAGCAGGACCAAGTTCATCAAATACTGTTGTTCCAAGATGGTGTTTAATTAAAAACATGCCTATAAGTAGGGATAGGCCACCTATTACAGTTACTGCCATATAGGTCTCGGCTGCATCCATAGAAAATGCCTTCTCATCATGGATAACCATTACATAGGATGCAAAGCTCATGATTTCAAACAAGATAAAAGTAGTCAATAAGTCTGCAGATAAAAATACTCCCATGGTTCCCCCTAGGGTAATAAGCATAAATAGATAATATCTGTTTCTATTTCTATAAGCTTTGAAATACTCATGAGAAAATATAGTGGTACATAGCCACATAAAGGAGGCGATAAGGCCATAGATAAATCTAAAGCCATCTAATTTTAGGTATAGACCTATTCCAGTAAAGACATCCCATTTAAATTCCATTCCACTTTCAAAGGATGAATATAGGGCTAGGATAGCCAAAAATTCTACTAGTGATATGAATATTGCAAAGTAGTTCCTAAGGATTTTGTTTCTTTTACCAATTATATAGGATATGAAGGCTCCTATTATAGGCCAAAATACTAAAAATAATAAAATATAATTACCCTTCATTAAACCTTCACCTCCTAGATCACTGTATTTGCTATGTTAGTAAAAAACCTAATTAGTCCTTGTGGAAACATTCCTAGTAAGCCTACTGCTGCTACCATGATGACCATTGGGATAATCATATTCATGCTAGGTTCTAACTTCTCAACCGATGAATAATCAAAGTCAACTCCTGGAAAAAAGGCATCTCTAAATATAGGTATCAAATATCCTGCTGTCAAAATTGCTGAAACAATCAAGGTTATAAGACCAAGAAAACCTAAGTTATAATCCGGTAAGCCAAGACCTCCAAGTCCAAGATAGTACTTGCTTATAAAGCCACCTAGAGGCGGCACCCCTACTAATGCAAGAGATCCTAATGTAAAGCACCACATATTAAGAGGCATGGATTTTCCTATACCCTTCATCTCATAAACATAGTGTTTTCCGGTTTTGTAAATAATAGAACCTACTGATAAAAAGAGAATATTCTTTATTAGTGCATGAAATACCAAATGTAATAGGCTTCCAATTAAGCCTTCAGGGCTAAGAAGAGCCAGTCCAAATAGGACATAGGATACCTGACTTACAGAGGAATAGGCTAACCTTCTCTTTAATAAATCTGCCTTAAAAGCTAGCATTGAGCCCATAAATATTGTGAAGATGGTTAGAAGAATAATTAGAGTCTGAGCCCAAGACCCCTTTATAAAATCTACTCCATAGACGAAGTAAGTCATTCGAAGTATCCCCAATACTCCTGCCTTTGTGATTATCCCAGATAAAAGTCCGGATGCAGGGGCAGGCGCCACAGGGTGAGCTGTAGGTAACCAGCCATGTAGAGGAAACATTCCTGCCTTTGAGCCAAAACCCACAAAGGTTAATACATATACTAAAAGCATTAAATTTCTTGCATTACTTATTCTGGAAATATCCAGTATTCCACCAGCTAGGAAATCCACCCTTACTCCATAATAAGAAGTAAAAATAATTCCTATAAGGACAAGGGCTGCCCCAAAGAAGGAATAAATAAGATACTTTATCCCAGCCTTCATGGATTCCTCATTCATAGAATGGATAACCAATGGGAAGGTTATAAGGGTCATTAACTCATAAAATAGATAAAAGGTAATCATATTCCCTGAAAATCCTAGACCAATGATAAGCCCCAAAGTCATCATGAAGAACCTAAAATATCTTTCTTGGTTCTTCTCATGATTCATATACTCAAAGGAATAGAAAGCTACTAATATCCATATTATGGATGCTAAAACAGTGAAGAATACCGAAAGCTCATCTATGCTTAATTTTACTGATATTATATTGCTTATCCTAAATATATCCAAGGTCTTTTCCTCTAGTCTAAATATTCCTAAAAGTGCTAGGAAATTAAGGATTGTAACCGAATAGACTAATCTATGGATAGTATTTATATTCTGCTTTTTTATTATTATCCCAGTTATTATAGGTAATAGTACCGGGAGTAAAATCAGGATATTTCCTCTCATGTTTTCCTCCTAAAGTTTCTCTACAATTTGACTTATAAGATTTATTATGGGATTAGAAAATATCCCCATAAGGATTACCATTAGACCTAGGACAATCACAGGAAGGTTCTTAAGAGGATTTACTTCCATCTTTTCCACCCTTATATCCTTTAGACTAAAGTAAGACTTAATAGAAATAGGTAGATAGTACAAGGCATTTAATAGGGATGATAGACTTAATATAATTATCACCCAATACCTATTAGAATCCATAATGGCTAGCCCAAAGTTCCACTTGCTAGAAAATCCAGCTAAAAGAGGAATCCCTATCATAGAAAGACCACAGATAGAGAATAAAGCCATGGTAATAGGAAGACCCCTTCCTAAACCATCCATATCTTTTATGTCTTTCTTTCCGGTTGCCATAATTATAGTCCCAGCATTCAAGAAGAGACAAGCCTTAGTCACACCGTGAACTATTATATGAAAAATGGCTGCCACTAGGCCTAGGGCATTGCCAAGGCCTAACCCTAAGAATATATAGCCTATTTGAGCAATTGATGAATATGCGATCATCTTCTTTAACTTAGTCTGCATTATAGCCATAAGAGATCCATAAATCATTGCTGCACAGCCTAGAATCAATAATACATTCAATATGTTTAGAAGTTTTATAGTTCCTATTCCGTAACCCGTATAAATTAGCTTTATTAAAAATATTATATAAGCCTTCAATACTAATGAAGATAATATAGCACTAGATGGCGCTGGTGCTGACCCATGGGCATCTGGTAACCATATGTGAAATGGAAAAAGCGCCGACTTAAATCCTACTCCTATAAGTATAAAAACAAAGGAAAGCTTAAGGGGATTAAGATTGGAAATGGCCATTAAATTCATCCTCATCCTATTTATATCATAGGTTCCAGATAAGTCTTTCAGGATAATAATCCCTACCAAAAGGAAGGCCGATGCAAATATGGAAAGCATAAGATAATTTAGTCCTGCCTTATAATTCTCCTCACTGTCCTTTATCATTACAATACCTGCTGCTAAAAAGGCACTTATTTCGATCAATATAAAGTTTACTATAAGATTGTCTGTTAAGACTATACCACACAATAAGCCTATTAAAATTAGACTTATGCCATAGTAGAGGGGTATTCTCTCCTCTTTAATATCATGGTCTATCATATAAGTGGATGCCCAAAGAATAAGTCCACCTACTGTTGTGAAGAAGATGAGCATCAAGCCCTCCAGAGGACTTACAGGTCCTTTAGCATTTAGGCTATTATTAAAGGTAAATATGGACAGAATGAGGCCAATACCCATTACTATTATAGATAAGTATTTAAAACTTTTATTTCTAGTCATAGAATCCACCTTTTAAATATTTTTTAAGCCAATATCTAAAAGTTCTAGAAGGGGCTTTGAAAACACACCAAGAATTATATTTATTATCATAAGAGATACCAGGACTAAGCCTGCTAGACCTTCTGATTTTACCTTTACCACTTTTTCAGGCTTTTTTAAGTATCGGAAGCAATTGCATAGCAATTGCCTCACACCACTGCAACGAGGTGGGTTAAACTGGGACATCTCCACCTCGTTATAAATCCTTATAATAACAGGTATATAGTACATTGCATTTAATAAAGTAGAAATACTTAAAGCTAGAAGAACTATTATAGATATAAGACCATGACCTAAAGCCCCTTCTATAAAGAGCATCTTGGATATAAATCCTGCAAAGAGAGGTAGACCTATCATGGACAGGCCCCCTATTAAAAAGCTAAGCCCAGATACTTTGTCCTTATATGCTAGTCCATCCAAATCCTTAATCCTATGGCTTCCGCTTATTCTAATAAGGTTTCCAGAAGAAATAAAGAGCATAGATTTGGTTACTGCATGTACTACTATGTGAAATCCAGCCGCTAGGAGTCCTGCTCTTGTGCCTAGACCTAAACCTAAATAAATATATCCTATTTGGGCTACAGATGAATATGCAATCATCTTCTTCAGATCCTTCTGAATCAGTGCATATATAGATCCTAAGAGCATGCCTAGTATACCAAGACCAATTAATATATTTGAGATTCCTAATTCCCTAACTACTTCAATTCCATATACCCTATATATTATCTTTATTAGGAGAATTATATATCCTTTAAGAACCAGTCCAGATAATATGGCAGATGCTGAAGATGTCGCCGAACTATGAGCATCTGGTAACCATGTATGAAAAGGAAACAAGGCAGATTTAACTGCAAGTCCTACAAGTATAAGGACCATGGCAATCATAAGTGGAAATTCATAGCCCTTATCTATTACTTGAATGGTCTCATGCATATTGGACATGAGTAGATGACCTGTTATGCTATATAGTATGGTTATGGCAAATAGATATAAGCCCGAACCTAGAGCACTCATTACAAAGTATTTGAGAGTAGCCTTTATGGTATCTCCAGTTTCTTTGGCTACCACTATGGCACATGCAGCTACTGCATTTATCTCCAAGAAAACATAGGCTGTAAATATGTCATTTGTATAGACCAAAGCCAGCATTGAACCTAACAATAAGTTCAACATTAGATAATAATAAGGTCTCTTATCTTCCTTGATGTCCTCCTCAATCCTAGGAAGCCCTCCAAGTATGGATAATAACATTACAAGACTTAATACAAATGCCATAAGACCCTCAAACAAGCCTGCCCTTAATTCATTTCCCCAAGGCGCAGGATAGTGACCAAGTTGATATGTAAAATAGCCATCATTAAATCCATATAGGTAAACATTTAATAAAAGAGAAAGAATGATTACGATTGTTATAGAAATTATAGTAATCTTTTTTGCAATCCCTATATTCTTAAACAAGGGAATTATAATAGCTGTTATTAGGGTTATCATTATGCATAGAAGTGGTAAATGATGCTGTAACGGCAAAGAATTCAACTCCCTTTCTTAATCAAAATATCCACATCCAGTGTTTGATATTTTTCATAGTATTTCTTAGCAAGAGCTAGAGAAAACGCGGTCATACATACGGAAACTACAATCCCTGTAAGTACAAGTCCACCAGGTAAAGGATTAATATAGTAATCACTTCCCATAAAGACATTTCCTTCGATTATGGGCACTTCTCTACCAGTAATATAGCCTTTTACTGCTAAAAATAGGAATATAGAAACATCCATAATATTCATGCCTATTATCTTTCTTATAATATTCTTATGAAGCAAGAGAGTAGAAAAACCAATCCCAAATAAAATTACAGATATAGATTCATAATAATTTGTAAAAAGAGCTTCCATATTAAATGTCTCCTTCTGTGAATAATGAGAAAAGTCCATACATTGTACATCCTACAACTATACCAACCGCAATATTTAGAGGTAGTATCAGACCTGCACTTAAGATGTTTCCAGGGATTCCTAGTGGTATACCCGAATCTATCTGGGCAGCTCCTGTCATAAAGGAATATCCCTTAGCCAAACCATAGAATAATAGGGAAAAGGATATGGCTTTAGTAAAGGTAGAAAACTTAAAAAACCTTCTAGTAGATTCCCTTCCATGAGCAATAGAATATAATATCAAAGCAGAACCTAAAATAGTTCCTCCTGAAAAGCCTCCACCTGGAGAAAGATGGCCATTAAGGACTACATATACTCCAAATATCAAAATAAAGGGTAATACTATCTCGGCAATTAACTTAAGTATGTCATCATCTGCGGTTATTTTCTTCATAGATTAAATCCTCGTCTTTCTTTTTACGTAAAAGGCTTACAACGCCCATAGTCGCTGTAAATAACATAGTCGCTTCCCCAAAGGTATCAAAAGCCCTATAGTCCAAGATAACTGCAGCAACAATATTAATAGCTCCGGTTTCTTCAACTCCTGAGCTGACATATCTATCAAAGACCTCATTTAAAGCAGGAACATTGAATCCACCTTGTTCTGGAAGAAAATTTATAGTATAGAGTAAAATCGAAACTATTCCTAGGGTGAAAAGAATGGAAAAGAAGTTATAAGCCAAGTTAGATTCGGTTTTTTTCGACTTCTTTCTTTTCTTGACCTTTGTAGTTGAAACTAGTTCTCCTACATCCCTTAAGGTTATATAGAATAACAAACTAGTTATTCCTGCACCAACTGCTGCCTCAGTAATAGCTAAGTCTGGCGATTTTATAAGGATCCACAATATGGACATGACTAAACTATAAGTTGTAAAGATTATAATTGCAGTAAGATTCCTTTTAGTAAAGGCTACAGCTATGGCCGTAATGATTAAAATAGCCATAAGAAGCAATTCAAAAACAAGGACCATTATTCTATCACCTCGCACTCTTTTTCAATTTCCTCATTGGTTATTACCTCAGTTTGACCAACTAGATGTGTTGCCACAGGGTTGGTTAGCCATAAGAAGACTATTACTAAAAAAAGCTTTAAAGTTAAATAGCTTAGGCCTGTATAGAACATCAAGCCTACTATTACAAGAAGGGATGCCAAGGTATCACATTTAGCAGCAACATGGACTCTATTTAAAATATAGTTGAATCTAAAAAGACCAAAGGTGGCAACAGCAAATACAAATAGGCCTGCACCAATAAAAAGAGCCATTAATATTAGTCTAATTACTTCCATTTCTATCCACTCTCCCTATAACTTTTTTATTCTCATTTAGATAGTTTCTTAAGAATAATCGTGCTAGTACTACCACAGAAAGAAAGCTGATAGCCGAATATAAGAGAGAGATATCTACTAGATATGACTTGTTTTTATAGGCTGCCAGCATACATATAAGTATTATTACTTTTACATTTATTACGTTGATACTTAGAACCCTATCTGTAAATCTTGGTCCTAATATAGCCCTTACAAGGCATAGACTTGCTGTAATAGCTAAAAAAACCATTCCTATTAATAGAATTATTTCTTGTCCTAATTTGATATTCATTTTAGTCCTCCAGTTCCCTTAACTTTTCAACAAAGATGGATTCATCAATACCATCTAAATTCTTTTCATGGATGGCGTGAATCAAGAGTTCATCATCATTCATGGTAACTGTAATAGTTCCAGGGGTTAGAGTAATAGAATTGGCAAGAGCAACTCTAGCCACCTTTGATTTTAAGTCAGTCCTAAAATACAGTAAAGTAGGTTTTATTTCCGGATCTTTACTTAATACAAGCTTGATTATATCCACATTAGCCTTAAATACTTCAACTACTAATATTATTAAATATTTGATGATTAAAGGAAGTTTATTAATAAATTTCATCTCAGTCTTCGATGAAATCCTAAAATTTTTATAGATAAAGACCTCTATAAATGAACATATTACAAGGCCGAATAAAACGATTTCCAAGGTAATACTAGAATTTAAAATTATCCAAAAGGAAAACAGCACGATAAATGACATTAAAACCCTCCTAATATCTGCTCAATATATTTATATCCTTAAGTTCCTTATACCCAATGGCTACGATAGCAACAAGACTTATACTTCTAAATACAGTTTGGACAAGAACCGCAGCTCCTTCAATACCATACATTCTAGGTTCTGTAAAAACTAATGCAATCACCGCAGCTACCATAATTATCTTAAAATTTCTATCCTTATATTTCTTACTATGATAGTATATTGCAATTATTAAGAGGAATCCCATGATAGCAAGGGGAATGAATCTTAATAGGGCAAAAAAAGGTGATGGATCTAAGACAAAATAACCATTGCCAGGTAGAATAGAGATTATTATTCTTATAATACCAAGTGTAAATAGGGTTTTATTTAACTTTTGATTTTTATTTTTGGAATACCTGGATGTATATATATCATAGAACATAAGAAATAGTATGGTTACCAAGATGGCGTGTCCCATCCTTCCCCATCCTATTATATTCAAATTCTCCTCAATACCAGTAGTTAGTAGGGCATACATCCTCGGAAGTAAGTATATGCCATCAGCTAGGGCAAGGGTTAAGGCAAAGGACCCAAAGGCTTTGTAGACTCCATTTCCAACGGAATTTCTGATAAGATATCCACCCATTATAAGAATGGGCATAAGATATAAAATATGTAAAACAGGTTCAATATATTTCAACAATTTAATCGCCCCTTTGCTACAAATTCCCCTATTAAGTCTAGTTTAATATTTAAGAGCATAAAAGTAAAGCACAATTCACAATCTCTTTAATTGTGAATTGAAATTCAATCCTAACTATGTTATGATTGAATTATTCGGGCGGTTAGCTCAGTTGGGAGAGCACCACGTCGACAACGTGGGGGTCGTTGGTTCGAGCCCAATATCGCCCACCAAATAGCAAGGAACAAAGGGGTCGGTTACCTTTTTGTCCAACGAGCTTTGCGAGTTGCAGACAAAACGGACAGCGAAGTTGCTTTAGCAACCTAGGAGTAAACGTAGTGAACCTTCCTTTTGTTCCTTTAATCTTTAAAAGGTCGTTTCTTTCTATTTAGAGAAAGAAACGACCTTTTTCTTATGCTTCTTTATTGATTATATCCTTAACCTTCATAAGTCTTGTAATAGTACTTCTTTCGCTTTCGTCTAGCTTCATTCTGATGAATCTAATAGTGTCCTCAAGATCAGGTATAGTTCTGTATTCTAGAGCATTTACCCTTCTTCTAGTCTTTTCTATTTCATCCGCCATCAGTTGGCATGCTTTTTCAACCTCAGCAAGCTCCAATAACTTTGGCATTATTCCATAAAGCTTTTCAATTGCATCATCTAGCTCAGAGGATGTTTGAGCAAATCCATATGGATATATGCTTCCTTCATCTCCTTCTAGCTTTCTCATGAATTCCATTACAGGAACGTTAACGCTCATTACGTTTTTCTTCTTTATATCTACTGTAATAGTTTCCTTTGGTACTGAAACTGCTTCTTCTAGCATCTCAGGGCTCATTACAGCACTAGCCAATAAAAACTCCTTGAAGGAAGCAGATAATTCCTTTTCTACATCCATTCTAAGGGCCTTATTTTTTCTAATTAGGGCTATGAATCTTCTCATTAGCTCATCTTGTTTATCCTTTAAAAGTTTATGGCCTCTTGTAGAGGTCTTTAATCTTCTCTTAAGAATGCTGAGCTCCATACGAGTAGGATTAACATTTAGCTTAGCCATCTACTCAGCCCCTTTGTCATCCAATGGTAGATATTTATCAAGATATTCATCTCTAATTCTCTTAAGCTCACTTCTAGGAATTATCTTCAATAGTTCCCAGCCAAGATCAAGAGTATCCTTAATGTTCCTATTATTGTTGTAGCCTTGGTTTACATATCTTGCATCAAAGGCTTCAGCAAATTTAGCAAAAGCTACGTCAGCATCGGATAGAGCTGATTCTCCTAGGATAGTAGCAAGCTCTCTAGCTTCAATACCAGCAGTATAACCTGCATAAATTTGGTTCATAGTATCTGCGTGATCTTCTCTAGTTTTGCCCTTACCTATACCCTTATCCTTAAGTCTTGATAGAGAAGGTACAGCATTTATAGGTGGTTCAAGCCCTCTCTTATAAAGGTCTCTTGATAGGATGATCTGTCCCTCAGTAATATAACCTGTTAAGTCAGGAATTGGGTGAGTTATATCATCCTCAGGCATTGTAAGAATTGGAATTTGAGTGATAGAACCCTTTCTTCCTCTTATTCTTCCTGCTCTTTCATAGATAGAAGCAAGGTCAGTATATAGATAACCTGGATATCCACGTCTACCTGGTACTTCCTTTCTTGCAGCTGAAGTCTCTCTAAGGGCCTCTGCATAGTTAGTCATATCCGTTAGGATTACAAGAACGTGCATATCCTTTTCAAAAGCCAAGTATTCTGCACAAGTTAATGCCATACGAGGTGTTGCTATTCTTTCAATTGCAGGGTCATCA
The DNA here is from genome assembly GCA_964590735.1 of uncultured Tissierella sp. GTDB lineage: Bacteria > Bacillota > Clostridia > Tissierellales > Tissierellaceae > Tissierella_B. The sequence continues at coordinate 19,542 of CAZPZN010000023.1, forward strand.
GCTAGGTTCATAAATAGTACTGCTCTATCGATTGCCCCTGTAGCTGTAAAGTCATCTATAAAGAATTCTGCTTCTTCAAAGGTAATACCCATAGCAGCAAATACTACAGCAAACTTCTCATCTGATCCAACTACGTTTGCTTGTCTTGCAATCTGAGCTGCTACTTGGTTATGTGGAAGTCCTGATCCCGAGAATATAGGAAGTTTTTGACCTCTAACCAAGGTATTTAATCCATCAATACAGGAGATACCCGTTTGAATAAACTCATCAGGATAGTCTCTTGATACAGGGTTCATAGGAACACCGTTTACGTCTACTTTCTTTTCAGCTATGATCTTTGGTCCATTATCCTTTGGACTACCAAGACCATCGAAGATCCTACCTATCATATCAGGTGAAACCCCTA
>CAZPZN010000024.1:0-5459 GCA_964590735.1 uncultured Tissierella sp.
GAAGAATTAACTCTGAAAACTGAAGATGATATGATGAAAGTGAGAAATCTTGGTAAGAAATCCCTTGAGGAAGTACAAAGAAAACTTGCTGAATTAGGATTAGGCCTTAAAAAATCTGACGAGTAACAAGGCATGAAGGAGGGATAAATGTGACAACATTAAGAAAACTTGGTCGCCCTACAGATCATAGAAAAGCTATGTTGAGAAATCTAGTTACATCCTTGTTAAGAAGTGGAAGAATAGAAACCACAGTAACAAGAGCTAAAGAAACTAAGAGAATGGCAGAAAAGATGATAACTCTAGCTAAAAGAGGAGATCTTCACGCTAGAAGACAAGTATTAGCATATGTATACGATGAAGACATAGTTACGAAATTATTTGAAGAAATAGGACCTAAATATGCCGACAGAAATGGTGGATATACAAGGGTTCTAAAAGTTGGTCCTCGTCGTGGAGACGGCGCAGAGATTGCAATATTAGAATTAGTGTAAAGGGTAGGGGATTAAGTTTAAGCTTAGTCCCTTTGTTTTATTACCTAATCCGATTTGTTAAGGGATTTTCTTAACAAATCGATGGTAGGTCAAAAAAGATTTTGTCATTCCGAGTCTAGTCGAGGAATCTGAGCTTAGGACCCTAAAGAATTACCCCGGTCTTGTGCATTGTAATTGATTGTGAATTAGCAAGAAATGTGTTATATTAGTTTATGAAACGTATATCGTTGCGGCTGTGTGTAGAAACTGCGAGCAGTTTCATCGATGCCTAAAATATGTAATTTCTAAGGGTAAAGTAGAGATTGTAAAGCTGAGGGATTATGATGAATAATGAAGTAATGATACGATTGAAAAATGTAACATTTGAATACAAATCATATTTAGATGATAGCATACAAACGGCTGTAAACAAGGTTAACCTTGATATTAAAAAGGGAGAATTCCTTTGTATTCTTGGTCATAACGGCTCTGGAAAGTCAACCATTGCTAAGATGATGAACGGCTTATTATTACCTACAGAGGGACAGGTTGAAGTTATGGGTATGAATACTCGTGATGAAGATAAGATATGGGAAATAAGAGCTCAAGCTGGAATGGTCTTTCAAAACCCTGACAACCAAATTGTAGCTACAATCGTTGAAGAAGATGTTGCCTTTGGCCCTGAGAACCTTGGGATACCACCAATGGAGATTAGAAAAAGAGTAGATGATGCATTGGAAATCGTAGAGATGAGCGAATATAAAAAACATGGACCACATCTTTTGTCTGGAGGTCAAAAACAGAGGGTTGCTATAGCAGGAATACTTGCTATGAAGCCTGACTGCATAATATTTGACGAGCCAACTGCTATGCTTGATCCTAATGGAAGATTAGAAGTAATGGAAACAATTAAGAAGTTAAATGAGGTCGAAGGAAAAACCATAGTTTTAATTACCCACTACATGGAGGAAACCGTTGAAGCCGATCGTATTGTTGTTATGAACAAGGGCGAAATTGCGCTTCAAGGCACGCCACGGGAAGTTTTTAGTCAAGTGGAAAAGGTAAAGGGTCTTGGTTTAGATGTTCCTCAGGTCACAGAACTTGTATATGAGCTTAGAAGAGAAGGAATTGAGATAAAAGATGATGTATTGAGTATTGAGGAGCTGGTTGATTTACTATGATTATCGATATTAAGGATTTAAATTATATTTATAACCCCAATACACCTTTTGAAAAAAAAGCTTTAGATAATATAAATATACAAATTAATGAGGGAGATTTCATAGGTCTAATCGGTCATACTGGCTCAGGAAAATCAACCTTAGTCCAACATCTAAATGGGTTAATGAAGCCAACTAGTGGAACTATAATAGTAGATGGTAAGAACATTACAGAAAAGGGAGCTTCTTTAAGAGATGTAAGACAAAAGGTAGGATTAGTATTCCAATATCCTGAGCACCAACTATTTGAGGAATCCGTATACAAAGATATATCTTTTGGTCCAAAGAACCTTGGTCTAAGTGATGAAGAAGTCGATCAAAGAATTAGGCATGCCATGGATCTAGTGGGCCTTGATTTTGAGTCCTTAAAGGATAGGTCTCCATTCGAGCTTAGTGGTGGACAGAAAAGAAGAGTTGCTATAGCAGGAGTTATTGCTATGAAACCAAAGGTCTTAGTATTAGATGAGCCTACAGCTGGTTTAGATCCTTCTGGTAGAGATGAAATTTTGGATGAAGTAAAGGAATTATTTAAAAAAGAAGGTATTACCATTATATTGGTATCCCATAGTATGGAAGACGTTGCAAGGCTTGTAGACCGTATTTTTGTTATGCACAAGGGAAGACTTGTAATTGATGATACTACAAGGGAAGTCTTTAAAAGAGCATCTGATTTAGAGGAAATTGGACTTGGTATTCCACAGATTACTAAATTTATGAAAAGATTTAAAGAAAAGGGCAATGATATAGATGATAATATCCTAACTGTGGAGGAAGCTAAGGAAGAAATAATGAAGTTTTTAAGGAGAAAAAGAGATGTTTAAGGATATAACTATTGGTCAATATTTCCCTGGAGATTCTATAATCCATAAGCTAGATCCAAGGATAAAAATTATAATAATAGGATTATTTATTGCTTCACTTTTCTTTATTGACTCTTTCTTTCCATATATATTCATTCTGGTATTTATAGGGACGGTAATAAAAGTTGCTAAACTGCCTATAAAATTTATCCTAAAGGGTCTTAAGCCCTTAGTATTTATAATACTAATCACTTTGACAATTAATATTTTTATGACAAAGGGAGAAGTCTTATTCAATATTGGGCCTCTTACCGTGACTAAAGAGGGTTTAAGTACGGCTGTATTTATGGCATTGAGACTTATATTTTTAATTACTGGTACATCTTTATTGACCTTGACTACATCCCCGATAGCACTTACAGATGGCATTGAAAAATTGTTGAATCCATTTAAAAAGTTAGGGCTACCAGCTCATGAGTTAGCTATGATGATGACCATTGCACTTAGATTTATTCCTACTCTATTGGAAGAAACAGACAAGATTATGAAGGCTCAAATGGCAAGAGGGGCTGATTTTGAGTCTGGAAATATTCTAAATCGTGCAAAGAACCTAGTACCTTTACTTGTACCATTATTTATAAACGCCTTTAGAAGGGCAGATGAACTTGCAACAGCAATGGAGGCAAGATGCTATAGAGGCGGAGATAATAGAACAAGATTAAATGAATTAAAGCTTAAGAGGATGGATATAGTAGTTATGGCCTCTATGTTTATATATTTTGGTCTAATTGTATCCACTAAATATATCAATCTATGAAGAATATAAAGCTAATAATAGAATATGATGGGACAAATTATTCTGGATGGCAGAACCAGGAGAATGCTATTACTATTCAAGAAACAATAGAAAAATCCATAGGACAAGTAACTGGTGAAATAGTAAGGCTTATTGGCTCCGGACGTACAGATGGAGGAGTTCATGCTTTTGGTCAAGTTGCAAATTTTTTAACCAATTCAACCATACCAGGAGAAAAGTTTAAAACAGTTCTTAATAATGTGCTTCCTCAAGATATAGCTATAGTGGATTCTACAGAAGTGGATATAGATTTTCATTCTAGATTTAGCGCTAAAAGAAAAAGATACAGATATATTATATATAATGGTAAGATGCCCAGTCCTATATATAGGAATTATTCCCTACATTATAAATATGATCTTAATATAGATAGGATGAAAGAGGCGGCCGAACATCTAATAGGCCAACATGATTTTGAAAGTTTTATGAACAAAGGATCTATAGTAAAAGACACCATACGCACTATATATGAAATAAATATAGTGAGAAAAGGTGATTTTATTGAGATTACTATAGAAGGAAACTCATTTTTAAAGTATATGGTAAGAAACATAGTAGGAACTCTAATAGTTATTGGAAACAAAAGAAAGAATCCTGAAGATATCTTGGAAATCTTAGAAGCTAAAAACAGGGAATGTGCATGTAAAACAGCAGCCGCATGTGGACTTTTCTTAGTGAAAGTATATTATGATTAGGCTATCCACCATGGTAGATGTTGTCATTCAAAGCATACCCTAATCAATCTGAATCCAGTGAAGAATCTGGATTTAGACATAAAAGAATTGACTCTGACAATTGTGGATTATAAATTCTGCAGGCCGAATTAATTATTGTGATTTCTGGATTGAAAATATCTTGACATTGATAAATACATGTATTAGAATATATAAGAGTGTTTAAAAAAGAGCCCGGAAACTTTTTGAGTGACACCTGAGAACCGTTAGTTAAAGGGAGTGAAATTAATGAAAAGCTATATGGCTAAGGCTAATGAAGTTGAAAGAAAATGGTATATAGTTGATGCTGAAAATAAAGTATTAGGTAGATTAGCTACTGAGATAGCAAATATCCTAAGTGGAAAAAACAAGCCGATTTACACTAATTTTGTTGATACAGGAGATTATGTAATAGTAATCAATGCTGATAAGGTGAAATTAACCGGAAAGAAATTAGAACAAAAGACTCATTTCTATCATACAGGATTTCCAGGCGGAGACAGACATATTCCATATGGGCAGCTAATCGAAAAGAAACCAGAAATGATTATCGAATTAGCAGTAAAGGGTATGTTACCAAAGAACAGCTTAGGAAGAGGTATGATCAAGAAACTTAAAGTATATGCAGGAACTGAGCATGGACACGAAGCTCAAAAACCAGAAGCATACGAATTTTAGTTGAGAAAGGAGGACTGTAAATGGCTATAGTACAATTTATTGGAACAGGAAGACGTAAGACTTCCATTGCAAGAGTTAGATTAGTACCAGGAAATGGAAAAGTAACTATAAATAAGAGAGATATTGATGAGTTCTTTAATTATGAAACTTTAAAAGTTATTGCAAAAGAACCTCTAGTATTAACTGAAACTCAAGATAAATTTGATATTATTGTTAAGGTAGAAGGCGGCGGATTTACAGGTCAAGCTGGAGCTATAAGACATGGTATAGCAAGAGCATTAATCGAATCTGATGAGGAATTAAGACCTATACTTAAAAAAGCTGGACATTTAACTAGAGATTCTAGAATGAAGGAAAGAAAGAAATACGGATTCAAGAAAGCTAGAAAATCACCACAATTTAGCAAGAGATAATCTTACTATAGAACACAGATTGGAAAACAATCTGTGTTTTTTCTTTTTTGTACTCAAGCCTCCTTATTGGAATAAGGCCTTCCTAATCTCATATAATTTAGAGAGGTGGATTATGAAGATAATATATATTAGTACAAAATTATTATATACAATAATTATAATTCTTATTTTTCTATTTGCTTGTATATTCATATTCTTTAAGGAGTATCATAGGGCTCAAGAGATATTCCTACCTATAACTAATAGGATTATAGGTATTGATCCAGGCCATGGCGGTATCGATGGTGGTTGTTGTTATGGCTCATTTTT
>CAZPZN010000024.1:5469-18977 GCA_964590735.1 uncultured Tissierella sp.
ATTGATCCAGGCCATGGCGGAGTGGACCCTGGTGCCTTGTCCAAGGATGGCCTACAAGAAGATGAGATCAATCTTCAAATTGCACTTAAGTTAAAGAGGTACATAGAACAAAGTGGTGGGATTGCTGTTTTAACCAGATATGAGGATAAGGGACTATATACTGATAAATCAACTACTAATAGAGAAAGAAAAACAGAGGATTTAATGAACAGAAAAGATTTAATCCAAGGTTCTGATTGTGAAATATTTATAAGTATACACCTAAATAGCTTTACTGAATCAAAATACTCAGGTGCACAAACCTTCTATAGTAAAAAAGTTCCTGATAGTCAAAAGCTAGCGTATATACTTCAAGACGAACTTAAAAATGTTTTAAATAAAGAAAACAATCGACTCCCAGAAATCACTGAGGAAATATTTATCTTATCTGAAATGGATATACCTTCTGTATTAGTAGAAGCAGGATTTTTATCTAACGAAAAGGAAGCTAAGCTACTAAACACTTCAGAATATCAAGAAAAAATAGCTTGGTCCACATATGTAGGGATAATGAAGTATTTTAGCGAGATGGAATAATAAAAGGCTGGAATGAATAGTAAACCCTGTCTTATATGAGAAAGACAGGGTTTAGCTTTTTTTGTGATTCACATCTATTACTTTAGGACTTCTTCAGCATCCTTTAGATAATCGATTATACTTAAGTGCTGTGGACAAATCTCTTCACATGCACCACACTCTGTACACATAGTTGCATCTATATTCTTTTCCTTATAAGTCTTATAAGAGGATTTTGCTTCCTCAAGGGTATCAAACATATAATTATGGTTGTAAAGTTCGAATATATTGGGAATAGATACATTAGAAGGGCAAGGTAGACAGTATTCACATCCAGTACATCCTACCTTAATCCTATCTTTATATACCTTGGATACTCTATCAATAAGGTCTAAGTCTTTGGTAACCAAGGAATTTGGAGTGGTTTCACTAGCTATATTAATATTCTCTATAAGCTGTTCCATAGTAGACATACCACTTAAAACAAGTGAGACATCCTCCATATTAAAAAGATATCTTAGAGCCCATTGAGCAGGAGAGTATTTAATGGGGTTTTCCTGCCATATATCTTTTATATCATCAGAAGCAGTAGCCAGTCGGCCGCCTTTAACTGGCTCCATTATAACTACATCAATATCCTTACTCTTTGCATAGTCTAGTCCTTTTAGGCCTGCTTGATATTCTGTGTCTAGGTAATTTAATTGAATCTGACAGAAATCCCAAGGGTATGAATCAATTATCTCCTTAAATAGGGGAAACTCATCGTGGAAGGAGAAACCAATGTTTTTAATCTTTCCCTTTTTCTGTGCTTCATCTAAGAAATGGAAAACATCAAGCCTCAATATTTTTTCCCAAGCCTTCTTATGTAAAGAATGAAGAAGATAGAAATCTATATGATCAGTTTGTAATCTCTCCAGTTGCTCATCTAGAATCCTTTCAAAATCCTCGTGTTTCTCAACTAGCCATACAGGGGATTTTGTAGCTAAGTATACTCTTTCTCTTTGGGATTTGCTTAATGTATTTCCTAGGAAGACTTCTGACATCCCTTGATGATAGTTGTATGCAGTATCTATATAATTGATCCCCTTGTCTATAGCAAATTCCAACAATTCATTAGCTTTTATTTCGTCAATTTGCGACAAATCATCCTCCAAAATTGGTAATCTCATACAACCCAATCCCAAAGTAGAAACTTTTATTTGTTTTTTAGTAAAATAACGGTATTGCATATCTGAACCTCCTTAGGTATAATGGAGTTATGGATATATCAGTAAATATTATGCAGAATAATTTTACTGACATTAAACATGGTGGCTTTTTAATGCCATCTCATAACTATTATTTGTTTTCTATAGTATAACATAAAATTTGAAAGGAGTGATTAAATGACAGCAAAAAAGACACCACTATATGATGAACACGTTAAGGCTGGTGGAAACGTAGTTGACTATGCAGGCTGGATGCTACCAGTTCAATACACTGGATTAGTACCAGAGCATGAGGCTGTTAGAAATGCAGTTGGTATGTTTGATGTATCTCACATGGGTGAAATCACAGTAAAAGGTAAGGACGCATTAGCTTTTGTTGATTACCTTATGACTAACGACATAACTACAATTGTAGACAATCAAGTAATCTATACATTCATGTGTCATCCACATGGGGGAGTAGTTGATGACTTGCTAGTATATCGTTATGATAACGAATATTTCTATCTAGTTGTTAATGCATCAAATACAGACAAAGATTATGCTTGGATACTTGATCACAAGGGAGATTTCGATGTTGAAATCGAAAATATTTCCGATTCAGTAGGAGAAGTTGCTGTTCAAGGACCATTAGCACAAAAAACACTTCAAAAATTAACTGATTACAATTTAGACGATTTGAAATTCTTCTATCTTCAAAGAGACGTTGAAATTGCTGGAGTAAAAGGTTGTATGATTTCCAGAACAGGTTATACTGGAGAAGACGGATTTGAAGTTTACACTGACAACGAGGGAGTTGTTAAGATTTGGAACGCTGTTCTTGAAGCAGGTGAAGAGTTTGGTATACTTCCTACAGGTTTAGGATGTAGAGATACTCTTAGATTCGAAGCTTCACTTCCACTTTATGGAAACGAAATGAACGATGAGATAACTCCTTTAGAAGCTGGATTTAAATACTTTGTTAAACTTGACAAAGCTGGCGACTTCATAGGTAAAGAAGCTCTTAACAAATTATGGGCTGATGGATTAAAGAGAAAAGTAGCTGGAATTGAACTTCTTGGAAGAGGTATTGCTAGAGAAGGTATGGAAATCCAAAAAGATGGAGTTAAAATAGGACATATAACTACTGGCTACATGAGCCCAACTCTTAAGAAGACAATAGCAAATGCATTAATAGCTACTGAATTCACAGCACTTGATACAGAAGTTGATGTAATGATTAGAAATAAACCTGTAAAGGCTAAAGTAATCAGCAAGAAATATCTTAAGAAATAAGAAGCTGTAAGTATTCAACTTAATCACTAACTTTAGAGTAAGTGGTTAAACTAACTAAGTGTATATGAGAAACAGTTAAATTGCAATTGTTTCTTATACTTAAATATGCTAAAAAATAAAAAACAATATTAGGAGGGTTTATTAATGAAAGTTGTAAAAGGATTATTGTATTCAAATGACCATGAATGGGTTAAAGTTGATGGAGACGAAGCGTTTATAGGTATTTCAGACTATGCACAAGATCACCTAGGAGATATAGTTTATGTAGAACTTCCAGAAGTTGATGACGAATTAGCAAAAGAAGACTCCTTCTCAGCTGTTGAGTCAGTAAAGGCTGCAGCAGATATTTATATTCCAGTTAGCGGTAAAGTAATTGCTGTTAACGAAGCTTTAGAAGATGACCCAGCTTTATTAAATGCTGATGCATATGAAAACTGGATAATTAAAGTAGCTTTAACAGATAAAGCTGAATTAGATGAATTAATGACAAGTGAGGATTACGAAAAGTTCTTAGCAGAGGAGGCTTAAGATGTACCCATACATTCCAAATACCCCTCAGGACGAACAAGAAATGTTACAAGCAATAGGTCTAGAATCTGTAGACCAATTGTTTGATGATATTCCAAAGGATGTTCATTTGACAGAACCTTTAAATATTCCAAGTTCTAAGAGTGAATTGGAAGTAACTAACTATCTTAAGGGCTTAGCTAATAAAAACTGCTCAGTTAGTGAGTTAGCAAGCTTTTTAGGTGCAGGTGCATATGACCACTATATTCCATCAGTGATAAATGCAATTACATCAAGAAGTGAGTTCTATACTTCCTATACGCCTTATCAACCAGAAATAAGTCAAGGTACTGTACAATATATATTTGAATACCAAACATTAATAGCTAATTTAACTGGTATGGATATTGCGAATGCATCTTTATATGATGGTGGTACTGCTATAACAGAAGCTGCATTAATGGCAAGTGCACATTCAAAGAAAGCTGAAATCATAGTATCCACTGGTGTGAATCCTGAGGCTAGACAAATTCTTAAAACTTATGCTCATGCACAAAGTTTAAAAGTAGTAGAAGTTGAATTAAAAGATGGAGTTACTGATGCAGCTCAATTAGAATCACTTGTTAGTGACGATACAGCAGCTGTTATAGTACAAAACCCTAACTTCTTTGGTGTACTTGAAGACTTAAAAGGTTTAGGAGAAATAGCACATAAGGGTAAGAAAACTAGCTTTATAGCATCTGTTAATCCTATATCCTTAGCTGTATTGAAAAAACCAGGCGAGTTAGATGTTGACATCGTAGTTGGTGACGGACAACCTCTTGGAATTCCACTACAATTTGGTGGACCATATTTAGGTTTCATGGCAACTAAGAAGGCTTATTTGAGAAAGATTCCTGGTAGAATCGTAGGAGAAACTACTGACCTAGATGGTAAGAGATCCTTCGTACTAACTCTATCAGCAAGAGAGCAACACATTAGAAGAGAAAAAGCTACTTCCAACATTTGTTCTAACCAAGGACTAAATGCTTTGGCAGCTACTGTATATATGGTTACAATGGGCAAACAAGGATTAAAAGAAGTTGCAACTCAATGTTTACAAAAAGCTCACTATGCTTATAATGAGTTGACTAAGTCAGGTAAGTATAAACCACTATTTGATAAGCCATTCTTTATGGAATTTGCTTTAACTTCTGATAAGAGCGTTGAAGAAATCAATAAGGCTCTTTTAGAAGAAAAGATTATCGGTGGATACGACCTAGGCAATGATTACCCTCAATACAAGAACTCTTCTCTATATGCAGTTACTGAAAAGAGATCTAAAGAGGAAATCGATGAATTATGTAGAGTATTGGAGGGGGTTAAATAATGAAAGATTACGATAAGCTAATATTTGAATTATCAAAACCAGGCAGAAAAGCTTATAACCTTCCAGCTCTTGATGTTGAAGAAAAAGCATTAGATAGTCTTATACCAGCTGAATTTTTAACTGATAAGGAATTAAATTTCCCAGAAGTTAGTGAAGTTGATGTTGTAAGACACTATACAAATCTTTCAGATAAGAACTATGGATTGGATACAGGCTTTTATCCATTAGGATCTTGTACAATGAAGTACAATCCTAAGATAAACGAAGACGTTGCAAGATACGATGGATTTGCAAATGTTCATCCACTTCAAGCAGAGTCTTGTATTCAAGGTTCATTACAAGTAATGTATGAACTTGAAAAATCCCTTAGTGAAATAGGTGGGATGGATAGATTTACACTACAACCAGCAGCTGGAGCTCATGGAGAGATTACTGGTATCATGCTAATTAAGGCTTACCATGATAAGAATGGCGATACTAAGAGAAACAAGATAATCGTTCCAGACTCAGCTCATGGTACTAACCCAGCAACAGCAGCAATGGCTGGATATCAAATAGTAGAAATCAAATCAACTCCAGAAGGTCTTGTAGACCTTGAAGCCCTAAAGGCTGCAGTAGGAGAAGATACAGCAGGATTAATGCTTACTAACCCTAATACTGTAGGTATTTATGATAGAGGCGTTAAGGAAATATCAAGAATCGTTCATGAAGCTGGCGGACTACTTTACTATGATGGAGCGAACTTAAATGCTATCATGGGTCATGCTAGACCTGGCGACATGGGATTTGACGTAGTTCACTACAACATTCATAAAACATTCTCAACACCTCACGGTGGTGGAGGACCAGGTTCAGGACCAGTAGGATGTAAGAACATATTAGCTGAATTCTTACCAGTACCTATGGTAGGAAAAAGAGATGATGGCACCTACTATCTAGACTATGATATACCTAACACTATAGGTAAAATCAAAGACTTCTACGGACACTTTGGAATCTTCCTAAGAGCCTATACCTATATTTTAACATTGGGTAATGATGGACTTAAGAAAGCTTCTGAAATGGCTGTATTGAATGCTAACTATATTAAAGAAAAACTTAAAGACTACTACTATCTACCAATAGATACATTAGTTAAGCACGAAGTTGTATTCGGTGGATTAAAGGATACTTTAAGTGAAGTTTCAACATTGGATATTGCGAAGAGACTATTAGACCATGGATACCATCCACCTACAGTTTACTTCCCATTAATCATCAATGAAGCATTGATGATTGAGCCTACAGAATCTGAAAGCAAGGAAACAATTGATGGCTTCATAGAAGCTATGATTGCTATTGCTAAAGAAGCAAGCTCAGATCCAGAATCACTAAAGACTGCTCCTCATGACACTATAGTAAGAAGACCTGATGAAACTAAGGCAGCAAGAAATCCAGTAGTTAAATACGAAGGGTAGGGATTATTTTTGACTAAAAGAATAGCAATTATAGGTGCAGGCCCAGGAGGCTATGTTGCTGCAATAAGAGCTGCTCAATTAGGTGCAGATGTAACCCTAATAGAAAATAGAGAGGTAGGGGGTACATGCCTTAACAGAGGATGTATCCCTACTAAAACTTATTTCAGAAATGCTGAAATAATGTCATCTCTAAAGAGAGCAAATGAATTCGGAATTACAGTAGATGGATATAAGTTGGATGGAAAAGCTCTACAAGAGAGAAAACAAAATGTTGTAAACACTCTTGTAACAGGGATTGAACAATTGATAGCATCTTACAAAAATATTGAATTTATAGCAGGAACTGCAGCAATAAAAGATAAAAATACAGTAACAGTTAACTTAATAGATGGTGGAAGTAGAGAAGTAGAAGTTGACAATATTGTCATAGCTACAGGTTCATTCCCTCAAATGACTGAAACTAAAGGTGTAGACTTAGAAGGCGTTATCACTTCTGATGATTTACTTGATCTAGATCATATACCAGAAACATTAATAGTTGTAGGTGGTGGAGTTATAGGACTTGAATTTGCAAGTATCTATAAGGAATTAGGCTCCCATGTTATCCTATTAGCTTCTAGAATCTTAAAGGATTCAGATAAGGAAATAGGTAAGAGACTTACTCCTATGCTAAAGAAACAAGGTATAGAAACTTATGTTGATATTAGAGCAAAAGAAATCACAAAAGAAGGCGACAAGCTTAGAGTCGTAGCTAAATATAAGGAAAAAGATGAAGAAATAGAAGTAGTAGGTGACTATGTTCTTATTGCTTCAGGTAGAGCACCATTAGTAGATGGTCTTAATCTTGAAGGAGTAGGTGTAGAATCAGGTAAAAGAGGAATCGTTGTAAACGATGACTTTGAAACTACTGTAGCAGGCATATACGCAATAGGTGATGTAAACTCTAAAGGCATTCAATTAGCTCACGTAGCAAGTGCGCAAGGTGAGTATGTAGTTGAAAAGATAATGGGCCATAATCCTGATATCGTATTAGAGCATTTCCCTGCATGCGTATTTACAATGAATGAGGTAGCACAAGTAGGATTTACTGAAGAGCAACTTAAGGAAAAAGGAACAGAATATAAAGTAAGTAAATTTATGTTCTCAGCTAATGGTAAGGCCTTATCTTTAGGCGAAGCCGAAGGAATCATCAAAATCCTTGCTGGAAAAGATGATAACAAAATCCTTGGAGTTCACATTCTAGGACCTCATGCAAATGACTTAATTCATGAAGGAGCATTGGCAATAGCTAATAACATGGATGCAGCAGCAATAACAAGAACTATACATGCTCACCCAACTCTTTCAGAGGCAATGCATGAAGCAGCATTAGGACTTAATGATGCGGCTATTCATATAGCACCAAAGAGAAAAAGAAAATAAATACAAAAGAAAAGATAGCATTTGATTGCTATCTTTTTTTTATGACCTAACCCAGTTTGTTAAGTGTTTTTCTTAACAAACTGATGGTAGGTCAAACGCAACAAGCACCAATTTTATGTGAGCGAATGCGAATAGATAAAACTGTGTAGCGAGACTGCGCAAGATTGATAAGGAAAGGTATACTTTTTAATTCTTTATTTAACCATATGCCCCCTTCTAGCATATTGTAGAGTACGATTACAATTTTAGGAGGGATTTTATGAAGGTCGACCTTAGTGCGCTACACTATATTTTTATGATCTTTACACTATTAATATTAGTAGTAATGATTAGAAAGAGGGACACAACCCTAGTTTGTATTGCTGGTATTTTCTTACTGGCCATAGTAGCAACGGGTTCCCCATCAACAGGTGTTATGACTATATTCAACAGTTTTATCTTCGCTATAACAGAACTCCTTGGCACAATTCTTATAATTTCAGTTATTGTAGCCATGAGTACAATACTCTCGAAAAGTGGCATTAATGAAATAATGATAAGCCCCTTCACAAGATTTATCAAGACACCCACATTAGCGTATTGGATAATAGGTATAGTAATGATGGTTATCTCTTGGTTCTTCTGGCCGTCACCTGCAGTAGCGCTAGTAGGAGCAGTAATGCTTCCTGTAGCTATTAAGGTAGGCTTGCCTGCCTTGGGGGTTGCAATGGCAATGAACCTCTTTGGACACGGTATAGCCTTGTCTAGTGACTTTATTATCCAAGGAGCTCCAAAGCTTACAGCTGATGCAGCAGGGATTCCCGTAGGAGATGTAATTGCTGCAAGTATACCACTAGTAATAGTAATGGGTCTGGTGACCACAGTAACTGCTTTTATCTTTTTAAGAAAGGATCTTAAGAGCGGAAAGCTTAAAAATGATGATAGCTACGTATTGGAAAAAGAAGATGAATACAAGGAATTTAAGAATATAATAAAAGCTTCTACAAAAACCCGACTTGCAGTAATAATTCCTTTACTGTTCGTAATAGATGTTGCTGTAATGTTTAGCTTAAACTTAGCAGGAGGAGATGCTACAGCTTTAATTGGAGGTACTGCAATATTCATTTTGATAGTGCTTTCAATTTTACTCCACAAGGAAGCTGCCTTAGAAGAGATAACCAAGTATTTAGTAAAAGGTTTTAAATTCGGATTCGAAGTATTTGGGCCAGTAATTCCTATAGCAGCCTTCTTCTATTTAGGTGATAGTGGATTTATAAGTGTAATAGGAGAGTTTTTACCTGCTGGGTCCCAAGGTATAGTAAATGACTTAGGCTTAGCCCTTGCTAACTCAGTTCCTCTAAACTCATCTATTGGTGCTATAACCCTTACTGGGGTAGGTGCCATTACAGGCCTTGACGGATCAGGTTTTTCTGGTATTTCCTTAGCAGGATCAGTAGCTAAATTATTCGGTGCCGCATTAGGTAGTGGAGTTGCAACCCTAACAGCCCTAGGTCAAGTAGCAGCCATATGGGTAGGTGGAGGAACATTAATCCCATGGGCAGTAATTCCAGTAGCAGCAATCTGCGGAGTAGACCCATTTGAACTTACCAGAAGAAATTTTAAACCTGTGGTTATAGGGTTAGCGGTGACCACTATAGTGGGGATGTTTTTAATCTAGTAGTTAATTTATAATAAATATCCAAATCCCCTGAATTATGATTAATTCAGGGGATTCTACTTTACTTGAAGTACAATTATTAGATGTGAATCTATACATTGACAAAATTTGCATTCAATCATATAATAAAATCAGAAAGTAAGAAAATCGGAAAAGGAGATGAATGTGATGTTAGTAGAACTTCGTTCAAGATCTCAAATTACAATCCCAGCAGATATATTAAAAAAAATTGGTGCAAGCGAAGGTGATATTTTTGAAGTTGTTGAAAAGGATGGAGGTATATTATTATTACCAGTAGTAGTATATCCAAAAGATAAGATGGAGAGAATTGCAAAGCTGGTTAAAGAAGTAGAGGAGGACTATGGTGATTTAAAGGAGTATGATGACGTTTCTGAGATGTTTAATGAAATGGGTATAAAGCTAGATGAAATATAAACTTAAACCATCTAAATCCTTTGAAAAGAATCTTAAAAAATTAACTCCTATTGAGCAAAACCAAGTTGCAAAGAAATTGACATTTCTAATGGAAAATCCATTTCATCCATCTCTTAGAACAAAGAAAATACAGGGTTTTAATGGACTCTTTGAGTGCAGTGTCAATATGGATATTAGATTGATTTGGAGATATGATGGAGATAGGATAATATTGATTTTGGATATAGGTCATCATTCTTTACTTGATAAAATATGAAAGGCATTTTAAATAGTATCTAGAGACAAACTATTGTAAGTTATTTATATGAGGAGACCGATTATGAAATACGAATGGAGAAAAAAAGATAAAGCTATATATTTACCTAAAAATAAACCTGAAATAATTGATCTTCCTAAAATGAATTATTTTATGCTTGATGGGAAGGGAAATCCAAACACACCCGAGTTTGTAAAAGCTATAGAGGCCTTATACTCCGTGTCCTATGGTGTGAGAATGAGCCATAAATCGGAGAAGATCCCTGAAGGTTATTATGAGTATACGGTATTCCCTTTAGAGGGAATATGGGACTTGGAGGAAGAAGCAAGGGGTAAGGAAATTCTGGACAAGGACAAACTTATATATACTTTGATGATTAGACAGCCCGACTTTTTAACTAAGGAAGAGGCGAGGGATATTATAGGGCGAATCATGGAAAAGAAAACAAACAAATTAATCGAGGAAATAAGATATGAAAGTCTGGATGAAGGCTTAAATGTCCAAATGATGCATATAGGAAAATATGATGATGAACCTAAAAGCTTTAAACTCATGGAAGAATTTTGTGTTGATAATGATCTATTACGTATAGATAAAAGACACAAAGAAATCTATATATCTGATTTCAGAAAAACCGAACCGGAAAAGCTTAAGACAGTATTAAGATTTAAGGTATCGAAAAAGGATTAGAAATCCTGATATTATTCAAACATCAAATTAAAAAAATATTTGAGAGTCCCTGAATTAATACTTTATAATTCAGGGGCTTTTTTGATATATTATGTTTTAATTATTCCCATACAAAATCACCACTAATTAAATCTATTAATGGTTTATCGTCCGCTATTAATAATCTTATTTCATGATTATTGGCAAAGCTATTCTCTTCATTTGCTTTTTTAATCTTTAAAATATAAGTAACCTTATATTTTCCTTCCTCTTCTTTAATTATCTCAAGGTTATTAATTTTAACTGATTCTGCACCATAGGCCTCCATATTAAAATTTGGAATTAATCGATTGTTAACCATACGATCAAAGCAATCTTCAGTTAAATATTTTCTAAACTCATTTACATATTCAATTGGTTCATTTGTGTTTTCAGATACTACCCCTTCGATGGATGCTCTAATATTTTCCCAAATTTCTTGTGAAAAATTAAGTTGATTATAATACTCGTTTAAAAAATCATCAATTACTTCAACACTTTCATTCATATTACTATCTGAAGAGCAACCTACCATTATTAGTGCTAATATTAATAAACAAATAAAAAATTTGATTTTAACCATAATCTCACCCCGTCTTAGTCATATTTAGCTCATAGTATCATTTAAGAGAGTAATGTATTTTAAAACGAATCTAATTAATAAATTCCTTTGTAAATTATATAAACTATATGTATAAATAACAATTCACATTCTAAGTATTTTTATCTTCAATTAGTCGTTTATAAAATTTTAAGTTTAATTATAAAATAATTTACAATATGGTACTGATCTTCCACTTGTAAATTTAATTGCTGCAGGAGATGCTTCCATTATTATACCATAATTACCAATTTGATAGCCAGGATTTCTCATTGCATAATAACCAACATATCTTGTCTGTAGAGGATCATATTCTGTTACTAATACTTCATGGCACCATTTGCATTGCCAGCAAGCCCCACTTGAAAATATGGTTTCTTTACTTCCATCAGAATTAACCTGAATCAATTTTCCCCAGCCTCTACTAAACATTTCATGGTCACCTCTACCTGGGCAAGCATCCACAGCTAATATTCCTATTCCAGCATCATTTTGATCTAGAGGTAGATATGTCACTTCATGGTTTTCATGAATTGTAGCTTGCGTTAAATTAGGCAGGCCTAAGAGAAATGTACAAGCAATTAATAGGATTATTAAGTTTTTATTTGTTATTGTCTTTGTTAACATGAATTTTCCTCTTCTTTGTGTTAAAAAATGTGTTTATTTATATTTACACATATAGTTTTCGTATTTTTTTGTTATCATAGTATTTTAAGTTAATTAAGTACCTCTTCACTAATGTAATGTCATCATCGTCGCATAAGAATCTTACAAGAATTTCGGATTATTTTTTTCTATGCTTTTAATTTGAGGATAACCGGGGGACGGGTGATGTAGTAAAAAAATTACTTTATCTATCATTAGCATTGTTTCTATGCTGCTTTTCTGTTGAAACAACCGTTTATGCCTTACCAAAAATATTACAAGATAATGGGACATTTGTAGAAACTGATAAGAATATTAATTTTTCTAAACCTATTATTATTGGTGATGGTATTGATATGGATGAGGACAATCTAAGATTATTAGAAGAAAAATCCAGCCTATGAATCTAACGATAAATGATCGAATATCTTTAAAATCTGGAGAAAAAGAATCTTATTCATTTACAGTTCCAAAAAATAATTATTATATTTATGTAAAGGTTATTCCTGATATGGATGTTAGAAGATTAGCAATTACCTTTTACAAAGGAAAGTACTGCGGTAGCTATTCATGAATGTGAAAACACGTTAACAATTGGTTATATATATGCAGTGCTTGGGTCTCCGGTTATGTTTTAAATGGAATATTATATCCAGGAGAAGAATTTAAGGAGTTAAGTGGGACATATCAATTTGAAATCGTAGAGGAGGGAGATTACCATATATATGTCATAAGTGCAGCATCTGACTATTTAGCATTGAAAAAAGGTACTATTAATATTATATTGAATGAGTAATTTTTAAGTAGGTTTCTATGAAAATACTAATGAAAATATCTACAATCTTTCTTTTAATGACTATCTTATTACTATCACCTTTCCAAGTTGATGCGATAAATTCAGAGGAAGGGATTTATTATAAAGTATATGATGAGAATGGAGACGTCGTTGAAGAGGGAACAATTCCTTCAAATAGAGAGATAGGTCCATATTATAGTTGGAACACAAATATTACACTGGATAATGGATGGTACACCGCATTTCTGTTACCTGGCCCAAAGGCGTTTTATGTTACAAAAGATACCCCTATGCTATTCTCCTATAGATTAGACAGGAATGCTAAAATTAAGTATACTTTTTATAGCGATAGTGTTCCAAGTACAAGTTATCCTACTGTTTGGATAAGCAGAACACTTACGGCAAGTAATGCTACTATATTAGAAAAGGCTGATAGAACCAATTATTATTTTGTTGGTATTACAAATGTTTCATCAGATCCTATTACAATCACATTTGCAGATTTTACATTTTAACTTTAATTGATTTATAAAGTTTTAAGTTCAATAGTATCTTGTGCAATATCTTACCATCAACTAATTTACATTGATTATGCACTTCTCTAGTAGATGTTTAGG
>CAZPZN010000025.1:0-18933 GCA_964590735.1 uncultured Tissierella sp.
CATGGGTGTTATGACAAAAACAACGTAGTGCCTAAACACTTAGGCTAATCAACCAAGCTTTAAATAGACCTACGAATCATGACTACTACAAGCCTTCGACTTTAGTCGAGGGTTAGTTGACATAAACACCTCATATAATGTAATTGACTTAATTTTAATAGATTATTTACCGATTGTCAATAAATAATTATCGACTTATGATTAACATATGTAAATAGTCTATGAAAAATTCATTATATAGCATAAAGCTAAAAATTAATTCGTGTTAAAAATAAAAAAGACAGATTTTCTGTCTTTCTTTATATGCTGCTATACTTGGCCCATTTTATCTTCAAATAATTTTATTCGATCTTCAAAGCTTACTACTTTATCGATTTGGTGTAGCATCCATTCATAGCCTAAACCATCAGAAAATATTGCATTGGATCCACCAAATTCAGGCATTTCTACAATCTCCTGTATGGAAGTACATCCTGCTTCCATGGCTTTTGAGTATACTTCCTTGATATCAGGTACCAAGATGTTAAACCACATTGAATTAGGTGTTTCAATACTTGGTGCTCTCAATCCAAACTCTAGATTTTCGTCAAGCAAATGAAATCTTACTCCGTATAGGGTAAAGACTACTTCGTTTTGCCCTTTTGGGAAATTTGTTACCTCTAGTCGTTCAATTTGAAATATTTTCTCGTAAAGCTCTAAAGCCTTCAAACTATCATCTACAACCATGTCGATTTCTACTCCTACCATTTTCAACCTCCTAACTTATAGTATTAATTATTATACCCTATCTAAAAAATACTAATTACATGTTAGTTGAGAGATTGTCCTGACTACATTGCATTCTCATCAGGTTGATGAATTCCAAAGATGTTACCTTCTGTATCTAAATAATAGCCTTGCCATGCCATACCAGGTAGGGCAGTTTTCGGCATAGCCTCTATTCCTCCATTATTTAGTATCTTTTTTTCAGTTAGGTCATAATCATCTACACCCATAGTACATACATAGCCATTTAAAACCTGACCTACTTCAGGTGGTGGACCTTGCCTTTGCATCAATGCACCATTAATTCCAGGTTCATTTTCATCACCTGTAATTACGCCAAAGTAAGGCATCCCTGCATAGTCAGAATAATCCTCATAGGTCCAACCAAATACGTCGCTATAGAAACCTTTTGCTCTATCCATGTTTTCAACGTGAATCTCAAAATGAATTAATCGTCCCATGGTTACCTCCATATATAATTTTTATCTGTGCTTTAATTCTATTCTGTGCCCATAATATACCCAAGGGTGAAATAGATAATCATCATTGTTCCAGGCTTAGTAGTCTTGCTCTTTTTAATCCATAAATCAATGTTGGTATAAATACTATTTGTATCATAAGTCCTGGTAAACCTGTTATTATAGCCCCTTTTACAAACATTATTGGATTCATTTGGACTCCAAATAATTTCACTAGAACTGCCACTACAATTCCTGCCACTATTCTTCCATCGATCATGGCAATGATCAAGGCTAATAAAGTGTTCAATTTTAGCTTTCTAGTAGCTATTGATGCACATAAGCCATATGTACCTAGCTCAAAAGCCATTATAATAGCCATTGGGAAAGCTACTGGCATTCCTGTTAGAATACTACTCGCTATAGGTGTTATAACACCTAGTAATAAGGCTAATGATGGTGGTAAAAGCATTCCCCCTATTAATACTGGAATATGCATTGGTAGAAAGGCTGGTCCAGTCATACTAAACATATGAAACACCATAGGTAATAATAATCCTGCTGCTAGTAATACTCCACTTAAAACTAATTCCTTTGTTGTAATTCTTGTTTTCATGTAGTCCTCCTTGAAATAAATTATAAAAAAACAAAAAACCATAAAAATCTGTTTCCTACACTAGGGACAGACCTTCATGGTCTAAATTCAAATATTAAGTTTTTACGCTAAATTAGATTAATAAATTCACCACTTCTTAAAAGGGAAAATGCCGTTGCCGTGGTGGGTACCTTATAAGTATGATTTCATATCATTATTCAGACTTCTGTCTGATTCCTTATAAGCTTTTCTAATCTATTTAATTATATACTAAGCTTAAGAATACTGCAAATATATCTATAGCCCTATGTAAAGGGATTGATATCAATCCCTTTTTATCATAAATTATAGTGTTTTCCTGCCGGTAACTAGAGATATAATAAATACAACTAAGAATAGGAAGAATATTATCTTCGCTATGCTTGAGGCTGCACCCGCGATACCTCCAAAACCAAATACAGCTGCAATTAATGCAACTACCAAGAATATCAATGACCATCTTAGCATAATATTCGCCTCCTTTGGTAGTATATTAATACCCCCTAGGCCCATATTTAATCTAAAATATTGGAGCTGATTTATTTGATATCTCTTAAAAAGGCCTCTATTCCTCTTAATAGGTCTTCAATATTTTGAGCTTTTAAAGATAGGTTTTCCATAGGACAAAGGCCTGATTGATCTCTATTTTTTATAGCTGGAACCTTAATTTTATATGAAGATCTAATGTTAGCCATCTCCAAAAGCTCAATAGCATTCTCAGATATAAGATCTGTATAAAGTTCATGAATTTCTGCATCTGCACAGATCATAGCTGCTGCTTTCCCAATTACCTTATCGGCTATTGATGCACCTTTTAAGGAATTTTTCATTTCACTATGGGCAGTATATAGAGGTTTAATTCCTCTTCCATTACTTTTGTATATAACTTCTCCATCTTTAACAACAACTAATGCAAGTTCTTCATCCTTGAGTATATTTTTTGCTATATCTATATCTTTCATAAGTTTTCTCCTTTAAGCTTTGTTCAAACTGCTAGTAGTTCCTACTTTCCACTGCAACCGGGTCGTTATACTATTTAGATTCTTTTAACTTCATAACAGCATACTCTATTGATTGCTGTAGATTATATTCTTCAGGCATTGCAATTTTGATATTACACCTACTGGTTGGTATCAATATCTTTAGTGCATCACTTTCCCCTATTGCCAGAGCCATTTTAGGTGATAATTCTCCCATCATGGAATTGGCCATGATGATTGCTACAACGCCCATTATTATATCAACCCTTGATGAATTATATATTATTGCATTCTCACCTGTTGCTCCTTCATCTGCACCACCTTTAAGCATATTAGCAGTGGCAGCGGAATTTGTGCCTAAGGCTATTATTTCAATGTTAAGGTCTTCTTTTTTTATCCTCTCTATTAGAGCCTTACCTATACCTCCACCCTTTCCATCCACAACTGCAAGTCTCAATTTATTATCCATAGTAACACCTTTCTATATTGGAGTTGCATAATCTAATTTTTACTATATTCATTTTATCATATTAAGCTAGTGGCTTCTATACTTATTCTTCTTCCAAATGTATGGATCGGTTGACTAGAAGAAAGGTCAGGCTTGAATAATTGAATTATTCAAGCCTGACTCCTTTCTCTAAACTCTTAAACTTCCTCTAAAACCCCTGGCACTGTAGAAAGATTGTGCTCCATTGTGGTATTTGAATACATGGTCATAACGACGGTCACCAAATATTGCTCCACCTAGCTTTCTGATTTCATCTGGTGTTTTTAACCAACTTGAGGTTTTTAAATCGAAGCTATCTAGTTTCTGAAGGTCCCTATATTGATCCTCAGTCAATAGGTCTACTCCCATAGCTGCTGCCATTTCAATAGCATTTCCTTCTGGGAATACCCCCTTCTTAGTTCTCATATCCTCACCCTTCTGATCATAGCAACAATTTCTTCTGCCTTGTGGTGATTCCTTAGAGCAATCAATAAATATATATTCTCCTGTTGCCTCATCATATCCGACTACATCAGGTTCCCCACCGGTTCTTTCCATTTCATTTAAAGACTTTAGTTTATCTGGATTAGCTAGTAACTTGACCTGAACCTTTTCCCATTCTAATCCTTGGTGACGATTCATATTTTCTTCGAAGCGAGATTTTAGTATCTCTAGCAATTCCTTAAATTCCATCTTTATCCTCCTTAGTTTACCTTAAGGGGTCTGGCTTAAATAAGTAAATTATTCAGGCCTGACCCCTTTATTTTATCTTTTTTCTACAGTTCCATCAGCATATTTTGCGAATCTAGTTTTTTCACCTGAGTGAACTGGGTCATTCCTATCCCATGGCCAACCTCCAAAGCCTGTAGCTCTATAATCTGAAGCTGCCTGTTGAATTTCCTCCATTGTGTTCATTACAAATGGTCCATATTTGGCTATTGGTTCATTAATAGGTTCTCCTTCTAATAATAACATTTGGCTTGGCTTATCTCCGTTTTCTAGGGTAATATCAGTATTCCCATCTAGCTTAAATCTATTTAAAGCTTCGACTTCATTATCATTAATCGTTAAAGTACCACCTTTAAAACAATAAAGGTTTCTAGTTATTGTACTATTTACCTTAGGGATTTTAATAGTAGCATTTGGCTCCATATTAACTAGCCATATATTGACTAGATTGTTCTTTTCATGGGCCCATGAAGCTGGTGCTGGTTCTAGAGCATTGACATCTTTATATTTACCTGCAACTAGCCTTATGGAAATCTTCTTGCCATTGTTATCTGATTCCTCTATTACTGGTACTTCCTCTGCCCATAGCATTTTAAAGACTGGGTCTGTAAATTTATCCTTTTTAGGCAGGTTTAGCCAGATTTGAAGTATATGGAGGGGATTTTCCTTATCCTTGTCTAATAGAGGAAACATCTCAGAATGCTGTAAACCACTACCTGCTGTCATCCACTGTACATCACCATTTCCGTATCTACCTGCAGCACCGTGAGAATCTGAGTGATCTACAAATCCCTCCAATACTACGGTTACAGTTTCAAAACCTCTGTGGGGATGAACAGGAAATCCTGGAACCTTTCTTCCATGATACATAGACCAGCCATCTTTAATCGAAAAATCATTTCCTATGCTTCTACCAACTAAACTCTCCGCTGGAGGTCCAAAATCATCATTCCCCTTTGGATAGATTTCCTTATGATTAGCACAGAACAAAAATGGGTTTTCTGTGTTCCAGTGTAATTCTAGTTTTTCTGTTTTAAGTATTGTATTCGCCATAATTCCTCCTTGTTTTGATCTTCTTAGCCTGACCCCTTTTCTATCTATCTAAAAGTGGTTCTATAAATAAGTCTAATAGTCCTCCACATACCATTCCATCTTCCTCTGCATCTATACCGGTCATATCCGAGTGTATAAGCATACTTTCATTATTTTCAATACTGGTAAGGGCATTTTGTCTTAAATCAGCCTCTACACAACCACCACCTATGGTTCCAATCATTCTTCCATCCTTTAGCACCACCATTTTAGTGCCTACTTCCCTAGGTGCTGACCCCTTTCTTGAAACAATGGTTACCAGTGCTTTTGGAATATTTTCATATTCTTCTCCCAATATAGAGTCAAATAATTCTTTACTATAGGTGGAAGTCCCTATTTTCTTATTCTTTACTTCTATTACTTGTGCCATTATGGATACTGCGATCTCAGCTGGAGTTTCTGAGCCAATTTTTAATCCGATTGGTGTATATACTTTATTTAGTTTCTCCCTATCTTTACCCTGGTCCTCTAGATAGTCTAAGACCTTTGCAACACGTAATTTGCTTCCTATCATTCCAATATAAGCATTTTCCTTATCCAGGATTTTTTCTAAGCAAATCTGGTCATAACGGTGGCCCCTGGTCACTATAATAAAAAATGTCCCCTTGTCCCCCTGGATTTCATCCAAGGCTTCATCAAAAGGCTTGCATATAACATTATCAGCTCCAGCATTAATCGCATTGTTGGTAAATGTTAGCCTATCGTCAATAACTGTTACGGGTAGATCTAGTAATTTGCACATTTGTATTATTGGTATTGAAATATGACCAGCTCCACAAACAACTACATTATATTCCTGCCTCATAAATTCAATATAAACCTTTCCATCGTCTATATTAAGGGTCTGGCTCTTTTTGTTTTCTGGAATCGCTTCTATTATAGGGTCCCAATTTAACTCTGTATTATTTGTATATATTGCTTGTCCTTCTGATAAAATTAATTTAGAATCTTTATTTTTACCAGATACTATTTTTATGATAAGGTTATTTTTACTCTTATCCACTTCTTTTAGTGTATTAAGGTAATTCATCCAACTCTCTCCCTAAATTGCTTTATAGTTATGAAAAATATATCACTTAAGTTGATAATATCTTGTGACTTTAAGTATAACATTGTGTAAATTTAATAAAAAGGTACTACTTTATTAAGTAATACCCTTTTTTGATTAATTGAAGGATTTTATTATATTTTCAGCTATGACTTCCATTTTAGCACTTTGTTCTTTATTCATAGATGAAGTTATAAGTAAATCACTTTCTATAATATTCATTTCAGGCATTTCACTTATAAGTTCTTTCATAAGCTTTCCAGCTCTAGGTGCCCATGTTCCATTTTCAATTATTGTAACTGTACGTTTTTGTAAATTTAATGCTTTCATATCCAATATAAAGTCTCTAACAGGTGTATAGATGCTTAAATTATAAGTTGCAGATGCCAAAACTATGTGACTAAATCTAAATGCGTCAGATATTAAATAGGATACATGAGTCTTAGAAGCATCATACATAACTACATTGTTCATGCCTTTTTCTACTAATCTTGTAGCTAAAAATTCTGCTGCTGCTTCTGTATTCCCATACATTGAACCATAAACAACCAATACACCCTTTTCTTCAGGTTCATAGCTAGACCATTTGTGATATTTATCTATGAAATACTCTATATTCGAACGCCACACTGGTCCATGTAGAGGGCATATGTACTTAATATCCAAGTCAGATGCCTTTTTAAGTAAAGATTGAACTTGTGGTCCATATTTCCCAACAATATTAGTATAATACCTTCTAGCAGGAACTAAGAAATCCCTATCAAAGTCCATTTCATCGTTAAACAGTTTTCCATCTAGAGAACCAAATGTCCCAAAAGCATCTGCTGAGAAAAGAACTCCATTTGTAGTATCAAAGGTAGCCATGGTCTCTGGCCAATGTACCATAGGAGCAGAAATAAAGACAAATTCATGCTGTCCAAAGGAGATTTTATCTCCATCTTTTACTTCTATTGCATTGTTAACTTTAAAGCCAAATTGCTCCATAAAGGTAAAGGTTTTCTTATTACCAATAATTTTTACATCTGGATATCGAACTATTATTTCACCTATACATCCTGCATGGTCTGGTTCTATATGATTAATAACCATATAGTCTAAATGCCTGTCCCCTAATACATGTTGAATGTTTTCTATAAAGATATTACATATAGACCAATCTACTGTATCTAAGAGAACAGTTTTTTCATCTAATAGTAAATATGAATTATAGGAAATTCCTTCTGGAATAGGGTGAATATTTTCAAACAAAGCAAGTCTACGATCATTTCCCCCTACCCAATATAAATCCTTAGTTACCTCTCGAACATTGTGCATTGATAAATCACCTCTTATTATTTTAGTTATACATGTCTATAATGATATACCCACATCTAAATGATTTTGTGTTAAAATTTAAGGATATAATCATGGTTTTATACTATGATTATATCCTATTAAGTGTCTATGCTTCAATGATAAAACAAATAGAAATCTATTAATCATTGCTAGTGCATTAGGAATAGGTTTAGGAGTTACATTTAGA
This sequence comes from uncultured Tissierella sp., assembly GCA_964590735.1. Taxonomy (GTDB): domain Bacteria; phylum Bacillota; class Clostridia; order Tissierellales; family Tissierellaceae; genus Tissierella_B. Next base: position 7,716 of record CAZPZN010000025.1, read on the forward strand.
CCTGGTGTAGTTGCTCAGTTACCAGGATTCTTAGGTAGCCTATTTGGATCAGGATCTTACTTAAATAAAGAAGCAATCCAGTCTATTAATGCATTAAAAAATGCTTTTAAACCTTGTAAAAATCCTTGACCTTCTTCAGTGGCCAAATAATCTGAAGCCTTTCCTGCAAAGTCTTCTACTTGATTAGCTACCCTCTTCCAATCTATGTCTAAACTTTTCATTTTATCAAATAAGGCTACTAGTTGCTCTATTTGTGCATCTGTTAGGTTAATATTAAAATTGTTGATGATATTTATTACTATATCTCTTACATCTTCTGTAGTTTTTGGATTCTTTTCAGCGATTTCCTGTTTGATTCTATTGATCAATTCAGTAGCTTTTTCATTTCCAATAATTTCACCTATTTCAGCAGTACGAACCATCTCTTCGTTGGCTACCTTTTTTATATCTTCATCTATAAACTCACCAGTAGAGACCTCGTAGGCTTTCATAATCCCAGTCAAAGCTGCTGTTCCAGTTGCATTTCTTGGTGCAGTAATCTTTATATCTGCATCTTCTACTCCTGCAGTGATTAGGGCACTAATATAGTTTTGATCTGTGATATATGTTATTTTATCGCTAGTATCTACATTTAGACCGCTGCCTTTTTCAGTATAGGTTATCATAACAGATGAAATGGCTTTATTGCCTATTTTACCAGCTGGTATTACTCCACCTAGATACTCATGTTCTTCTTCATTAGTAGTTGTAATTAATTGTGGATCTTCTGGTGGATTAAATTCCGATAATATTGCATCTCTTTCACTAACTGTTAAATCATTTCCTAGTGAAATAATAACATCCCCAGCTGCAGCATCTGCAAATACAGTAATTGAACTAATTACTATAATTAAGATTAAAAATAAACTAATGTATCTTTTATTCATGTACTTACCTCCTAACTGCCTTCTTAATTTCGAACTTTAATTGTTGATAAAACCACTTGTGCGGTTAATAAAAGGCAAATCACCTTATTGGTAATTTGCCTTTTATTACTATTATTATACTATTATTCAATCAAGCTAGCAACTTTTTCTGGATTTTTTTAAATATCAGAGGTAATTGCTTAGCAATTAATTCACACCCTTGCAAGGAGGTGAGGATTGTTGACCGATTTTACTGCATAGGTTGACAATATACTTTGAATGATATATATTAATTTATATTCCTTTTTAGTTTCAGAGGAAAAATCATCATCAAAGCTTAAACTAAAGAAAAGAGGTATAAACATGAATAACAGCAACACAATTAAGAACACAAAAACATATCAAATTGTAAATATCAGCCTTATGGCTGCGCTAATATGTATCCTAGGCCCCTTATCTATACCTATTGGTCTAATTCCAATCGCTTTTACCAACCTTGCTATTTATATTAGCTTGTATACAATAGGGGCTAAAAAAGGAATCTTAAGTACAATTGTATACTTATTGGTTGGATTAGCAGGACTTCCCGTATTTTCAGGATTTTCAGGAGGTCCATCCAAGCTTTTGGGACCAACGGGGGGCTATCTTATTGGCTATATTTTTATGGCAATTATTTCAGGATATTTCATCCATAGATTTTATAGCAAAAATTCCTTATGCATATTAGGCATGATTTTAGGAACCTGTGTCCTATATATCTTTGGTACAGTTTGGTTAGCATATCAAGCAAATATTACATTAAGCGCTGCCCTTGCTGCAGGAGTTATTCCTTTTATAGCTGGAGATTTGGTTAAAATATTCATAGCTGCATATATAGGTCCAGAGATTCGCAATCGTCTTATTAAGGCAAATTTGTATTAAGAGTAAAAAGTGACTTTGTCACTTTCACTAGGTAAAAAAAGGGATTGAGTCTATATTAGTACTCAATCCTTATAAATTTTCCAGGATAGGTGAAAACCTTTAATTTATTTCCTTTAAGTCTCCTGAAATCATGTAAACGGTTCTCTCGCATATATTTGTAGAATGGTCCGCTATTCTCTCAAGATATCGTCCAATAAACATAAGCTTGATACCTTGTTTTGTGACTTCTTTTTTCTCTGTGATGATGGTAAGTACATCCTCTATAATCATATCATAAAGTCTATCAACTTCTTCGTCCATACCAGCTGCCTTTTCTGCAAGGGCAATATCCTCATTTACAAAGGCATCTAGACTAAGCTTTATCATCTCGTGAGTAATTCCTGCCATCTTTGGGATGTCCACAAGAGGCTTAATAAGAGGGTCTTTACCTATTTCAAGTGCAACTTTTGCTATGTTGACTGCATTATCTCCCATTCTTTCAAGATCAGTTATAATTTTAAGAGCTGATGCAATTGTCCTTAAATCCTTTGCAAGAGGCTGCTGAAGGGCTAAAAGCATCATACATTCCTTTTCAATTTCTATTTCTAATTGGTCTATTTCATCATCTTTCTCACAAACTTTCCTTGCAAGATCAAGGTCTTGTTCTTTTAAAGCAGTAACTGTAGTTTTAATAATTTCCTCAACAAGGGCTCCCATTCTTAATACTTCATGTTTAATATCATTTATCTTCTGTGTAAAATGTTCCCTAACCAATAAGATCATCTCCTTTACAAAATCTTAAAGAGTACTTAGTTTTAACCAAATCTTCCTGTAAGGTAATCGTTAGTTCGCTTGTCCTTTGGCACAGAGTAAACTTCATGGGTTATACCTTCTTCTATTAGGTCTCCCATTAACATGAATGCAACCCTATCAGCTATACGACCAGCCTGCTGGATGTTATGTGGTGCAAGAATTATGGTGTATTCCTCCTTAAGCTCTAATAAGGATTCCTCAATTTTGGCTGTTGATATAGGGTCAAGAGCTGAACATGGCCTATCTAGCAAAATAACCTCTGGTTCAAGGGCCAATACCCTGGCAATACACAAACGCTGCTGTTGACCACCGGATAACCTAGTTGCAGGTGTATCCAACCTATCCTTAACTTCATCCCATAGGGCTGCCATGCGGAGAGATTTTTCTACTACCTCTTCTATAGCTACCCTACCTTTCTTACCACTCATATTTTGACCTAAGGCCACATTATCAAAGATGGACATAGGCAATGGAGTTGGTGTATCGAAGACCATCCCTACTCTACGACGTAATTCTGTAACACTTACATCTGAATCAAAGATGTTTTTTCCATCCAAGAGTACCTCCCCTTCTTGACGAGCTCCATATGTCAAGTCACATAGACGGTTCAAGGTGCGAAGTGTGGTTGTTATTCCACTGTTGGATGGACCAATAATACCGAAAATCTCATTTTTTGGTATATCTAAATTAAGGTCTTTAATTACCTGTTTTTGATTATAATAAAAGTTTAAATTTTTAATAAGAATTTTTGTTTGATTTTTCATTTTTCACCTCTTAACGACCTTTAGCTACAAATTTATTGACCAGCATATTGAAACCAACATTAAGAATAAGAATAAGAATAATTAAGAGTGCCGCTGTTCCATAGGCATTATCCATGGATATTCCCTCTCTGGCCAGTATATAAAAATGTACCGCCATAGTTCGAGTTGGAGAGAAAATCGATGTTGGCATACGTAAAGTTGAGCCGGCTGTTAACATAACAGCAGCAGTTTCTGCTACACATCTACCTATACTTAAAATCACTCCATTTACTATACCCGGAAGTGCTGATGGAAGTACGGTCTTGGTTATTGTCTGCCACTTACTGGCTCCAAGTGAGAAACCTACCTCGCGATAAAGCTTAGGAACCGTACGGATGGCTTCTTCTGTTGTACGTATGATAGTAGGTAAAATCATTATAGCCATAGTTAATCCACCAGATAAAATTGACCATCCCATTTTTAAGTAAATTACAAAGAAAATAAAACCAAAAAGTCCATATACAATGGATGGTATCCCTGCTAGGGATTCTGCACTAAAGCGGATAATGCGGGTGACTCTACTCTCTCTAGTATACTCTGTAAGGTATATAGCTGTCCCAATTCCAAATGGTGTAGCTACAATAACAGCCACTGCAGTTACAAGCAAAGTACCCATAATGGATGATGATATACCTCCAGAACGACCCATATTTCGCGGAATTTCAGTTAAAAACGGCCAGCTAATCATTGGTATTCCTTTCATTAATATATAGATAATAATGGAAAATAGAACTACCATGACAAGAAGGGCAGCCATCCAAATCAAAGTTATTGCTATCTTTTGGGAAGTTTTTGCGTTAATTCTCATAATGACCTCACTTCTTTCCTGTTATATATTGAGCAGTTGCATTCATAACCATAATAATAACAAACAATACAATTCCAGTGGCGAATAGGGCTTGTTGGTGTTCGCCAGATGCATAACCCATTTCAATACCAATATTTGTAGTCAATGTTCTTACAGGATCAAGGATTGATTCAGGTAGTGCCACAGCATTACCTACAACCATAATAACAGCCATAGTCTCACCAATCGCTCTACCCAATCCTAAGATTATTGCAGCAACAATTCCAGACTTAGCTGCAGGTAAGAGCAAGTGACGTATGGTTTGCCAATGGGTCAAGCCTAGAGCTAGAGCCCCATCTTTATAATGGCGAGGCAGAGCAAGGATAGATACTTCCGTTATACTGATTATGGTTGGTAAAATCATAATAGCCAAAATTATAGAACCGGCCAATATGCTTAACCCTGGTCCTCCCAAGTAATCACGTATCAAGGGAACAACAAACAATACTCCCCAGAAGCCGTATACAACCGAAGGTATTCCAGCCAATAACTGAATAGCGGGTCTAAATATATTTCTTAGGGTTGCAGGAGCAAACTCTGCAAGAAAAATACTACAACAAATGGCAATAGGAACTCCTATTATTGCTGCTCCCAAAGTTACTGACACAGAGCCCACAATCATTGGGAAGATACCATAGTAACCCTGGCTTGGAGCCCACTTCATTCCAAAAACAAAGTCTATTAAACCAACTTTGGCAATAATAGGTATACCCTTTATAAAAATAAACACTGTAATGAGCGCTAATACCGACAAAGCCGAAAGGGCAATTAGGAGAAAAATACGCTCAGAAAACTTTTCCTTGAATTTTTTCATTTTACCGTCCCCTCTACTGAGGGCACAAGTCCCTCATCACTTAATAATTGTTGTCCCTCTAAAGAAAGGGTAAAATCTATGAAATTCTTAGCTAAACCGGTAGGCTCAACATTAGAAACATATAAAAAGGGCCTAGCCAACAAATAGCTATCATTCATTATATTTTCTGCTGTGGCTTCGATGCCATCTATATCTAAGGCTTTCACTTCATCATTAACCAAGCCCAAAGAAATAAAGCCTATAGCATTTGGATCACCTAAAACCAATTGCATTACTGACCCATTGGAGTCTTGAACTATTGCTTTGGCTGTTATCTCTTCTTCACCCATTACCAGTTCTGTAAATGCACTTCTAGTACCAGATCCTTCTTCACGTGCTATTAAGTGAATCTTTGACGTACCGCCTCCTACTTGGCTCCATTCAGTAATTGTGCCCATGTAAATATCTCGAATTTGTTCTAGAGAAAGGTTTTGTATGGGATTCTCAGGATTCACTATTAATACTAAACCATCCCTGGCAATTTCTATAGACCACAGACTTTTCTCCTCTTCTTTTAATCCACGGGAGGACATGCCAATATCAGCACTTTCTGTCTGAGCTGCAGTAATGCCTGCTGAAGACCCTCCACCCTGGATATCAATCTGAGAACCTGGATTTAAAATCATGTACTCTTCAGCTAAAACCTCAGCATAGGGCTGAACAGAAGTTGAACCTGCAACTATAGTACCTGAGCCACCTGATTGGCTACAGCCTGACATCATAATCATCGTAATGGCTAATATCAGTAAGCCTACAGATAATTTCATTCCTCTAAGTAGACTACAGTTTGAAATTTTTTCTTTCATATTTCTCACAAAAATCAAGCATTAAATCAATATTCAATGCCTGATTACCTCCTTTTCTTAAAATATAAAATATATCTATCCAAATCGACCTGTGATATAATCCTCGGTACGTTTATCTTTAGGTGTTGAGAAAATTTCTTCTGTTGGACTGTATTCAACCAATGTCCCTGACCTATCATCATCCATCATCATAAATGCCGTCATATGGGATGATCTTGCTGCTTGTTCCATACTATGGGTTACAATAAGTATGGTATATTTTTGAGCTAAGTCTTGCATTAACTCCTCAACTTTCATTGTTGATTCTGGATCTAGCGCACTAGTTGATTCATCCATCAATATTACCTCTGGTTCCACAGCTAATGCACGAGCAATACATAAAAGTTGTTGTTGACCTAGCGGAAGTTCTAAGGCTGAATCTTTGAGTTTATCTTTGATTTCGTCCCATAAAGACACCTGTTTTAAGTATCTCTCTACAATCTCATCAAGGCGTGCCTTTTGTTTTATTCCATGATGTTTTGGGCCAAAAGCAATATTGTCATAGACAGACATAGGAAATGGATTAGGTTTTTGAAATACCATACCAACCCTTTTTTTAAGTTCTACAACATCCATATTTCTATCATATATAGATTGCCCATCTAATAAAATTTTCCCATCTACCTTTACTCCTGGTATTAGGTCATTCATACGGTTAAAAAGACGTAGAAGAGAAGATTTCCCACATCCTGATGGTCCAATTATAGCTGTTACAGCACCTTCCTTAATTTCCATACTAACATTTTTCAAAGCTCGGAAGTTCCCATAAAAAAGACTTATCTCTTCTGTTTTTATCTTGGTTCTATGCTCAGATATTAATCCAATATTATCCATTCGTCACCCTCACTAATCAACTTTCTGATAATAAAAGCCTCTAAAGAAGCGCAATCTTGTTTTTTGTTAAATAAATATTTTATTCATGTTAATTATATGTTAAAATTTCATATTTGTAAAACATTATTATAGGATATTTGACAAATTCACTTTTATTCAAATATTATGGTCGAATATTCGACAGTAATATATATTAAATATATCTCACCACCATAGCCTACCGGATTTTATATATTCTAGAGCCTACATGTTCACCTAGTTAAATTTATGGCAAATTTAATTATTATTGGAAATGGTCCATCTCGTAATTATATTGACATTTAATTAAGGTTTTAGTATATTTTATTGAGACAATATTTCAATTTGTATTTATTTCAACTTATCATCTGCTATACAATACAAAAGCAAATATTTATCTTTAATAAAAAAAGAGGTGTTAAAATGTGGTTCATCTTTGCTCTACTTACTACCCTAGCATGGGGTAGTGCAGATTTGTTTTATAAAAAAGGATCTGATATCAATGATAAATTCAGTCACGTTAAAATTGTGATTATGGTTGGTCTTGTCATGGGATTACATGCCTTCTGGTATATGTTCTCAAAGGATATTCATTTCTCGCCATTTCAGCTTGTATTCTATTTTCCTGTTTCACTAAGCTATATATTGTCTATGGCCATAGGCTATTTCGGCCTTCGGTATATTGAATTATCAATCTCTTCACCTATCCAGAATTCATCTGGTGCTATTACTGCTATTCTACTTTTCATATTTTTTAAGCAAGATCTTGGATGGTTGGAAATATTAGCAATAATTATTATATCTACTGGCGTATTCGCCCTTGCTTTATTGGAAAAGAAGAAGGAAAACGAAGAGTTAGCTTCTAATAATGTGGAAATTGATCCCAAATATCAAATAGGTTTCCTAGCGATAATATTCCCTATCTTATATTTGATTATCGATGGACTTGGAACTTTTGCAGATGCGATTTATCTTGATGAAATGGCTCTTATTAGCGAAAATGATGCTTTACTAGCTTATGAATTCACTTTCTTCATCTGTGCTGTAATTGCTTTCTTTTATTACACGGTAATAAAAAAGCAGAAATTCAACTTATTAAAGGAACGTGATAAGGGGTTTGCTGCTATCTTTGAAACCATTGGACAATTCTTTTATGTTTTTGCCATGTCTGGCAGTGCCATAATAGCAGCTCCACTTATTTCAGCCTACAGTATTGTTTCTGTTATTCTGTCACGAATTTTCTTAAAAGAAATACTGACAAAAAAGCAATATATAGTCATAATATATGTAATAATAGGGATTATCTTGCTTGGAATATCTGGTGAACTATAAAGGATTGCAAGCACTTTTGTACTTTCAATTACTTTTAAAGGCATTCGAGTAGAAAATAAAGAAAAGCCTGTAAATCATTTTGTGTTAATGATTTACAGGCCACTTTTCAAATTTTCCTTCTACATTACTTCCCTAAGGAATACTTTAAATAGACAATACTGCTGTCAAATTGTTTACCATCATATTCAGTAAAAATAAGCTTTTCGCCTGAACTACTCCAGTTGGTACTTAAGTTTTTTATATCCACAGCTATTTGTGTTGATTCACCAGTTAACATATCGTGGACATAAAGCCCACTTACTGTTCTACCCTTTACATCAGCCTTCAAGTTATAGGATATCATTCTTTGATCCAAAGACCAAGAGACTCCTTCTATTTCTGTACCTTCACCTATTAACTTTCTGTTAGCTCCATCGCTATCATAAAGAGCTAAAGTTATTTTAGCACCACCATCACTTTGGATAACCAGTATTTGATTACCATCAGGAGAAGGATATAATCTATAAACATTGTTTATATTCAAACTTACCTTTTCTTTTGAAGAAAGATCTAGACGCCATAGACTTTCGTCCAAACCTGTATTGTAATAAATATAGTCCTTAGTTTTTTCAACAATGACCAAGGATTCATCCTTTAATTCTTCTAGAAAAGTAATTTCTCCAGATGAATTTGCTAAATAAGCTCCTCCACTGTATGAAGCCCCAATGATTGTATCTTTATCTGCCCATTTTGCACTCATAGCACCACTAATATTGAAGGAATTTAGGCTATCCATATTCATTACATAAAAGGCTGGATCCCCTAGTGTGTATTCATAATAAAGTAGGTTTTTCTTATCAGGGGATAGAGTAGCTCCACCTAAATTTCCATCCTTTTCTCCCTTTAATAATTCATATTCTTTTGTATCAATGTTATATAAATATAAACTTCTTGGATAAAAATCCGACAGTTCTAACAAGCTCATTTTATCTAGGGAAGTATTTTCCTTTGAAACAATCAAGGTATTTTCATCTAACCAATCTGTAATTTCCACATTCTCATATCGGTCAATTTTTTCTACAGATATAATCGACTTTCCAGTATCCTTAACTTCATCATCAATAACGACTATGTTTTTGTCTGGTTCTTGATCAACCTTATCTCTATTTTTTACAATATCACATGCACTAATCATTAATAGTAATGACAACACCAATATAATTTTAATGCTTTTAGTATTTTTCATTTAACTTACCTCCTCTTTGTATACATATCTTATCAAGAAATTATTTCTATAAGATATGCAATTGTTTCAAGAATGTAAATAAATGGTTGAAAATTTTCTGTTGGAGAATTTCAGCATATATATTACCCCTAATATTTTATTAGATATTCTTTGTCTTGCTAAAATCTATACTAGAAAACTATTTTCCTCCTTCTTTTCGTCCGACGATGCATTAGTATATAAACTTATACCCAATTAAAGAGTAAATAAAAATGAATTCATGGTTTGTATTTGGGATCACTCATGGAAAACTGAACTTCACCTCGAGAATTGGAGAGCGTAGCGTCTGGACTAGGACATCGTACCATTCTTGAGGAGACAGCGAGTTATCAGTAACATTATTTAGTGCTGAACAATCTGATTATCTTAAAACTAGTCATGAATACAAAACAGGAATACTAAAACTATTTTTTTATGGAATATTGGGAAAAGAAAATAAGACCCCATTTTAGCCTAATGGAATCTTATTTTCTAGATTTGAGTTATATGTTTTATCCAAATTGCCTTTAACCTTCAGGTTAACTACTTCTTCAGTTTCTCTATTTCTTCCTCTACTTCTTCGGACCCTTCAGCGTAAAACTTTTCCTCGTCTGGGTCAAGTTCTTTAAGCAACCTTAAAAACTCACCGGCATGAAAAATCTTTCTTCATCTACGATATATTTTAAAACCTCGATCGCCAATTTGTTGTCAGTCGATTCAGCTAATTGCGGAAAAGGGTCCAAAATCAGGCATATTCTTTACCCCCACAATAAAATTTAATAGTTTTCTTTTCTTACCTCAAAATAGCTTTGAGCAAATTTACATACAGGACATACTTCAGGAGCTTTTTTACCAATTACCAGATGCCCGCATACACGGCACTCCCACATGATTTCCTCACCTTTTTCAAATACCTGCTGCATCTCTACATTCTTCAATAATGCACGATAACGTTCTTCATGTGCTTTTTCAATAGCGGCAACATCGCGGAATCTCTCAGCTAAATCTTTAAATCCTTCCTCTTCGGCATCCTTCGCAAAGCGATCATACATATCTGTCCATTCATAATTTTCACCTTCGGCTGCATGTAAAAGATTCTCTGCTGTTTTTCCCATATTACCAAGCTCTTCATACCAGATTCGTGCATGTTCCTGCTCGTTTCTTGCTGTTTTCAAAAAGATTTCTGATAACTGATCATAACCTTCTCTCTGAGCAATATTTGCAAAATAAGTATATTTGTTTCGAGCTTGGCTTTCCCCTGCAAAAGCCTCCATAAGATTCTTCTCTGTCTTTGTTCCAACATATTGATTTCCAGACTTAGTTTCCTCTTCAATTTTTACAAATACTGAAGCTGGTTGTTTACATTTTGGGCATGAAAATTCTTCTGGTAATTCTCCTTCATGAATATATCCACAAACAGAACAACGATATTTAACCATTTTTTTATCCTCCTGTAATTTGATATTATTAGTTTTAAAACTATCCAACAATTTTTTTACAACCTCAAATGGAAAATCTTCTGATTGTTTTTTATCAAGCAGTGAATTTAAGAAATCCCTAGCATTTTCACTTTGTGGAAGCATATATCCTGCTTCACGTATTATATCTTCAGCCATAATATGGTTGGATTTTTCTATAGCCATAGCCAGTTTGTCAGATAGTCCAGAAGCGATGTTTTCCTGTTCTGACTTGCTTCGTAGAAGCAGATTAAGTGCATTCATAACTGTTTCAGTTTTAGATTGTTGAGTTGGATATTCTACAGGCACCATTGAAATCGCCCCGGATGGACAGGCATCTGCGCAATCTCCACAACCAATGCATTTCG
>CAZPZN010000026.1:0-18827 GCA_964590735.1 uncultured Tissierella sp.
GCAATGGACTTGGAAAACCAAAGAAGAGTTAAGGAATTAGCTGAAAAATACGGTGCAGAAAATTGTATCGTAATTCTAGGTGGAGGCGAAGCTGAATCAGCAGGTTTAGCAGCTGAAACTGTAACAGCTGGTGACCCAACTTACGCAGGTCCATTAGCAGGAGTCCCGTTGGGACTTAGAGTATACCATGCAGTAGAACAAGAATTCAAAGAATCAGTAGATGGAGATATCTTTGAAGACCAAATCGGTATGATGGAAATGGTTTTAGACGTTGATGCAATTGCAGAAACAATGTCAGCGATAAGAAAAGAACATACTAAATATTAAACATTTCCAAAACTTAAAGAATACAATTTAAACATAACCCTTGATTCATATATGAATCAAGGGTTTATAACGAGGTGAAGATGTCCCCCCCACTTCTTAAAGTGGCGGGTGCCTATTAGTAAACAAGTTTGTGTGTCTTAATCACCCACCTCGTTGCAATTGTGTGAAGTAATTGCTAGGCAATTACCTCTGATATTTAAATTTCCAAGACTTAAGGCTCTATATAGTAGGAAATATTAACATCTCCTACTAAATTCCTAATTATATCATTGATAGTTTGGCCATTATCTAAGGCTATGCCATCCTTATAATCAATAATTAATAACTCTTAGAGAATATTATTATGATTTTTAAATATAGGATATTTATGATATAATTGATGAAAATCCAAGAATCAAAGGGTATAAAAGCTCATCATAAAATTGGTGGGCTTTTTAGTTTTGAAAGTAGTAGAGTTGGTTATTATCAATAAGCCAAAAGCACGCTGAATAATCAGGTCAGGCATGAATAATTCAATTATTCATGCCTGACCCTTTTGGGTATTATAATAAGGTCGAGGAGGTAATAAGATGGGTAATAATACTAAGGTTGAGATTTGGGGAGATGTTATTGGGATCAAGGACTTAATAATGTCTATAATTATCTCTGCTATATTTACTATGGGTGGGTATTTTTTGGCTCCATCTAATGATAGAATTAGGCAGCTTTTTTTTGGATTACTAGGAGCTGTCATAGGGTTTGTTATTTCAACACTTTTGATTAAACCTAAGAGAATTATCACATTTGAAGAAAATATAACAGAAGATATAACAAAAGATAAGGAGAAATAATATGGAGAGCCTTCCAGTTTTACAAATGATTATAGCAGCCTTAGGGGCTGTGATTCTATATATTTTTATAGGCTTTATTCCTGGCACGGATGAGACTTCAGTTCTAATGCCAATTACCCTAACTGTTGTATTGGCAGGTGTAGAGCCAATAGTTGTATTAACATTTTTTATTGCTGCAATTGTGACATTAAACCTAACCAATGCCATTCCAACAGCTCTAGTAGGCTTACCAGGTGGTGTAATGTCGAGTCCTATGATAGAGCATGCTTTATATCTAAAAGAAAAGGGATTGTCTGCTGTAGTAATTAAAAAAATGGCAGTAGGTTCTTTGATTGGTACTGTGGTTTCAATTCCTATAGCTTTGGTATTAGCAAATATCTTAGCACCCTATGCCAGAAATATTCAAGTGTTGGCCCCATTATTATTTTTCCTGGGTGCAATTTTTCTATCCTTAATAGGTAAAAATAAGATTTTAGCTCTATTATCTATTATTCCAATGTCAATATTATTCATGGGATTAAGACACCTATATTGGGGAATAGGGATTGTAGCTGAGGGCACAAATATTACAACATCTTTCTTTTTAGGGATAACCATTGGACCTCTTATTGTATCCTTGTTCACATTGTTAAATAAGGGTGCTCGTCAGTCTATGATAGTAGAAAAGAAAAAAGGGATCTTGATTCCTAGTGATTCTATTACGAGTAAAATACTCAATCCATTCAAAATATTAACTAGATCTGAAATAGGAAAGGCTACTATTCCTTCTTTAATTGTTAGTTTTTTATTTGTTCTAAGTCCTGTTGGATTAACGATTTTACTTGGAGAAGGAATGGCATCTAGAGAAAAAGACCCTGTGAATAAGGCTACAACAGCTATTACAACTATGAGTGCATTAGCACAAGCCACATATCTTTCAGGGATTATTATTCCACTAGTTGCTTTAGGAATTCCCTTATCACCTGTTGCAATCGGGCCAGGTAGTGCTCTATTTAATGCACCCCCTGTATTTACAGTGGATAATAATTTACATCATATGTTAAGCAGTCGAGAATTTATTGTTGGAATTCTAATTGGAGCAATTATAGCAGCAAGTATAACCTACTATATTACAAATAGGTTTGCTGGCAGAATATCAAGATTCGTATTGGAAAAGATACCTCATGAAGCCATTATAGGTTTGTTTATTTCCCTAATTCTATTATTATCATATATGGATGCAGGCTTGATTAACATTTTTGGAGTGCTTTTAATTGGTATTACTTGTGGGACACTGAACAAGCTCGGTGTAAATTATGGAGTGCAGTTTATGACTTTATATGCAGCACCTTGGATAATTGAAAAACTAACATTATTTTAAATAGAATGAGGTGAATAGAACCTAATCACTCATCTCATTGCAGCAGAAAGTAGGAACTGCAAGCAGTTTCATCAAGGCTGAAAGGAGTAAAATATGAACAAGAAAATTGTAGTTGGAAATGCAATTGGTAAAATAATCCTAATGGGCGAACATGCAGTGGTCTATGGAGAGCCAGCAATAGCCATACCATTTCCGGCTGCTAAGGTAAAAACAACAATCTATAGGACAAGTGGCCCTGTGAGTATTGACTGTTTTTATCATAAGGAACTATTATCAGATGCACCTGAAATAATATTTGGTTTAAAAGAGGTTATTAAGAATATTACCAATAGCTTTAATGAGGAATTAGAAAATTTCAGCCTTAATATAGAGTCTACTATTCCTCCAGAGCGGGGTATGGGGTCTAGTGCTGCGGTTGCTATAGCTACTATCCGTGCTTTATATAATTTTTTTGATAGACCTTTAATTTATGATGATCTCTTAAAGTGGGCTAATGTATCAGAAAAAATTGTGCATGGCAATCCAAGTGGGATAGATGCTGCAATTGTTGCTGGTGAAAAGGCACTATATTATGTTAAGGGCCAGCCATTTGTGCCCTTTGAGTTTAATCTAGGTGGATATTTGGTAGTTGGGGATAGTGGAAGACAAGGTCATACTAAGGAAGCCGTTGAAAGTGTAAGACAGCTTGTTGAAAGAAATGAAGATGCTAAAGCTTTGATTAAGGACTTGGGCATTTTAGCAATAGCTTCAAAGAAATCAATGGAGACCAATGACCCTAAAAAACTTGGACAGCTAATGACTAAAGCCCATTCTATTTTAGATATATTAGGGGTTTCTGATCATAAGCTTAATCAATTAGTCTCTTTAGCTATGGATAGTGGTGCCTTAGGAGCTAAATTAACTGGTGGTGGTCGAGGTGGATGTATGATAGCACTAACACTAAATAGAGAGGAAGCTCTTAATATTTCTGACAAGCTCCTCAGTGGAGGAGCGAAAAATACATGGATTTCCAGCCTGGGAGATGATTTGATTGAAGAATAGAGGAAAAGCACGAGCTTATAGTAATATTGCCTTAATTAAATATTGGGGGAAGAGGGACGAAAGCTACGTTTTACCAATGAACAGCAGCGTCTCCCTAACTTTAGAATGCTTTTATACGGAAACTCAAGTGATTTTTTCTAATTCTTTTAATGAGGACATTTTTTATTTAAATGATAAATTACAAGATAGGGCCGCCACTCAAAAAATAAGCTCTTTTCTAGACTTATTTAGGAAGGCTTCTAATAATTCTATGAAAGCCACTGTTAATAGTAATAATTTTGTCCCTACTGCAGCTGGATTGGCCTCATCTGCTTCTGGCTTTGCAGCCTTAGCTGCCGCTACTAATATTGCTAGCGGTCTGAATTTGAATCCGAAAGACTTATCCATGTATGCTAGGCAAGGGTCTGGGAGTGCAACAAGGAGCATTTATGGTGGATTTGTAGAGTGGCAAAGGGGAAGATCTGAAAAGGACTCCTATGCTATAGCTATAGATGATGCAAGTTGGGACATAGGTATGGTTATAGTTATTGTGAATTCAAAGGAGAAGTCAGTCTCTAGCCGTGAAGGGATGAAGCATACTGTTGCGACTTCCCCTTTTTATAAGGTATGGCCTCAAAGTGCTGAAGAGGATATTAAGGAAATAAAATTAGCAATTGCTAATAGAGACTTTGAAAGAGTAGGTTCTATTGCAGAAAGAAATGGCCTTATGATGCATGCTACAATGCTAGGTGCAAATCCACCCCTATCCTATTGGGAGCCTGGTAGTGTTGTGGTCATGCAAATGGTAAGGGAATTGAGGAAGGAAGGCATTTTATCTTATTTTACTATGGATGCTGGTCCCAATGTTAAGATATTATGTAGGTTATCCGAAGCCAATAAGATAGCAGATAGAATAAGGCAAGTCTTTAATGAAGACCAGGTGATTGTAACAGGACCTGGGCCAGGAATTGTTGTTCTTTAAAAGGAGGTGGTAGCTGATGATAGTAACTAAGGCACCAGGTAAACTTTTTATAGCTGGTGAATACTCGGTTACCCATCCAGGGAATACAGGAATTTTAGTGGCTGTAGATCGATTTATAACCGTTTATTTAGAGAGAGCTAGCAATGAGGGAAGTATTAGTAAATCAAGTGATGAGACTATCTCCTGGAAAAGAGAAGATGATAAAATTAGCTTAGATAGACATAATGCTGACTTTTCATATGTATTGGCAGCAATAAAGACTGTGGATAGATATGCAAAAGATCTAGGAAGAGACCTTTCGTATTATCAACTGAAGATAGAAAGTGAATTGGAATCTGAAAAGGGGATAAAATATGGACTGGGTTCAAGTGCTGCAGTAACAGTTGCAACCACTAAGGCTTTATGTAAATATTACCATATTGAGCTTACTGAGGATTCCTTATTTAAACTATCTGCTTTAGCAAACATATTGATTAATAAAGATGGTTCCTGTGGTGATATAGCGGCTTGTGCTTATGGTGGATGGATAGCCTATAGTTCCTTTGATAGACAATGGGTATTAGATAAGCTAAATAATACTAGGATTTCCCTACTAATAAGTCTTGAATGGCCAGGGTTAAAGGTTGAAAAACTGATTCCACCTAAGGAAATGAAGTTTGCTATTGGCTGGACAGGGAGACCATCATCTACTACAAATTTGGTAGCTCAGGTTAATAAGAACAGACTAAATAATAGTGAAATCTACAATAGCTTTCTAGATGATAGTGAAGAATGTGTAGAACAAATTATCAAAGCCTTTAAGGATAACAATATAGATGAAATCCAAATACAAATCAAGAGAAATAGAAAAATTTTAGTAAAAATGGGAAATGACTTAGGTGTAGAGATTGAAACACCTCACTTGAAAAACTTATGCGAGATTGCACTAAAATATAATGGCAGTGCTAAATCCTCTGGTGCTGGTGGTGGAGATTGTGCTATAGCTATTTTTAAGGAGGGCCAAGAAATAGGTCCCTTATTCCAAGAATGGGGTCAGGCTTAAATAATTAAATTACTTTTATTTTTAAGATGAAAAGGATGATTGTATTGGCAAATAGAAAAGATGATCATGTTAAATTAGCAGATAAGTTTTATGGAGAATCAAAGGTTTCTGACTTTGATAAGATACGCATTGTCCATCATTCATTTCCAGAGATGGGACTAGACGATGTAGATATCTCTACTAGATTTTCCACATTTACAGTGGACCAGCCATTTTTTATTAATGCAATGACTGGTGGAAGTGACCATACAAAAGCAATTAATGAGAAACTAGCTATAGTTGCAAGGGAAACTAACTTACCCATGGCTTCTGGTTCCTTAAGTGCTGCAATCAAAGACCCGTCCCTGATTGATAGCTTTAAAATTATAAGAAAAATTAACCCTAATGGACTTGTCTTTGCTAACTTAGGAGCAGGACACTCTGTGGAAAATGCTAAAAAGGCTATAGACATACTAGAGGCTGATGCTATGCAAATTCATTGTAATGTTATACAGGAGATTATAATGCCTGAGGGGGATAGAGATTTTTCAAATTGGCTATCTAATATTGAGAAAATAGTCAGGTCACTTGATGTCCCTGTAATAGTAAAAGAAGTTGGCTTTGGTATGAGTAGAAAAACCATAAAGCAGTTAAAGGACATAGGGGTAAAGACAATAGATTTGGGTGGGACTGGTGGAACTAATTTCGCTAAAATCGAGAATTATAGAGGGGCTAATAGATATTATTATTTGGAGAACTTTGGTCAATCCACAGTTACTTCCTTATTAGATGCACAAGACTTCATTGGTAATACGGATATTATTGGGTCTGGGGGCATCAGGAATCCATTAGATATAGTAAAAGCTCTAGCCTTAGGAGCCAAAGCAGTAGGAATTGCAGGTACATTTCTAAATATGGTTTTAGATGATGGTGTTGAGAAGACTATTGAAGAAGTAAATAATTGGAAAATAGAAATTGCTGCCATAATGACCTTGCTGGGAAAAAGAAGAGTGGCAGATTTGGTCGAAGTTGAATGGGGTCAAGCTTGAATTATTTAATTCAATAATTCAAGCCTGATTCCATTGACAAGTTTCCATAAAAATGATATTCTACTAATGTTAGTTGAAGCTAACTTTAATGAAGGGAATGGTGTCATGTGAGTTTAAGCGAATCAATGGAAATGTACCTTGAGACCATTTATCTCTTGGAAAAAGAACATGGCCATGCTCATATAACGGAGATTGCCAAGGAGCTTGGAATTACGAAGCCTAGTGTTACTAAGGCGACAAATATCCTCAAGGATGAAGGATATTTAAAAAAAGAGGCATATGGTAATATTAATCTTACTGAAAAAGGTTTTAAAGCATCAAAGAAGGTTTACATAAAGCACTCATATATTACTAGGTTTTTAGAGGATTCATTGGGACTTTCTCCTGAGGAAGCTGATGACAATGCTTGTCGGATGGAACATGTAATTACAGAAACAATGCTAGGCGCAATTGAAGAGTATTTTAAGAAAAAAATGTAGTTTATGATGATAGATAGGAAAGGAAGGTCACTATGGAATTGTCAATATTCAATAAATTTTTCGCTGGTAAGGTTAAACAAGTTAATGAAGCTAGTAAAGCTTGTGAAAGTAATGTAGCTAATATAGCTAAAACTGAAGGACATGATTTAACTAGTGCAGATACTGATACTACATATGAAATCAAAGCTATAAGAACAGATGATAAGGAAATGAGGAATTTTCTTTTTTCCCTTGGTTGTTTTGAGGGTGAAAGCATTACTGTTATTTCAGTATTAGTGGATAACTACATTGTTAATATCAAGGACGTACGTTATGGTATTGATACTGACCTGGCCAGAGCTATTATTATATAGGTTTGGATATTTGTTTTTTTGACTTAAATGTTAGCCTTGGCTAACAAGCTATTATAGGGGGAGTATAAAATGAGGATTGCACTAGCTGGAAATCCAAATAGTGGTAAGACCACTTTATTTAATGCAATTACAGGCGAGATTGAGCACGTGGGGAATTGGCCTGGTGTTACAGTAGCAAAAAAAGAAGGGAATGTAAAGGCTGAACTAGCTAAATCCAATGGGCACATTAGGGCAATTGATTTGCCGGGAGCATATTCAATATCAGCTTTTACATCAGAGGAAAGTATAACTAGCGATTTTATTAAAAATGCTGAGGCGGATGTAATTATTAATATCGTGGATGCTACAAATTTAAACAGAAGCCTAATGTTTACTAGTCAGCTTCTTGAATTTGGGATTCCTATAGTAGTAGCACTTAACAAGGTTGATCTTCTCAATAAGAGGGGAATTGAAATTGATGAAAAGAAACTTGCAGAAAGACTGGGCTGCAATGTGGTAAAAACTTCATCTATTAAGGGGCAAGGCTTGGCAGACCTTCTAGAAAAGTCTGTAGAGCTAAAGGGTAGCGTTCAGAAGGCACCATTTAATTTAAGCAAGCTAGCTCCAGCTAATGATGCAGAGTTTGAAAAAGTAGAACGTGAAAGATTTGCAAGAGTAGATAAGATAATTAAAGAAGTTGAATCTAGAAGAGTTGAAAGTAAAAATCAGACTAAGCACGATTCAATAGATCGTATTGTTGCCCACAAGGTATGGGGGATTCCCATATTTGCTGCAATTATTTACATAGTATTTTCTATATCACAAACCTACCTTGGACCTTTCCTTGCAGATTATTTCGTTGGACTTATAGATGGATTATATGCTTTAGCTGATGGTCTAATGGGAGATTCAGTTACTCCAATTCTTAAAACTTTGCTATTAGATGGAATTATAGGTGGAGTAGGGGCTGTAGTTGGCTTCTTACCTCTGATTATGACTTTGTTTTTCCTACTAGCATTACTTGAAGACAGTGGATATATGGCTAGAGTTGCCATAGTTATGGATAGACACTTGAAGAAGGTTGGCCTTTCCGGTAAATCCATTATTCCTATGATTATTGGGACTGGATGTGCTATCCCTGGAGTAATGGCTACAAGGACTATTAGAGATGAAAGACAAAGAAGAACTACAGCGATGCTCACTCCATTTATGCCTTGTGGGGCTAAGCTTCCTGTTATAGCTTTGTTCTCAGGTATATTTTTTGAGGATGCAGCCTGGGTTGGAACCTTAATGTATTTTGTAGGTATAGCTATTATAATAGGTGGCGCTTTACTAGTAAGAAAAATTACCAATGAGGGGCCATCAAAGAATTACTTTATTATGGAGCTTCCTGAATATAGAATTCCTAGTTTTAAAAGGGCTTTTGTTTCTATGAAGTCTCAGGCTAAGGCATTTATAGTAAAAGCAGCTACCATTATCCTTGTATGTAATGTTGCAGTTCATGTAATGCAAACATATACTTGGAGTTTTCAAGTAGTTGAAGAAGGTATGCAAGCAACAAGTATTCTTGCTAGTCTTGCTAGTCCATTTGCGCTAATACTTGTACCTCTGGGATTTGGGGTGTGGCAATTGGCAGCTGCAGCTATTACAGGCTTTATTGCCAAGGAAAATGTTGTTGGTACCCTAGCTGTTGTTTATGGTATTAGCAATTTTATAGATGCTGAGGAATTTGCTCTTGTTTCAGGAGCTAACGAAGTCGCTTCAGTTATGGGGCTTACTCAAGTTGCAGCACTTGCTTACTTGATGTTTAACCTATTTACTCCTCCATGTTTTGCAGCAATTGGAGCAATGAATTCTGAGATGGACAGTAGAAAATGGCTTTGGGCAGGTATCGGCTTCCAATTAGGTATGGGATATACAGTAGCTTATTTTGTATATCAAATTGGTACTCTTATAACAAGCGGTAGTCTAGGAAACGCTACAATACCAGGATTGGTAATTGTTGCAATTTATGTTGGCACAATCATATATTTAATCAAGAGAAATGAAAAAATGTTTCTAGTATAAATATAGAAGGGGCTGTTTAGAATGGCAGATTTTATCGTAGTACTCATTATCCTTGCTATCCTTGGCTTTGCTTTTGCAAAGATCAGAAGAGATAAAAAGAACGGAGTCAAATGCTCCGGCTGTAGCCACAGCGAAAATTGCCCATCAAAGGGGACCCATCATTAATAGGGTCAGGCTTGAGTAATTGAATAATTTTTAAAATTTAGGCCCATAGAGATTAAAATCTATGGGTCATTTTGATTTATTAATGGGGTGAGCTACTAAGTACACCCTTTAAGGTGTTTTTGTGCTATGATTTAATTGATACCATTCATCTAGGTCTAACCATGAATATTCACCTCCTTAAGTGGAATGTAGCTATGGATCAAGATACTATGAAAGATTTAATTGAAAGAAATTTATTAGAATTTGTTGCAACTAAAACCGATACTAACTCTAAGAATGAAAATAATATAGAAGGATTTTTAAAAAGTGGTTTTCAAAAATAGAATATTTTGCTAACAACCCAGATTATTGCGATTTTTCCATATCCCTAATGATTAATTAAGCAGAAAGGTAGCTTGGTGTTTTTTAAAGGGACAAGGTAATGATACTATTGTATTCATTCATCATCATGATACAGTTGATACCAATGATTATGGTGTATTAGAAGATATTTCTTTAAGGGGGCCAGGCTTGAGCTAGCAAGTACTCAAAGATTTCGAGTAGTTCAATAAGGAAATTCTAAAGCCCGACCCCTTGAAGATCATCTTTTCTAAAATCCATATATTTGCTATAATGTACTAAAGAAAGGTGGCTCTTGAGGAATATGGTTTCAGTTGACTTTAGTGACTATAAAATTGAAAAGAAAGCAACATTGAATTATAAGGTTTATGAAATCCTAAAGGAAATGATAGTTAAAGACGATCTTAAAGGAAATACTAAGCTTAATGAGGTTCATATTGCTAAGGAGCTGGGCGTTAGTGCAACTCCTGTTAGAGAAGCCTTTAGACTGTTGGGCTCTGAGGGTCTCGTTGAGATAATTCCATATAAGGGTGTATATGTAAAACATTATACCTTAGATGATATTAAAGAAGTCTATGAATGCAGGGAAGCCTTGGAAGCCATGGCAATTCAACTTGCAATAGATAATATAGAGGAAGATAAAGTCCTAGAAATAAAGAATCTACTAGACGAGAATAAAAATAATTCTGACCCTTCAAGGGTTGTTTTAGTCAATAATAGTTTGCATGATTTTATAGTGGACAAGTCCAATAATAAACGGATAAAGGCCTTGCTGCAAAGCTTAAACGACGTATTGCTCCATGATAGGAATATTTCAGCCTATGATGAAGATAGAAGGCTTGAGATATATAAGGAGCATATGGAAATAGTGGAGGCATTAAGACTTAAGGATGAATTAAGAGCTATATTAGCGATGAAAAACCATGTAAGAAACGGCTATAAATACATTGAGAATAGGTTAAAAGAGAGATAAAAAACGCAGAACTCATTAAGTTCTGCGTTTTTTCTACTTTTCAAATCTTTAATTAAAGTGTTACTTACTATCCTGCTAAGAAACCGATAAATCCATAGATTATGAATATATTGAAGAAGTCTATGAATAAGGCTCCTACAATTGGTACTACAAAGAATGCAGTTGAACTGTATCTATAGGTCTCTGACAAGGTGTTCATATTTGCCATGGCATTTGATGTTGACCCCATACCAAATCCTATAAGTCCTGAAGACATCATAGCTGCATCGTAGTTCTTACCCATTATTGGGAAACATAAATAAGTTGCATAGATATATGCGAATACAAGCTGAGCAATTAGGATTACTGCCATTGGTAAAGCTATATCCA
Organism: uncultured Tissierella sp.; assembly: GCA_964590735.1. Classification (GTDB taxonomy): domain Bacteria; phylum Bacillota; class Clostridia; order Tissierellales; family Tissierellaceae; genus Tissierella_B. The sequence continues at coordinate 11,314 of CAZPZN010000026.1, forward strand.
ATAACAACCATAACTTAAGATTTAGCAGCGCAATTCCTAAGAATAATTGTAATGAAAACTTAGCTACAACTCCAACTTCTTCCATGTGGATGTTAAACTTAGGAGAACTATCGGCATAGTTTCTTACAAAGCAAGCTATAAGCATAGTTCCCAAGTATCCAGGGAAGGCAACATTATCTATAAATATGCCTACAAAATTATTAATTATTTCTGTTAGGTAAGAACCAAAGAACATTATAACTAAAATCATAAATAGACTCAAGCTGATTTTATCACTTGATAGTCTATAGTCTGCATTTTCATCATCTACTTCCAATACTTCAATTGGATCTTTATCTCCAGCTTTGTATAGATTTTTCTTCTCGATTAATCTTCTTGCAATCGGTCCTCCAGATATGGAACCTGATACTATACCGAAGGTTGCTGCAGTAAGGGCAACTGTCAGTGCTGAGCTATAACCCAGTGCTTCCACTGAAGGAGCAATTATTGGATTAGTTGTTGCTATGCTATTAGCAAACTTTAATGTAATTCCAACAAGTGCACCGACTTACGATGCAGTTTGGGGTTACGTAGTACCATTAGCTATCCCTCTTCTTTTATTCAATGCTAATATTAAGAAGATATGGCGTGAAAGTGGTAGAATACTTATAATGTTTATGCTTAGTTCTATTGGTACATTATTAGGTGTTTTTGTAGCCTACATGCTTTTAAAAGATTCAATACCTGAACTTAGTAAGATGGCTGCTATGATGACAGGTTCATACATAGGAGGAGGGGTAAACTTTGCTGCAATGGCAGAATCATTTGGAGCTGGCGAAGAGTGGATATCAGCCCTTACAGTTGCCGATAACTTATTAATGGCCGTATATTTCTTTGTTTTGCTAGCAATACCTTCAGTAGGATGGTTCTTAAAGAAATTCAAGCATCCACACATTGATGAAGTAAATGAAAATTCAGATACAAGTGAGGGAGAAACTTTAGCTTCACAATATTGGGGAAGAAAGGATATATCATTGAAAGACATAGCCTTCTCAGTAGCTATAGCTTTTGTAATCGTATGGATATCTACTGAAATAGCTGCTGTATTAGCAGCAATTATTCCAACAGGTAATTTCTTATATGATTTATTAAACGGATTATTAGGTAATAAATACCTATTAATTACTACTTTTACAATGTTGTTAGCAACTTATGCTCCTAACTTTATGTCCAATATACATGGTGCTCAGGAGATAGGAACTTTCTTAATATATATATTCCTAGTTGTTATTGGTGTTCCAGCTTCTATACCTGTAATTATTTCTCAAGCTCCATTATTATTAGTATTTACAGCGATTATTGTATTAATAAATATGGTAATCTCATTTATATTTGGTAAGATTTTCAACTATACTTTAGAAGAGATTTTAATTTGCTCTAATGCCAATATCGGTGGGCCAACAACAGCTGCAGCCATGGCTATTGCTAAGGGTTGGAACAAGTTAATAGGGCCGATTATCCTTGCTGGTGTTTGGGGTTATATAATTGGTAATTATTTAGGTATATTCATGGGTAACTTATTACAATACATTTAGGTCATAAGGCAGAATATGGGGGTTGTTATATGATATTTGATATACATGGTGATATCTGGACTGATGTTACAGTCAAAGGTCTCCTTGGTGAGGAGAACATAATAAATAATCACCACCTAGAACGATTTTAAAAAGGCCAAATGGTAGGCGGAATATTTGTAATTTGGGCAGATCCACCTCATGATAAAAGGCCAAAGGAAAGATTAGTTGAGAGTATTAAAGCCATGAGTAAAGAAATATGGCAAAGTAAAGATATATTAAAAGTTATTTATAATTCCAAGGACTTCTACAAGGCTCTTGATGAGAAAAAATTGGCTGTTTTACTGGGGTTAGAAGGATTAAGCTCAATTGAGGATGATATTGAATCCCTTTACACCCTTTATCAATTAGGCTTCAGACATGCCAGTCTTACTTGGAATGAGCAGAATGAATTGGCTACAGGAGCTAGAGGAGAAGTAGGCAGAGGACTTACTAAAAAAGGGGCAGATGTAGTTAAGATGATTAATGAGCTGGGAATAATACTTGATGTTTCCCATGCAAATGATAAGACATTCTGGGATATTTACAATACTTCGGATAAGCCTTTTATTACCTCCCACTCCAATGCAAGGGCCTTATGTGATGTATCTAGAAATCTAACTAATAATCAAATTAAGGCCATTGGAGAAAGAGAGGGCTTGATTGGCATTAATGCCTACAATGAGTTTATCCATGCTGACCCTAAGATGAGAACAGTTGATTATCTAATTAATCATATAGACCATATTGCAAGTCTTATTGGAATAAATCGTATTGCCTTAGGTTTTGACTTCTTTGAGTATCTAGAAAGCGATACAACTGATAGCTTCACAAGCGATTCTTATAAAGGCACAATAGGATTAGAAGAAATCTCAAAAAGTAGCAATCTAGTTACGAAGCTAAGTGAAAGAGGATTTTCTAAGGAAGATATTGAAGGAATTAGTTATAAGAATATGCTAGACTTTATGGATAGGATATTAAAGTAATAGAAATGTGTCAGGTTGAATATTTAATTCAACCTGACCTTATTTTTGGTTTTCTATCTTTTTTAATTGGGTAAATACTACTTAATTAGTAAAGCTCATAAAATATAGCCTGACAAAATGTATAACCCACCATTTCTAGATAAGTGAGGTAATAGTATGTTTACAGAGAAAAGACTAGACCAAGCATATAGGGATGCACGAATTGAATATTTTGATGAGGATTCTAAATATATTATATTTAGTGATATTCACAGGGGCAATGGCAGCCATTTTGATGAATTCTCAAAAAATCAGAATATATTTAAACATGCCCTAGATTATTATTATGATAATGGTTATACCTATATTGAGGCCGGAGATGGGGATGAGCTTTGGGAAACTCCTAAAGTTAAGGATATAAGAAATGCACACTTTTATGTTTTTGAAAGCATTAAGAAATTCAACGATTCAAACCGTTTTATAAGGCTATATGGGAATCATGATATTTTTCTAAAGAATAAGGATTATGTAAGTAACAATTACTATTTCACCTTTAGTGACTATAAAGAGATTAGCTACGATTTTTTAATTGGAATGGATCCAGTAGAATCTCTTGTACTCAAACATAAAGAAACAGGACAAGAGATATTTGTAATTCATGGACACCAGGGAGACTTTGCCAATGACCAGATTTGGTTTCCAACGATGATCTCATTAAAATATTTCTGGAGATATTTACATTCCCTTGGAATTAGAAATCCTGCCAGTCCTGTAAAAAATACTTTTAAACGACATAAGATTGAACGAAATTTTAACAAGTGGATAAAAAAGAATAAGATGATGTTAATTTGTGGTCATACCCATAGATTTAAGTTTCCAAGAGAGGAAGACCTCCCATATTTTAATACAGGTTGTGCCATCTACCCAACTATTATTACAGGTATAGAAATCTCTGAGGGCTGTGTGCAGTTAGTTAGATGGAAGACTATGGTCACAGATGATGGATATCTTAAAGTGGATAGAATGGTGCTCAGAGGACCTCAGCCCGTTGAGAATTACAATATAAAAGGACATTCAATAAAGGGGTCAGGCGTAAATAATTGAATTATTAAAGCCCGACCTTCTAACTATAAGCATATTACCAACCAAGTTGTTAAGAGATACTATATTGGGGTATATGATTAGCAAAAATAGGAGGTAATTTAAATGGAGAGAAAAGTTAAGAATAAGGTTACTGGATTTAGAACTAAGGATGGAGCTGGTGTAAGTCTTGTTAGGGTATTAGGACATGAAACTATTGACGCTTATGATCCTCTTTTGATGTTGGATTCTTTCGACAGTATCAATCCGGATGATTATACAGCAGGGTTTCCATTGCATCCTCATAGGGGGATAGAGACCATAAGCTTAATAGTTAAAGGTAACATGGTACATAAGGATAGTTTAGGAAATGAAGATGGAATTACTGACGGGGAAGTCCAATGGATGACAGCAGGTTCAGGAATAATGCATGAGGAAATGCTACCAGCTTCAGACAGAATGCTTGGTGTTCAGCTTTGGTTGAATATGCCTGGTAAATATAAAATGGCTCCTCCAGAATATCATGCTATTAACAAGGGAGACATTGAAGAAATCCCTATAGAAGGTGGAATCTTAAGACTTATTAGTGGAGAATATAAGGGACATAAGGGATTTACAGGAAAATATTCACCACTTGACTATTACCACATAGTATTGGAAGCTAATAGAAAGTTTGTAGTTGAAACTGAAGAAAATAAGTCAGTAACGGTCTTTTTACTACTTGGAGATGCTAAAATTGCTGGAGAAACTATTAAAGTAAAGACTGCAGTAAAACTAACAGAAGGGGATTCACTAGAAATCGAAGCCTTAGATGAGCAAGCTCAAATCTTATTTTTAAGCTCAGACAGATTAGAGGAACCAGTATCATGGGGTGGGCCTATAGTTATGAATACTAAAGAAGAATTAGATTTGGCCTTCAGAGAATTAAGAGCTGGAACTTTCTTGAAAGAAAAAGTAGACTACTAAGAATAAGAAGGGGAGCATTTCATAATTCAATTATTTAAGCCTGACCCCTTTCTAGAAAAAAAGTCTTTACAAGATTCAATATTAGTGTTATATTAATAAACATAGTTTAATTTGATAAAGCGGTGATGAGAAATAGTAGGTATATATTTATCTTATAGAGAGTGCATATTTGGTGAAAATGCATAGAAGATATATATTGAACACATCTCTGAGCTATTAGGTGAACCTTTTGTAGTAGCCGATTCGGATTCTCGTGCACCCGTTATAGTGCTAAGGTATGACTGTACCTGATGAGATTGACACTGTGAGGTGTCAATAAATGGAGGTGGAACCACGTGATTAATACTCTCGTCCTCTAGTGAAAACTAGATGACGGGAGTTTTTTATTCAATGAATAGTCTGGCCAATTACTCATTGATAATACAAAAAATAAAGGGAGAGATATAAATGAAAAAGTTATTTAAATCAATAGTTTTATTAGTATTAATAGGATCCTTAATGGTAGGATGTACGCCACAATCGACTTCTCAGGTGGACTCAAGTGGCAGTGATAAGGCAAGTCTTGTAATGGGACTTGATGATACATTTGCTCCTATGGGTTTTAGAGACGATAAGGGTGAATTAGTTGGATTTGATATTGACCTTGCTACTGAAGTTGCTAAGAGACTTGATATGGATATTGAATTTCAACCTATAGACTGGTCCATGAAGGAAACTGAATTAAACGCAGGGAATATAGATCTTATTTGGAATGGTTATTCCATTACAGAGGAAAGAAAAGAAAAGGTTAATTTTACAGAGCCTTATTTAGCTAATGCACAAATTATAATTACTATGGCTGATTCACCAATTGAAACAATTGCTGATTTACAAGGTAAGGTAGTATCCACTCAAGCTGAGTCCAGTTCATTAGATGCAGCAAGAGCACAGGAAGGATTTATAGATTCATTAAAGGATGGAGCTTTAATAGAATATGCTACCTTTAACGAGGTTTTTAATGATCTTGAATCAGGCAGATCTGATGCCATTATAGCAGATGAGGTACTTGCTAGATATTATATGATGAATAAGGGTGCCGAAAAGTACAAGGTATTAGAAGAGGACCTTGGACCTGAAGAGTTTGGAATTGGCCTAAGAAAAGACGATACAGACCTACTTAAGAACATTAATGATGCTCTTAATGATATGAGAAACGATGGAACATATGATGAGATTTATGGAAAGTGGTTCGCTGGAAACTAAGATTATTTACTAGAAAGAGGATTGACTAATGAAAATATTTGAAATGCTAATACCAATGACAATAGAAGGATTGAAGACCACCATAGGTGTATTTTTGGTAACCCTAATATTTTCTATACCCTTATCAATAATTGTGGCAAAACTTAGAATGTCTAAGAATAGGACTATAGCAAATATTACAGGCGCCTATATCTATATAATGAGGGGGACACCACTTCTATTGCAATTGATGTTCATTTTCTTTGGATTTCATTATGTTCCTTTAATAGGTTTTGCCTTTGGAAGATATCAAGCAATTTTTATAGCCTTCGTTTTAAATTATACCGCCTACTTCGCGGAGATATTCAGGGGGGGAATAAACTCCATCGATGTAGGCCAGTCAGAGGCCAGCACCGTATTGGGATTGAGCAAAAGTTTTACATTTATTAAGGTAATACTTCCTCAAGTAATTAAGAATGTAATGCCTTCAATTGGAAATGAGGTTATTACTTTAGTTAAGGATACTTCCTTGGTATATATTCTGGGGGTAGCAGATGCACTAAAGGCTGCAAAGTCGGTTTCAAACACCTACTCAACCTTTATACCCTATATATTTATCGGCTTTGTTTATCTAGTGCTTATAGCCATTCTTACTAAGATTCTTGGAAGTGTAGAAAAGAAATTCAGTTACTATAGATAGGAGAATATTATGACATTACTAGTTGAAAATTTAAAGAAATCATTTGGAGACACCAAGGTATTTGAAAATGTATCCTTCTCTATAGAAAAAGGCCAAATAGTATGTATAAAGGGTAAATCGGGGGAAGGTAAGACTACCCTTCTAAGATGTTTAACTACATTGGAAACCCCTGATGGAGGGTCTATAAAGATAAATGATAAGTATTTATATAAAGAAGTCGGTGGAAGAATGGAAACTGCTTCTAAGGATAAGCTCCAGATTATAAGACAGGAGATTGGACTTGTCTTTCAATCCTATAACCTTTTTCCTCATATGACTGTTAAGGAAAATCTCATATTGGCAGCTAATTATTTGAAGAAGCAATCCAAGAAAGATATTGAAAAGAGGGCAGATGAGCTTTTAAATCAACTTGGATTAGATGGGAAGGGAGACAGTTACCCCTACCAACTCTCTGGTGGCCAACAACAAAGAGTTGCAATAGCTAGAGCTTGCATGCTTAACCCATCGGTCCTTTGCTTTGATGAGCCAACATCAGCCTTGGATGAAGAAACAAGAGGACAAATATCGGAGATCATAAGGTCCCTTGCAGCCCAAGGCATAGCCATCATAATAGTAACTCATGATAATGCTTTTGTAGATGAAATTGCAGAAAGGGTAATCACCCTATCTGAAGGCAGTATTTATGAAGGTGTCAGGCTTGAATAATTCAATCATTCAAGTCTGGCACCTTTTCTTGCTGTCCCTTGACGGAATTAAAACATTATAGTATATTAATAATGATAATACTTATCAATTAGGTAGGTGAATATATGATTAGATTTGAAAATGTATCGAAGAACTTTGTTATAAATAATAAAAAAATAAAAGTTTTAGATGAAATTAATTTATCAATCCATAAAGGAGAAATTTATGGCTTGGTTGGAGAAACTGGTAGTGGTAAATCCACTATTTTACGATTAATGAATGGATTTATTGAACCTGATGGTGGAA
>CAZPZN010000027.1:0-13828 GCA_964590735.1 uncultured Tissierella sp.
GTCCCTTTGTTGGCTCATAGAACCTGCAAAAGAGATTTACAATTGTAGATTTTCCGGAACCTGTTTCTCCCACCAAGGCTATGGTCTCTCCTGTATTTACTTCTAAATTATAGTTATCCAATATTTGTTCTCCGTCCTTATAGGAAAAGGATACTTCCTTAAACTGAACTTTACCAATAATCTTAGGCCAGTTTTCCTTCTTAGGCTTAAAAAGGTCTCCATATTTTTCAACTACATCATCCCTATCCTTTATAGCAGGGTCTTCGTTAATCAAGGAAAAGACCCTTTCTGCTGATGCTTGTGCTCCTTGAACTTCTGCAAGGATGACTGCCATCTGCCTTACAGGCTCAAAGAATTGGGCAGTATAGGATATAAAAGCTACTAGGGTACCATATGAGATAATTTCTAACATGATGAATTTTCCTCCAATAGTCATGGCCAAAGCCGTTCCAACGCTACCAAGTCCAATAACCAAAGGAAGATATATGGAGGAAAGAATAGTTGCTCTAATGGAATTTGATTTTAGAGAGTTTGTCAGTACTGAAAATTCTTGTAAGTTTATATCTTCTCTCACCAATGTCTTTGTAGTCTTAGCCCCTTGTATATCCTCGTTATAGGCACCTGTAATTTGGGAGTTGATTTTTCTGACATCTCTTTGAGACATTAGGATTTTCTTTTGAAAATATATGCTGATTACCGCTAACAATGGTATTACAGAAAGGGTCACAAGGGCTAGTTTCCAGTTTAAAATCATCATATAGATAGTAACGCCAGTCATCATACTAATACCCCAAGCGAAGTCAACTAAGCCCCAAGAAATGGTCTCGCTAAGCCTTGTAATGTCAGAGGTCATTCTGGACATCAACCATCCTACAGCCTTATCATCATAGTAGGATAGAGGCAGTTCCTGTAACTTGGTAAAGCCTAGCTTTCTTATATCATAGGCCATTTGTGTTTCTAATTTTCCAGCCAACTTAATAAACCAATAAATTATTAAGCTCAAGACTAGAACAGCTAGAAAATAAACTGCTACAAATCCTTCTATACCATTTAAGCTTTTATTCTCTATAAAGTTATCTATTGCATATTTGGATAACATGGGAAAGGTGCTATCCATTGCACCTAAGCAAATCATTAAGAATATTAGTCTTAAGAACTGCTTTTTATAGGGCTTTAGATATTTAAAGAAATCCTTCCAAATCTTATAATCCACCTTCTTGTAAATTTCTTCGCTTTGCTCCATATAATCACCACCTATTATTCATTATCCATTGAATCTTCAAAGGAAGATTGTATGGTATAAACTCGCTTATAAAGACCTTCTTCTTGAATCAATTCCTTGTGAGTTCCTCTTTGAACTATTTGACCCTTATCTATTACAAGAATCATATCTGCCTGGGATACAGTAGATATCCTATGTGAAATAATTATTGTTGTAGCTTTGTTCTTTCTTGTACTCAATGCCTTTCTAATGGCTACATCCGTTTCAGTATCAACAGCAGATAGGGAGTCATCAAATATTACTATAGGTGATTCATTGATTATTGTTCTGGCAATGGCCATTCTTTGTTTTTGACCACCAGATAAGGAAACTCCTCTTTCACCAACTTGAGTTTCATACTTTTCTTCAAAGGAGTTAATATCTTCATGGATTGAGGCAATTCTTGCTGCCTCAAATACCTTATCATCTGCCATTGATGGATTAGTTAGTTTAATATTTTCCTTAATGGATTTTGCATATAGAAATGGCTCCTGCAATACCAAGCCTACGTTTTTCCTAATCCATCCTTTGTCAATAGTATTTAGCTCTATACCATCTATCCTTATGGAACCCTTGTTATAATCATAAAGTCGTGGCAAGAGATGAACTAAAGAGCTTTTTCCAGACCCAGTAGAGCCAATAATAGCAATGGTCTTACCAGCCTTTAAGCTAAAGGAAATGTCCTTAAGAACAGGTTTATCCTTTTCGTATTCAAAGCATACATTATTAAATTCCACATTGCCGATAATCTGTGGTTTATTCCCGGTCTTTTCTAAAATCTCTATTGGTTCAACTAGTATTTCATCAATTCTTTTAATGGACACAGTAGCTTTGCCCATATCAGTTAGAGTTCTGCCCAGTTGCCTAGTGGGCCATATAATCATATTAACATAGCTTATAAAGGCTACTAACGTACCTAGTGTTATTTCATCTATGATGACGAGATAAGACCCTATAACTATAACCATCCCTACCTGTATAAAGCTTAGGAAGTCTGAAATACCCCAGTAAGCAGCTAAGTTTAATATTAGCTTATCAACCTTAAACCTATAGTCTAGATTTTTAATATCAAACTTTTCCATTTCATGACTTTCACGTGCAAAGGCTTTTACTACTCTAATACCTGTTAAGTTTTCTTGTAATGTTGTAGATAGTTTAGCTTCAGACTCATCAGCCTTTTCGAAATCCCTTTGAACTCTTTTAAAGAATAAAACAGCAAATCCAAAAATAAATGGTAGAAATACAATTGAAATAAATACCATCTTTATACTAAGTTTAAACATAATAAAAAGGATGAATAAAAGCATAAATACAGATCCTGCAACTTCAACCAGCTGAATTGCAAGAAATTTTCTTATAGTATCCACATCGGATGTACATTTTTGTATAAGCTCGCCAGTCTCGGCCTTTACATGGTATTCATAAGGCAGTCTTTGAATATGGTCATAAAGTTTATTTCTCATTCTCATTGCAATGTTTTCTGAGGCTTGACTTGCCAAGGTGCTTTTGTAGTATAAAAATACACCCCTTAATACAGTATTAGCAACTATTATGATTCCTAAAATCCATAATCTATGTGATAGATAATCTCTACCACCTAATATAACAACTGCATTTTTAATAATAGTTGAAGTGATTTCCTCAGTCCCTATTATTGAGTCAATTGTAGTCCTAAGGATTAGAGGACCGATGGTATTAAATCCTTGTGAGATAATAATGGATAGCATCCCTAATAAGTAAATCAGTTTAAAGCCATCTGCAAACTGTAATAACTTTTTAAATTCCTTCAAGATACTCCTCCTTTTGTAGACAAAAAAACCATAGGCGTAGACCTATGGTAAAGCGTTTTCCTAAAAAGGGCGCAAAAAACCATAGGTATGAGCCTATGGTTAAATATCTAAATTATAGAATATTATTCATAGGCCGTGTGAAAATATTTAATACAATACTAAATCTTAATCTATTGGTGCTCATTTCACGACCTCCTTTTTATAATATTCAACAATATGATTGTAACTGACAATCATTGGAAAGTCAACTATTTATTACGAATAGGAAAGTTCTACTTTGAATCTTCTGAATATAATTGAACTTTCCGTCGATGAGTAACAAGAAAGGCTACATTTAATGCTTCCTTATAACGAGGTGAAGATATCCCCCACTTCTTTAAGTGGCGGGTGACTATTAGGTTAAAGAGGTGGTGTGTCTTAATCACCCACCTCGTTGCAATGGTGTGAAGTAATTGCTAGGCAATTACCTCTGATATTTAAAGCTTTTCTTATTTTGCTTGAGATAGAATATTTGCTAATACTACTCCATTTACACTTGCTTGCATTAATCCTCTAGTGATTCCTGCACCATCTCCACCTGCATAAAGTCCCTTTATATTAGTCTCGAACCTATCATCAACTAAAACCCTGTTAGAATAAAATTTTACCTCTACTCCATAAAGAAGGGTTTCATCACTAGCAAGTCCAGGTGATACCACATCAAGGGCTACTATCATTTCATCAAGACTCTTTAATATTCTATATGGTAGTACAAGGCTTAGATCACCAGGTACAGCATCTTTAAGGGTAGGGATAATGTTGTTTCTTACCAGTCTCTCTTCTGTAGTTCTTCTACCTCTTTTAAAATCACCGTATCTCTGCACTAATACTTTATGACCCGATAGCATATTTCCAAGACGAGCAATGTGCATTCCATACTCAATAGGTGAGTTAAATGGTTCCGTAAAATGCTTGGAAACCAATAATGCAAAGTTTGTATTATCAGATTTTAAATCATCAGACTTATAGCTGTGTCCATTTACTACAGCAAGATTTCCTTCATAGATTTCTGTTGAAACCTCACCACCTGGATTTGAGCAGAAGGTTCTTACTTTATCATCGAAGGTAGGGGTATAGTATATTAGCTTGCTCTCGTACATAGCGTTATTTAGCTCTTCCATTACTTCGTTTCTGGTTTCAACCCTTACCCCGATATCCACTTCTCCTACAGATGTTTTAATATCATGTTTTACACAAATATTCTTTAACCAGTCCGAGCCTTCACGGCCAACGGAAACTACTACCTTATCTGAATGGTATTCATTATCTGCAATAACACCCTTTATAGATCCGTCTTCATTTAGGATTAAATCCTTAACAGGATTTCTAAACTTCATTTCAATTCCTAATTCCTCCAAATGTCCTTGGATTCGGGAGTAGATATTATATCCTTCTTCGGTTCCCATATGTCTTATAGGGCATTCAACAAGCTTTAAATTAGCATTAATAGCTTTTTTTCTAATAGTTCTAATTTCTGCTTCTTTGTCAATTCCATATATAGTCTCATCTGCTCCGAATCGTATGTAGGCTTCATCAACATAGTTGATTAACTTTTGTGTCTCATCATAGCCAAGAAATTCTGGTAGATTTCCTCCAACATCAGGTGAGAGGGAGAGTTTTCCGTCAGAATAAGCACCTGCTCCTGCAAATCCCGTAGTTATGTTACATGGTTTACAGCCAATGCATATTCCCGTTTTTCTCTTAGGACAAATTCTCTTTTTAATTGTATTTCCCTTTTCCAGGATTAATATTGAGGAAGAGGGATTATTTTTCTTAAGTTGTAGGGCTGTAAATATTCCACATGGCCCAGCTCCAATAATTATTACATCATACTTCATTATTTACCTCCTAGGGTCATTTTTAAACCATAGATAATCATACACTAAAGTTCATAAAAAATCCACAATAATAAGGCGAAATATTGCAAAAATTAGATTAAAAACAGACCTCACATTTAATTTAAATGTGAGGTCTGTCAAGAGTAAGGTTATCACTTTTTTAAATACTTAAGAAACCAGGACTCCTTATTTGATGATTCTAATTCATGGAAACACTCTATAGGAGAGTTTTCCTTATCACATAAAGATATTATTTTATCCTTATCAGCACAGTCTACATAAGCTGCTGTACCACAAGAGGAGCTAAGCTGCCTTGGAACGGGCATCAATTTTAAATTCAGCTTGTTTTCCTTTAGTAGCTTTTCAAATATTAGAGCATGGTGTGTGGTATTAAAGGTTACTACACAGTAAATATCTTTCATTAAAAAACCTACTTTTTAATAGTAATTTCAAAATCTTCATCATAATCTTTTACATTTACATTATAGCCTTTGTTTTCAGCAAATCGAGTAATGTTTTCAACAGCTACATTTGAATCTACTAGAATTTTAAGACCGCTTTGATCTTTGTCTAGAGAATTTTTAGTTAATATAACTGGTTCTGGGCAAGATCTTCCTCTTGCATCGATTATATTAGACATTAGCTTTTACCCCCTTAGAACTACTTTTAGTCTTACTTGTCATAGCTAAGACTCCAAGAGCAATAAATAGAACGAATACTATTCCAATTATAACTGCAATCTTTCCATTAGCAGGTACTCCACTTCCACTGGCAGCTAGTCCAAAATTATGAGCAAATGCAGCACCCATAATAAGTCCTAAAACTGTAACTCCAGCATCTGTATCTCCTTGGCTTGCAAGGATAGTCTGTCTAATTGGACATCCACCAAGAAGAACAGAACATATTCCAACTAAAGACATTCCTAGGAAGTTCCATAAACCATCAGAATGAGCTATAGGTTGGTCTATAAAACCTAAATTGAACTTTTCAAAGTTTAGAATTAGGTTTCCAGCTAGAGCAAATACAAATATTCCAACTAGACCCCAGATAAAGTGAGTATCTTTAATTAATATTAAATCTCTAAATCCACCTGCAGTACATATACGACTTCTCTGAAGACTTATACCAACTACAGCACCAAGAACTAGAGAAATGATTATAGGTGCTGCCATGGAACCAGGACCCTCAGTACTAAATAGTATGAATGCAGGTTTTATTACTAGGAATATTAGAAGTACTAGAGCAATTATTGGAAATATAAACCCTGTAATTTTTGGCTGGTCAAAGTTCTTGCCAAGGGTATATCCTTTCTTTAGGAACTGAACACCAACAAAGATTCCTGCTACATAGCCAGCAAGTCCAACTAATGCGTTCAAGTCACCATTTGCTAATCTTAAAATCATTCTTAATGGACAGCCTAAGAACACTAATGCACCAATCATCAAGAAAAAGCCTAGCACAAACCGAATTAGAGGAGAAGACCCACCTTTAACCTTAAAATCTCCAGTTAGGTATGATATAACAAATGCCCCGAAAATTATTCCTATGATTTCAGGTCTTATGTATTGGACTACTGCTGCCCTATGAAGGCCTAAGGCTCCTGCTATATCCCTCCAAAAGCAAGCTATACACATACCCATATTCCCTGGGTTACCAAGTTTAGCGAGTATAGCCCCTACAAGTCCGACGATGCCTCCTAATAAAAACATCTTTTTCTTACCAGTCATAAAAAAACCCCCCTTTTAAATAGGATTTATTGCTAACTACAGTATATAACTTTTTGGGGGATAAGTTAAATTGATATTTCTGATAATAGGGGGTAGTTGCATTAGTTAAATCAATAACGAGGTAAGATATCTGGTCTTATTATGACAGAGTAATCATGATAATTCATCTTTTAAATCATCAATATCTAATATTCTTATATTGTTTTTATAGAAGTCAATAAGTCCATCATCCTTCATTTTTGCAAGCTCCCTTGAAAGAGAAGGTCTTGGGGTATTAAGCATTTCAGCCATTTTTTTTCTGCTATATCCTAGGGTCAAGTAGCTAGTTCCTTGTTTTTTATATTCAATTAACAGCATATTAGCAATCTTTTTTCTAAGGCTTTCCATGGTAAGATTGGTAAGTCTTTGGTTAAGCATTAAAATTCTATTGGATAATACCCCCATGAAATTATTAAGTATCCTAGTATCTAGAGTCATAAGATGGATTATATCACTTCTATGGATAAACATTATCCTAGCTTGACTTGATGATATAATAGTTGCAGGGTAGATGTGTCCTCCAGAAAATACTAAGGCTTCACCAAAGATATTTCCAGACTCAAAGTGATTGATTGTAACATTTTTACCTGAGGCAAAGGACTTATGAATTTCGATATTTCCTTCTAATATAATTCCAAGCCTATCACAAGAATCACCTTCTATGGCGATTATATCACCGCTAGAAAATCCGTTAATAGAATAGGGAATATGTTGAATTGTTTTTTTTATTTCATCTTCCTTCATATTTTTAAAGAGAACGCATTTTAATAGACTACTGATATAAGCTTCCATAGATAGAACTGCCTCCTAAGATGATAATACTTAAAAACTTTGTGAGATTTTGGTTTGATATTATTAAACAAGGGTAAAGATATAAAGTGTAATATTCTAATGTAAGGAGCATCAAAATGTATAAAACTTTATTAGTAAGCAGAGTTAATCCTCAAGATTTCACTGGAATTAAAAAAAAGGTATTCTTTCTAATAGGGGATATGAATAATCCCGAGATAGAAAACAAGCTAGCAAGAGTAATTAGAGAATCAGAATTTTTTGATGTTCAAGATACAGTGTATAAATACAATGGAGTAGAACTGACTATTGAAGTACAAAAAATTCCACAAGTAATCAAGCTTTTATCAAAAGAGGATTTTTCTATTTTTAGCGTATATGAAGTATATTCTCCAGACCTCTAAAAAACTAATATTCTTAGTTTGTTAAGACTAAAAATGATAGTCCAACTATCATCTTTAGTCGCTTATATAGCTTTCCACTATCTCGCCAAAATATAGGGTATGAAAATCATCAATTGGATAGTTTTTAGTCCTTATATCCTCTTTAAGCTCTTTTGGATCCATATCTTGTTTAAAGACTATCTTGCATTCGTAGTGATAATTACATTCCTTAATTATAGGAGTATCTACTTTCTTAGACTTTTTAAGATTAAGATTCATCTCTTTAAATTTGTCTACATCCCTTCCAGAGTATGTTCCGCAATATGTAAGGGCCTTTTTTAAATCCATATTCACTGGAACACTTACAGTAAAATTATCAGCTTTTTCAATTATTCCATAGGAATGTCTAGATTTTCTTACCATGACCATGAGAATGGGTTTATTCCAAACTATACCAAAACTAGCCCAACCAATAGTCATAGTATTTGTAGTTTCTCCTGACTTAACCGTTAAAAAAGCACCTCTCCTAATCTGATCTAATACTTCTTGTAAGTTCTCATTGTATACAATTTCTTTAGTCATTTTATCACCTCTCTAACATTATACACTAAATTTACAATTGTTTAATCTAGGTTTTCTAATATTTATCCCTAATGCATATAAATTATGGAGGAGGGATAAGGTGAAAAGGGTCAAAGTCATTCTGTATTTATTAATGTTGATGGTTTTATTTATTTTTATAGGATTATACATAATAAGCTTTAATAAAATAAGAACAGCTGATGATTTCGCTGTATATAAAAAATCTTCACTTGGCGATAGAGGAATTCATATAGAAGTGGATAGAAAGACCTTAAACCTTGTGGATTATAAAAGTGGTGAAATTATTAAGACTTATACCATAGCTACAGGAAAATCTTCATCTCCAACACCCTTAGGGACTTTTAAAATAGCTACAAAGGAGAAGTGGGGGGAGGGTTTTGGATCTAGATGGTTGGGCTTAAATGTACCTTGGGGCAATTACGGAATACATGGTACTAATAAACCTGGTTCCATAGGATTTAATGTTTCTGCAGGTTGTGTTAGAATGAGAAATGTGGACGTTGAGGACCTATTCGAAAGAATTGAAAGGGGAACTAGGGTGGTAATCACAAACGGTCACTATGGTCCCTTTGCCTATGATTATAGGGATTTAAAACCTGGTGATAGAGGGGCAGATGTCCTTGAGGTTCAAAAAAGATTAAGATTAACTGGTTTTTATTTAGGAGAATTAGATGGTATATATGGTGAAGACATGAAAAGCTCTCTAATTGCATACTTAAAATATATAAATTATCCAATAACTGATGAGATAAGCACAGAGATTTATGAGAAGTTAGGAATTATTCTTATGGAATAAATGAAAACAATTTGTTTATCTTGGCTTTATTTGGGTAGAATTAGTTTAGTTGAAATACTTTAAAATATTTAATTATAAGATAAAACTAGGAGGTAATATTATTATGGCATCAGAAAAATTAATTAAGGAATTAAACGATCAATATAATTTTGAAATGGCTTCAGGTTATGTTTATCTTGGAATGGCAGCATATTGTAAAGCAGAGAACATGAATGGATTTGCTCATTTCTTCTCACAACAAGCAAAAGAGGAATATGAACATGCAATGAAATTTTACGATTTTCTTTATGATATAGATGCTAGAGCAAATCTACAAGCAATTCCAGAACCAAAGAATGAATATGATTCATTCTTAGCAGCTTTTGAAGAAGCTTTACATCATGAAAAAATGGTAACTTCTAAAATTTATGATTTATTGGATTCAGCTAAGGCTGAAAATGATTATCCTACTATTGAATTCTTACAATGGTTTGTTAAGGAGCAAGTTGAAGAAGAAGATACTATGAGAAGCATTATAGCAGTACTAAAAGGTATAGATGGAAAATTCAATGGACTATATATGTATGACAAGGAATTAGGAAAGAGATAATAATAATTCATAAAGAAGAAAGATAGGTTATATAAACCTATCTTTTTTTTCTTGTTATTTAGTTATGTTAGTTCCACCACTCATGTTTTGTTGAGCCATTTCAACTAATCTCTTAGTCATGTAGCCACCAACATATCCATTTTGTCTTGAAGGAAGGTTTCCTTTATCTAATGCATCATAGTTAGCCATACCTAATTCAGAAGCAATTTCTAATTTCATTTGGTCAAGTGCTTGACGTGCTGCAGGAACTACTATTTTATTACTATTATTGTTGTTTGTTGTCATTATTAAATTTCTCCTTTCAAATTTTGTTTGTTTGGTTTGTCTAGTAGTATTATGTGTAAAGTTTGACTAAATAATCATGTAAAAAAATGAATATGGATATCTCTTTGCTAATAGAGGTAAAAAAAGTAAAAAATCACAAAGTAAATCCTTCAAACATAGTATGTATAATAGGGCAAGTATATATTAGTCTGCCTAAAAAATACAAAAAGGAGGATAACATGAAAGAAAATGATCAAATGCAAAATAGATTAGAATTAGCTAGAGCTTATATAAAAATTCAAGAATTAAATGAAATATATAATTTAAGAGAAGCTTTAGAAAAGGGAACCTTGTTTCCTGAACTATATAGACCATACGAAATTAGAAGTGAAAGTTTTGGAGGTGCTTATTATGGATAGAGCTCAAATGGAAATGTTAATTGAGTTAATGGAGCTTGAATTTGCACTTACTGAAACTGCCCTTTATCTAAATACTCATCCAAACGATGAAAGAGCATTAAGAATTCACAACAATAATTCTGCTCAGTATTTTAGACTTAAAGAAGTTTATGAGATGCAATTTGGACTCCTTACTAATCAAGGGATGAGTGGATATCCATGGAACTATGTGGATGAACCGTGGCCTTGGGATATTGACTTTTTAAGAATTTAAGGAGGATAATTATGTGGCTATATGAAAAGAAATTACAATATCCAGTGAGGGTAGATACTACCAATCCTACTCTTGCTGCAATGATAATAGAGCAATTTGGTGGAGCAGATGGAGAGCTTTCTGCAGGGATCAGATATCTTACTCAGAGATGGACTATGCCTGATAAACGTGTAGTTGCAACACTTAACGATATCGGAACAGAAGAACTAGCTCACTGGGAAATGATTGGAACCCTAGTGTATAAGCTAACTAAGGATGCAACCATTGATCAGATTAAAGGTACTCCTTTTGAGGCACATTATGTTAATCATGGAAAGGCTTTATACCCTCACGATGCTGCGGGTGTCCCATGGGTAGCTGCCTATATCAATGCCAAGGATGATCCAGTTGCAGACCTTCATGAAAATATGGCAGCTGAGGAAAAGGCAAGGGCAACATATGAATGGCTAATAAATATTAGTGACGATCCAGGAGTTACAGATACCTTAAGATTCTTAAGACAAAGGGAGATAAATCACTTCCAAAGATTTGGAGAATCATTAATGATAATACAAGATAATCTCAGAAATAACTATTAGATATAG
This sequence comes from uncultured Tissierella sp., assembly GCA_964590735.1. GTDB lineage: Bacteria > Bacillota > Clostridia > Tissierellales > Tissierellaceae > Tissierella_B. The sequence continues at coordinate 11,375 of CAZPZN010000027.1, forward strand.
GTTCAAAAAATATGACCTCTTTTATCTAGTATTGGTCTAAAGAGTTTATTTAATTTAAGATGATATAGGGGGGTGATGGTTTGATTTACTATCACCTTCTATTATGTAGTTTAAATTCTTATCATCTTCTATGTTAATAAAAACCAATAATGGGTATAATAAAAAAGGATGAAAAAATATATTATAGGGAGGAAAAAGTATGAACGCAATGACACAAGATAACTTAAGATCAGCTTTTGGTGGTGAAAGCCAAGCTCATATGAGATACAGGATATGGGGAGATAAAGCTACAAAGGATGGTTTTCCAAATGTAGGAAGATTATTTATGGCTACTTCAGATGCTGAACAAGTACATGCTACATTACATTTCAAAGCTCTAGGTGATGTATCAGGAGATTTCGCAGTTACATCAGGAGGAGGCTTTGGATTTGGCTCTACATCAGATAATTTACAAGGTGGAATCAATGGTGAATTATTTGAGGTGGATCAAATGTATCCTGCTTACATAGCTGTTGCTGAACTTCAAGAAGAAAAGGCTGCAATAAGTGCAATGAAATATGCAATCGAAGCTGAAAAAGTTCATGCAGAATTATTTGCTCAAGCTAAGGCTTTAGTTGATGATGAAAAAGACCTTGATGTAGATAAAATCTATCTATGCCCAATTTGTGGATTTATTTCCTTAACTGGAGAAGAAGATAACTGCCCATTATGTAAGGCAAAGAAAGAAAAATTCATAGCATATTAATTAAAAACATAAACGCCAATCGATAAAAGATTGGCGTTTTTTTAAGACCTTCACAACTCTAAATAATTTTGTGGAAAATCGGAATAATAAGTAGGTGAAGATGATGTACATCTTCATCTAGCATTATTATCTGAATTTGAAAACAAGTTTTCAAATTATTTATGAGTATAAGGAGGTTTCAATGAATACAAGACTTTTTATAATAGCAATTACACCAGCCATAATAGGCTTAGGAGCCATATATCTTAGTGATAGACATGATAGGGAGCCCTTAAAATTTCTTTTGTTGACCTTTCTATTAGGTGCATTAGCAGTTATTCCAGCTATTATAGTGGAAGAAGTTTTGATTAGATTCAATTTATTTTCCGGGGTACTTGGAGCCCTTTATAATGCTTTTATAGTAGCAGCCTTCACAGAGGAGTTCTTTAAACGGTTGGTAATCCTAAAGCTACCATTTAAAACAAAGTACTTTAATGAAAAATTAGATGGAATAGTCTATGGAGTTTTCGCCCATCTAGGCTTTGCTACAGTTGAAAACATCATATATGTTGTATTTACCTATACCAACAACCCTTTTGTTGGACTCTACAGAGGAGTATTTTCTGTGCCAGCCCATGCAATATTTGGTGTTACCATGGGATATTATCTATCCTTATCTAGATTTAATAAAGACCAAAGTAAAAAGAAAAGATATATGACCATGTCATTAATTGCACCAATCATTCTTCACGGTGGATTTGATTTTATATTAATGGCTAATATTCCTGAACTAACTATGTTATTTGTACCCTATGTAATATTTTTATGGTGGATTAATGAGAGGAAACTATCAAGGTTTTTATATGACTCTAAGAGTAGAATTAGAAGAACACCTGAAAAATAAGCAGGTGTTTTTAAATTAAAGGTGGACAAGTCTATCAATTTAAACCCTCAAAGCAATAGTTAGAAAATTAGAACATTTTGCAATTGTAGTTATTTTGTACATTTAAGAGTAAATTTGTTATATAATTAAAATGAGGCTATTTATCAAAGAAACCTTTTAATAAATTGTTTGACCTAAAATAAACTAGAAATGGTGTGAGATTATGCAACAGTTCTTAAATATTTTTTCCAACATCAGAATGAGAGATGTAATGGATATACTTATAGTTGCAATTGTAATATATAAGCTTTATAAGCTACTTAGGGAGACAAGAGCTGAGCAGCTAGCCAAGGGAATAATAATCCTACTTGTACTTACTAAGGTAAGTGAATGGATGGAACTATATACTATAAATTGGATACTTAATAATGCTATGACCGTAGGAACCTTAGCCTTACTTATAGTCTTCCAGCCAGAGTTAAGACGGGGATTAGAATACATTGGAAGGAGTAAACTCCTTTCTAAATCTTTTATAGAGATAAGAGGAGAGAGCTTATCCAATGTGGTTGAAGAAATTGTAGAGGCAACAGCTTCACTTTCCAGACAGAAAATAGGGGCACTAATAGTAATGGAAAGACAAACTGGGTTAAATGAAGTTGTTGAAACTGGAACAAGAATTGATGGTACAGTTTCAAGTGACTTACTTATTAATATTTTCATACCAAATACACCCCTTCATGATGGAGCTGTAATTATTAAGGATGATAAGATAAAAGCAGCAGCTTGTTTTCTCAAAATCTTATGACAACATCAAAGTGGAAAAGGGAGACAAGGTGGCTACTGGTTC
>CAZPZN010000027.1:13838-18751 GCA_964590735.1 uncultured Tissierella sp.
CAGGACTAAGCAAGGAGTTGGGAACAAGACATAGGGCTGCTCTTGGTATATCTGAAAGGTCAGATGCACTTGCATTAATCGTATCAGAAGAAACTGGAGCCATATCTATAGCTGAAAATGGTAGTATCTCAAGATATCTTGACACTAAGACCCTACGTCAGATATTAACGGATATGTATAAGCCTAAGTCAAGCAACCCAACATTCTTTACGAGATGGAGGCAAAAAGATGAGCAAGAAGAAGAGTGATTTAACAGCTAAAATAACCTGCATAATAATTGCCATATTTTTGTGGAGTTTTGTAATGAGTGAGGTCGACCCTGTTTTGTCATCACAAATTAGAAATGTAAATGTAAATTTAAGCAATCTGTCCGCTCTTGAGAGACAAAATCTCCTGGTAATGGAGCCGCAACAAGTAACTGTAAACATAGAAATAACAGGGAAAAAGTCTGATTTAGATAGAGTGTTATCAAATATAACAAATTCTATCAATGCCCATGTTGACCTTAGTGGGTATAGCGAGGGGCAAGTTAGGGTTCCTGTAGTGGCTACTTTGGCAAGCCATGCTAGTGGAGTATCGATTACGGGGGTTGAACCTAGAGAAATATTATTTACATTTGATAGATTAGTAACTAAGGAAATGCCCTTAAGAATAAAGACTAGTGGAGACTTGCCTGCTAATTATGTGTTGGGAGACTTAACTAGCAGATCTCAATTCGTTTTGGTTAGTGGACCGAGGACCTGGGTCAACGAGGTAAACCAAGTTATAGCAACTGTAGATATAAGCAGTAGAATAACAACTACTACTGAAACCTTTGGGACACTAATAATAGATGACGAAGGCAACGAAGTTAGAGGGGTTACCAAGGAGCCTAATCTAGTGGATATAACAATTCCAGTATTTAGAACAGTGGCACTTCCTATAGAGTTAATAACAGCAAACGAACTTCCACCAAATTATGCTATAACAAATATAAACATAACCCCATCAACTATAAGGGTTAAGGGTAATAACGATATAGTTAATATTCAAAAGATAGACACAGTAGAAGTGGATATAAATAGTCTCTTGGATAAATCAGCCTTAGAGGTAGAGCTTAATCTGCCAGAAGGTGTAGACCTATTAAATCCTGATGAAAAGGTGACTATTATCTACAATATTGAAGAAACCATATCTAAAGAATTTACTATACCTGTAAGTCAATTAAATATAATGAATCTAGATAATAGGCTAGAAATAGATGAAAATGATTTAGGTCAATTAGTGAAAATCACCTTCACAGGCTATAAATCAGTACTAGATGAATTAGATAATGAGGATTTAAATATATCCATAGATTTAGAAGATGCAAGTGAAGGAATATATACAGCTGAGATCCTAGTAGAAGAAATTCAAGGAATAACACTAGAAGCTATTAATCCACAAAGCTTGAATTTAAATATTATTGTTCCTTAAAGGATGAGAAAATTGAGCGAAGAATCTAGGGTTTTACCCCGGCTTCTTCGCAATTAATACACAATCAGGAAATCGTTACCACTTTCAAAATAAAAACTATTAAAGATGAGGTGAACTAATGGCAAAGGAATTCAACGAATTATTAGAGCTGGCCCAAAAGAGAGGTAAAAAGATATTATCTGTTGCTGTGGCTGAAGATGAAGAAGTTCTTCTAGCTATAAAAAATGCTGTAGAACTAAATATAGTAAAGCCAATATTGCTAGGGAATAAGGAAAAAATACTAGACCTAATGAAAGAAGTAGGACTTAAAGAAGATCAGGTTGAAATAATCCATGAGGATGATAAAATCCAAGCTGCTAGACATGCAACTGAGTTAGTAAGTAGTGGTAAGGCCCATATTCTAATGAAGGGTTTATTGGATACTTCAATTATAATGAAGCAAGTCCTAGACAAGGAGATTGGTCTTAGAAGTCAAAATATCATAAGCCATGTGGCTGTTTTTCATGTAGAGACCTACCATAAAATATTCATTGTGACAGATGCTGCTATGATCTTGGCGCCTGATTTAAAACAGAAGAAAGAGATTATAGAAAATGCAGTAGGCTTAGCAAGAGCCTTGGATATTGAATTACCAAAGGTTGCAGTATTAGCTGCCAAGGAAAAGATAGATCCAAAGATGGAAGCAACAGTACACGCTGGATACTTAAAAGAGATGAATAAACAAGGTGAAATAAAAGATTGTATAGTGGATGGACCATTTTCCTTGGATAATGCCATAAATAAGGAATCTGCAAGAATTAAAGGAATACATAGTCTTGTAGCAGGTGATGCAGACATACTTTTAGCACCTGATATTGAAGCCGGTAACATACTCTATAAATCTTTAACCTTCTTTGCCAATGCTAAGTCAGCAGGATTAATAATTGGGACAAGATAGCTATAAATAAAGAAGCATTTGAACGAGGGGCAGAAGTAGTTAATGGAAAAGTTGGAATTAAAGTTTAGGAACAAAGGGGTCGGTTGCCTTTTGTTCCATAAAAAAGGGTTAGGTGATTTCACCTAACCCTATCTTTTTAACGACTATTTGGATTTTATACGCCAGTAAGTTATGCTTATTAACTCCATATACCTACCACAATATATTCATGACGACAGGATTATGTTAAATCTTATTGAAAGAGTTCGTCGATTAATTCCTTAACACTCACAATTTTATCTATTCTATAACCATTTTTTCCTATAAAAATCAATCCCTCATCTACATTTCCCTTAACTGAATTAATAAGAGCTTTGGATATACAATAAGGTGTAGTTGTAGGATTACATGGGGTAAGACATCTGTAACACTTAGTAACCTTATCATGCTCATCCTTAATCTTCTTCATATAAGGGTTAATAATAGCCTGACCAGGCATTCCTACAGGACTTAAAACTATGTCAATATCTTCTTCTTTAGCTTCTACATATGCATTTTTAAACTCTATAGACGCATCGCATTCATGAGTTGCAGCAAATCTAGTACCTAGCTGGACACCGTTACAACCAAGGCTTAAAAACTCTTTTACATCATCTGAATCATAGATTCCACCTGCTGCTATTATGGGAATCTTCTTGCCACTTTCTTCTTCATAGGGTTTTAAAACCTTTATTACATCCTTAACTATTTCTCTTAAGTCAGGCCATTCACCCTTTAGAGTATCTAGGGAAAAGCCTAAATGACCTCCTGCTTTTGGACCTTCAACTACTATTAAATCCGGCAAGTAATCATAACGCTTCTTCCATAGCTTGGTAATCACCGCAGCAGCCTTTCCCGATGAAACTATGGGTGCAATCTTCGTGTTGCTACCCTTTACCAATGAAGGTAGTTCACTAGGTAAACCTGCTCCAGAAATTATCAAGTCAATCTTTTCTTTAACGGCAACTGCAACCATATCCTTATAATTGTTCATTGCAACCATGAGATTAACTCCTAAGATCCCATCTGGACTTAATTCTCTAGCAAGACCAATTTCCTTGGCTAATGCCCTTTCATTTGCTTCATCGCAATTTCTTTCAAAATCTTCTTCTCTATAACCTATTTGCACTCCAGAAATAACACCGATTCCTCCATAGTTTGCAACGGCAGAAGCAAGATTCGACAAGGATATACCAACTCCCATCCCCCCTTGGATTATGGGGAACTTTGTAATCTTTTGACCGATTTTAATTTGTGGGAATTTCATTCATTCACCTCTTTTTTTTCTATAGCAAACATAAACTCACCTTCAGCTGCTACTTGGTCTCCTACATAAGCCACTCCATGGCCAATGCCTATTGTTCCCCTAAGCTTTGTAATTTCAACTTCCATTCTCAATGTATCTCCAGGTTTTACAACCCTCTTAAATCTAAATTTATTTATCCCTGCAAAGAATGGAATTCTTCCTTTAAGTTCTTCTTTTGAAAGTAGTATTACAGAACCAACTTGAGCCATGGTTTCAATCAAAATTACTCCCGGAAATACAGGTTTGCCAGGGAAGTGACCTTGAAAAAAGTATTCGTTCATAGTTACATTCTTGTAGCCTATTCCTTTTACTCCATCTTCTAATATTTCTACTTTATCCACAAATAGAAATGGGTTTCTATGAGGTATAATCTCCATTATTTCCTCAATATTTACTATTGTACTCAATTCTTCACCTTCTTATAAGATTTTAATCTAAACTTATGATTTATTAAAAGATTGATTAATTTTGAAAAATATAATATACTTAATCATAAGTTTTTGATTATCATATACAATAATAATTGAAAGCTTACTATTTTGCAAACACTAAATTAATAATGCAAAAAAGTGTTATAATGATTAGTAATGGAGGTGAGATATTGGAGAAAATTTCTGTAGGGATTTCTGGAATAGGAAGCTACGTACCTGAAAAAATCCTTACTAACTATGATTTATCTCAAATGGTAGATACTAATAATGAATGGATAGTTGAAAGAACAGGTATAGAAGAAAGAAGAATTGCAGATAAATCCCAAGCGGCATCGGATTTAGCAACTCAAGCAGCATTAAAAGCCCTTGAAGATGGAAAAATCAAGGCAGAAGATATAGATTTGATAATAGTTGCTACAGCAACACCAGACCATGTTTTTCCTGCTACAGCATGTTTAGTACAAAAGAACATTGGAGCATCAAAAGCAGCAGCATTCGATATGAGCGTAGGTTGTTCAGGTTTTATATATGCAGTAATTACAGGAGCGAATTTTATTCAAACAGGAATGTATAAAAAGGTATTAGTAATTGGCTCAGAAGTCCTATCCACAATTTTAAACTGGGAAGATAGAAATACCTGTGTACTATTTGGAGATGGAGCAGGAGCTGTAATACTAGACCAATGTGAAAATGGATATGGAATACTTGCTAATGAATTAGGTGCAGATGGAACTGGAGGAGATACCTTAATTGTTCCAGCAGGAGG
>CAZPZN010000028.1:0-7012 GCA_964590735.1 uncultured Tissierella sp.
AATCGTCGAAGGAAACCTAGGGTTTCCTAGCGAAAGTGACGAAGTCACTTTTTTAGTAGAATTTATCTATATATTCTTCGTATGTCATACTTCTATCTACAAAACTACCATCATCTTTAATATCAATTATTCTGTTTGCTATTGTGTCTATAAATTGATGGTCATGGGATGCAAATAGGATATTGGATTTGAAGTTTATTAAGCCATCATTGACAGCTGTAATGGATTCAAGATCTAAGTGGTTAGTTGGTTGGTCTAGAATTAGAACATTGGCATTTGTAAGCATCATCTTAGAAAGCATACATCTTACCTTTTCTCCTCCTGAAAGAACCTTAGCTTCTTTAAGGGCTTCATCTCCTGAGAATAGCATTCTACCAAGGAAACCGCGTAAATAGATTTCACTTTGTTCTTCAGAAAACTGTCTAAGCCAATTTACTAAATTCAAGTCTACATCGTTAAAGTATTGTGAGTTATCCTTAGGGAAATAGGATTTAGTAATGGTTTGGCCCCATTTATAGGATCCGCTATCCGGCTCTATTTCACCAGTTAAAACCTTAAATAAGCTTGTAATTCCAATTTCATTACCTATAAATGCAATTTTGTCATCCTTATTAACCCTAAAACCTATATTATCAAGAACTTTAACTCCATCTATAGTAAGTGTTAAGTCCTCTACTGTGAGGATTTCATTTCCCACTTCTCTATCCATGGTAAAACCAACAAATGGGTATCTTCTTGTTGAAGGTTGAATATCATCAAGTGTAATCTTTTCTAATAGCTTCTTACGCGAAGTTGCTTGTTTAGACTTTGATGCATTAGCAGAGAATCTGGCAATAAAATTTTGAAGGTCCTTAACCTTTTCTTCTTTCTTCTTGTTTTGATCCTTCATCAATTGTAGAGCTAATTGGCTTGATTCATACCAGAAGTCATAGTTTCCTACAAACATCTTTATCTTACCAAAGTCGATATCTACCATATGAGTACACACTTCGTTTAGGAAATGTCTATCGTGAGAAACTACTATAACAGTACCTTCAAAATCACCTAAAAATCCTTGTAACCATTTTATACTCTTTACATCCAAGTGGTTAGTAGGCTCGTCAAGGATTAGGATACCTGGTTTACCAAATAAGGCTTGGGCCAATAATACCTTTACCTTATCATTACTGTTTAGTTCAGATACATTCTTTTCATGCAGACTAGTTGGAATCCCTAGACCTTGTAATAGAGATGAAGCTTCAGCCTCTGCAGACCAGCCATCCATTTCAGCAAACTCTGCTTCAAGTTCTGCAGCTTTAAGACCGTCTTCATCGTTGAAGTCTTCCTTACTATAAATAGCATCCTTCTCAACCATTATGTCATAAAGTTTTTTGTTTCCCATTACAACGGTTTGAACTACAGGGAAATTATCATATGCAAAGTGGTCCTGCTGTAGTACAGACATACGAATATTAGGACCTATTGAAATTTCACCCGTATCTGCTTCTATGTCCCTTGATAATATTTTTAAAAAAGTACTCTTTCCAGCACCATTAGCTCCAATTACTCCATAACAGTTACCTGGGTTAAATACTAAGTTTACATCTTCAAATAATTTTTGCGAGCCATATCTCAGACTTACATTATTAACACTTATCAAATATTTCAATCCCCTTCTATCTAGTATCTTAATGTCGATTTTAATTTCAGCAGTGATTATTATACCATATAATAAGTAAGAAAGGTGTAATACTTATTGGAAATTTTACATTTACCAATTAATTACGATTTGCCTAAGATAAAATATAGATTTGTATTAAAAAACTTATACTATGTTGACTATTGTAGCAATTTTTCATAAACTTATATAATAAGAATTTTGGGTATATAGAGTTAAGGGGTGATTTTATGAAAAAATACATATTTTTAATAATAGCATTGATTGTTTTAGGAGGCTGTACTAAGGAACTTGCAGAACCAGTAGAAGAAGAAATAGTTGAAACTGGGGAAGCTCAACCAATAATTGAGGAGAATCTTTCTAGAGAAAAACAGACTGCAGTTCTAAAGGATTATTATGGAAAGTTAAGTTCTAATAGCAAAAAGGAAGAAATACTAAACTTAGTCGATGAAAATGCTCCAAAGTTAGATGAGGACATAATGGATGAAATAGTATTAAGCTTGGAAGACCACTTAATTCTTACAAATCCATCTATAAAAGTCTTAAGTGAAACATTAACAAAATACAAGGATTATTCCTCTGATGAAGTAAAGTCCTACTTAGATATACTAAATACTGAAGGTCAGATGATATTTACCGATGGGGAATCTATGATAGTTTCTTTAGATGAGCTTATAAAAAGGGGAATAAATGCAGAGAATCATTTAATAAGATATCCAGAAGGTAAGACCGTGAATAAAGTAAGGGGTTTTTATTCTGCATACATATATGCTGCTATACAAGGGGCAGGTAATCAATATATTTATGGAGAAGAGAGTAGCTCTAAAATTAGCGAAGATGTACTAAATCAATATAGAGATCTTATAGAAAGTAATCCGGATTTCAATATGTCAAAAGTATTTCTAGAATATTTAGATACTCTAGCCTTAGATGAATATGATTTAAATGGTGAAAATGTTATAAAGTTCTATGAGGATTTAGAAGGAATTATAGAGAATAATTCAAAATTCTAGAAGATTCTAGAAGAAGTTTTCAATATTTCAATGAGGAGATTCCTTCATTTCAGTCAAAATGACAAAGAATTAAGGGTGCCAAGGCACCCTTAAAGTATTTTTGCTATTATCTTTTTATATCTATCTTTAAATTTTACAAAATCATAATTATCATTTTTAACAACGGAGTTTATAAAGTTTTGCTTTAAGTGTTGTATAGATTTTATAGTTTTTTCGCTATCCACCAGGGTAAAAAACTTATTCTTTGATAAGTCCAAGGAATCATCATCTAAATCCAATATCCAGTCTGCAAAGCTTTCAATATAATCCAGGGTTAGGTCTACATCTTTAATTACAGCTGCAATGTCTGCAAATAGGAGAATATTATTACCTAGCATAAAGCCTTCTAAATCATAATCAGTTATGGTCTTTCTTTGTAGTTTTGCTAGCTCTATGGCAAATCCTAAATCTCTATCTTTAAGAGCAGTACCCCACATACCAGTCAAGGAAACTATAGTATTATTTATGCTATTATATAGGTTTTCTTGCTCGATTTTCTTAGCCTTTATTCCTTCACCTGTAATGGAATAAATAGTTGAAAGCATAAAGTCTGGATTTATATTCAATTTAGGAAGTGCATTTAAGACCTCTATTGCCTTATCATAATCCTGTTTCATAGTATAAAGACTGCTAAGTACATAAAGAGATGCTTGTTTTACTTCTAAATCATCTATTCTCGATGCTTTTTCAAGAAGGCTTATGGATTTTTCTATTGCCATGTTGGCCTTTTCCTCTGAATCTGCCATCTGAATATATTGTTGTAATAAACTTCCGATTCTAAATTTTAGAAATAGACTATTAGGATATTTATTTAAGTACTTATCTACAACTTTCATTGCAGCATCATAATCTTTGGTTTCAAAAGCTTCAGCGCATATCCTGTTGATATTCATTATTTCATCAGATGTTAGTTGAGTCTCAAACATCAATAAAGAATCTACATCGGTACCTAAAGATTTTGCGATGGAGGATAGAAGTGTTATGTCTGGATAAGCTTCACCATTTTCCCAGCTAATTATTTTATCAACATTAACATCTATGGCTTTAGCTAAATCAGCCTTTTCTATTCCCTTTTCAGTTCTCAGAATCTGAATGGTATTTCCAATCGATAGCTTCATAATCTTCCTCCTTTGTATATATAATACTAATAATAATTACAATATACCCATTTTAATAGGAGAATAGCAATTATTTAGTTGAAGTTTGTTCATAAAAAGTTCATAATTTAATTATATCCTATTAACAATAGGATTATGGGGTGAATAAAAATGAATCATATATTGATAGTTGATGACAACGAAAATATTAGAAAACTTATAGAAATATATTTAAAGAGGGAAGGTTTCAACACCTTACACGCCAGTAATGGCCAAGAAGCTCTTGATCTTATAGACAAGCATAAGATTGATCTAATAGTCCTAGATATTATGATGCCTATTATGGACGGTTATGAATTGACAAGAGAACTAAGAGATGCAGGATTCATAGTCCCTATATTAATGGTAACTGCAAAGGATACTTATCCAGATAAGAAAAAGGGATTCGATTTAGGTATTGATGATTATCTTACAAAACCTATAGATATGGAGGAGTTAGTCTTAAGAGTTAAAGCCCTATTAAGAAGGGCTAGGATTTCTCAGGATAAAAAGCTCCGAATAGGAGATATAGTCCTAGACTATGACAGTCTTGAGGTTATTACCCCTAGTCAAGAGATTTCCTTACCAAAGAAGGAATTCTATCTATTGTATAAGCTCATGTCTTACCCTAAGAAGATCTTTACTAGACAGGATTTACTGGATGATATCTGGGGATATGATACAGAGGTAGATGAAAGAACAGTAGATGTTCATATTAAAAGACTAAGAGAGAAGTTCAAGGATTTTGATGAGTTTGAGATAGTAACCGTAAGGGGCCTAGGCTATAAGGGAGTTTATTGATAAATGAAGAGGACCATTTATAGAGAACTTATTTGCATCTTTGTTGGTGTTTTAATCTTTAGCAATTTAATCACTGCACACTTTGTAACACAGAGCTATGAATACAATACAATTGAGGATATGAAAAGTGGTATGATAACATCCGTTGAAGAGGCAAAGGAAATCTATGTTAAGTACGGTATGTCCATAAGGGATATAAATTACTTATTTAAGGATAAAGCAATTCCGATTAGGTTTATTAATAGTCTCCAAGGGTATGATTTAACAGAAGCACAAATTCTTCAGATTGACTCAGGTGATTGTATATTATTAGAGTCAAGTAAAAGCAAACTGCCTGTGGCTATTAGCAAGGCTGATGATGTATATATCGTATCAGATATTGGAGGACACTCTATTTTTGCTAGTATAAGGGATGTTATTTCCCTTAATTCATCTATAACAATTATAGTTGGATCTATTATATTTATGGTTGTAGGTAAAATGGCTATTAAACCCATTAGAGAATTAATGAGTGCCACTAAAAAGGTCGCTAGAGGTGATTTCTCTATAGACCTAAAGCATAATAGAAAAGACGAAATAGGAGAGTTGATTGATAGTTTTAACAAGATGACCAAGGAGTTAAGTTCAATTGAGATCCTTAGAAATGATTTTGTATCGGATATATCCCATGAGTTTAAAACACCTATTACCTCGATAGAAGGATATACTAAGTTATTATCTTCTTGTAATGATGCGGAAAGAAATGAATTTATTGATATTATCTTAAATGAAACTAAGAGATTGTCTACAATGGCTACAAATATCTTGACTATAAATAGGCTTGATTATGAGGATATGAAGGAAAAGGAAGAATTTCAATTAGATGAGCAGATTAGAAAGTCCATACTTCTACTTGAAAACAAGTGGTCTTCAAAGGAATTAGACTTAGATGTGGACTTGGATGAAGTAGTAATTAAGGGCAATAAAGGACTTATAAATCAGATATGGATAAACTTATTAGATAATGCCATAAAATTTTCTCCTAAAGCTGGTACTATCTCCATAGAACTTAATGACAATAAGGAAACTTGTGAATTCATTATAAAGGATGAAGGACCAGGGATTGAGGAAGAGGGTCAAAGAAGGGTCTTTGATAAATTTTACAAGGGAGATATATCTAGAAATAGCGAGGGAACCGGTTTAGGTCTCTCAATAGTAAAAAGGATAGTGGACTTGCATAAAGGAAGTATTGAGCTATCTAGTGTGGTAAATCAAGGTACAAAGATTAGCATAATACTAAATAAGCAATGAGATTTTCATTATTCTTACACATAAATGATGTAGAATTAGATAGGAGGAATGTATATGGATAAGAAAAAGATGCCTAAGAAGCCTTTGATGTTCTATTATCTTATATCCTTAATAGTACTGATGCTTTTAAATCAGTTTGTATTTCCCCAAGTACTAAAGGATAAGGTAGTAGAGACGGACTATGGCACATTTTTAAATTATTTAGATGAAGATGTTATAAAAGAAGTAGAAGTTACAGATGCAGAAATATTGTTTACAGTTGAAAAAGAAGAAGGAAAGCTAGAATATTTTAAGACAGGAGTAATGCCTGACGATAAACTTACAGATAGACTACACGAGAAGGGGCTGAACTTTGGTAAAGTAATTCCTACACAAGTTTCACCAATACTTAGCTATTTTCTTACTATGATATTGCCCTTGGGATTGATTTTCGTACTAGGACCAATGCTTATGAGAAGAATGACAAAGGGTATGGGTGGCGGAAACGCTATGAGCTTTGGTAAGAGTAACGCTAAGGTCTACGTACCAGCAGATCAAGATGGAAAGACATTTGCTGATGTAGCAGGACAAGATGAAGCAAAGGAAGCTTTGGCAGAAATAGTGGACTTCTTACACAATCCAAAAAGATATGCAGATATTGGAGCTAATATGCCAAAGGGAGCTCTATTGGTAGGGCCTCCAGGAACAGGTAAGACCTTATTAGCAAAGGCTGTAGCAGGGGAAGCAAATGTACCCTTTTTCTCCATATCTGGTTCAGATTTCGTAGAGATGTTCGTAGGTATGGGAGCTGCAAAGGTAAGAGACTTATTTAAACAAGCTCAAGATAAGGCCCCATGTATAGTATTTATAGATGAGATAGATACTATAGGTAAAAAGAGAGATGGGTCAGGTTTCGGAGGTAATGATGAGAGAGAACAAACTCTAAACCAGCTTTTATCTGAGATGGATGGATTTGATGGGAAAAAGGGAGTAGTAATTCTAGCTGCTACCAATAGACCAGAGTCCTTGGATAAGGCACTTTTAAGACCAGGTAGATTTGATCGAAGGGTTCCAGTAAACTTACCTGATTTACAAGG
>CAZPZN010000028.1:7022-18593 GCA_964590735.1 uncultured Tissierella sp.
TCCACGAATGTAAAAATGGAAGAAAATATAGATTTCAATGCAATAGCAAGATCTACAGCAGGAGCATCTGGTGCAGAGTTGGCAAATATTATTAATGAAGCTGCCCTAAGAGCTGTAAGATTGGGTAGAGATAAAGTCAACCAGTCCGACTTAGAGGAATCAGTAGAAGTTATAATAGCAGGTTACCAAAGAAAGGGTGCAGTTATTTCCGAAAGAGAAAAGGAAATAATAGCCTACCATGAAATCGGTCACGCTCTTGTGGCAGCAAAACAGGAGAATACAGCCCCTGTTCACAAGATTACTATAATTCCTCGTACATCTGGAGCCTTGGGATATACTATGCAGGTTGAGGAAGAGGAAACAGTACTTCTAACCAAAGAAGAAGCGTTAAATAAGATAGCTGTATATACTGGTGGAAGGGCAGCAGAGGAAGTAATCTTCGGCTCTATTACCTCAGGTGCTTCTAATGATATAGAGCAATCTACAAAGCTTGCAAGGGCTATGGTTACAAGACTTGGAATGAGCGATAAATTTGGAATGATGGCATTAGAAACTGTTTCAAACCAGTATTTAGGTGGAGATACATCCTTAGCATGCTCCCCTGAAACCTCAACCTTAATAGATAAGGAAGTTCAATCCATTATTAATGATTGTCATAATAAGGCTAGAACTATACTGGAAGAGAACAAGGATAAGCTAATAGAATTATCTGCCTACCTTCTTGAAAAGGAAACTATTTCAGGTGCAGAGTTTATGAAGATATTGAATAAAGTTGAAAATGGAGAAGAGATAGATAGTGGAGAAGTAATATCCGAAGTAATAGAATCTGATGACAATAAGGATGTAGAATAAGCTGAGGATACCTCAGCTTTTTTCTTTAAAGTAAATCTCAATTAATACAAGTGGAAGAATTATGGTATGATGAGAGTTATCCTTTATTCGGCATATCCAACAAAATATTTAATAGGGATGAGGAAGTATATGAACAAATATGAAAATGGCGAGTTCGTCTTATATAGTGATTTTGAAATTAGAACCCTTAGAGAGGATGGCAATGATGTAGACTTGTTTATTCCTTTGGATTTAAGGGTCTTAAACCTATCTCTAGATAAGATGCCCTCATATATAGATGATAGATTTCAATTTAATGAAGTAAGAAGTATAATCATTCGAATTTCAATGGATGAGGGCAATAATTACTGCACTATTCATCTCTTAAGAAGTGTGGACCTTCTTTCTGCTATTATGAATTTTTCAATGGATTACAAGAATACTATTATTAAGATCCTTAGAAATGATTATAGTGTAGATATGGAAATAAGTAAGATAGTCTTAAATAAAATTAAGGAGGATTTAATCCATTTGGACTAAATCCTCTTTTTTGTTTAGTTAATAATACACTTCTTCAAGAAATAAGCCTTGTGCAGGCACGGTAACTCCAGCATCACTTCTAGTTTGATTCTTAAATATTTCATCAATATATTCGGGCTCCATAGTGCCCCTTCCAATATCCAAAAGGGTCCCCATTATAATCCTGACCATATTATATAAAAATCCTTCACCTATAAAGGTGAATTTCAGCATGGTTGCTTCTTTCTCAATTGAGATATGATCTATTCTTCTAATAGTGGACTTCTTGGATTTCTTTAAAGAAGAGAAGGCAAGGAAGTCATGAGTTCCAACTAGGAGCTTACAAGCCTTTTCCATATTTCCTATATCAAGATTTTCCGGGAAATAAAAGCTGTACTTTCTATCAAATGCAGATGGAATAGGATTATTCCAAACATTGTAGATGTACTTCTTTCCCAGTACATTATATCTAGAATGGAATCTTTCATCAGTTTCCTCAAGGTCTTTAACCACAATATCCTGTGGAAGGTAATGGTTTATATAAGTAAGCATTTCTGCAAGCTTCATATCTGATGATGTTTTAAAGTTTGCAACTTGTCCTCTAGCGTGTGCCCCTGCATCAGTTCTACCTGACCCGATAATTTCTGTCTTAGAGCCTGTCATTTCGGATATAACATTTTCGATTTTTCCTTGAATAGTCCTATCAGAATCCCCAAGTCTTTGCCATCCTAAATATCTGCTACCGTCATATTCTATTATCATCTTAATGTTTCTCATTTTAACACCTCTTAATTATCATATCCATCAAGTCATTAGAATTCAAGAAAATAGATTTTAAAAATCAAATTAATTAAATATCACCTGATTGGGTATTATTAAGTATAGGAGTAATTTCAATTTAAAGGAGATGTATTAAATGTTTACAAAAACAGTAGATGCTAGAGAATATGAAGCAAAAGATAAACATAGAGTGATATTTGAGACCTTTGATTCCCTTAAGAAGGGTGAAAAGATGGAACTTATAAACGACCATGATCCAAAACCACTTCATTATCAAATGCAAGCTGAGATGGAAGGTCAATTTGTGTGGGAGTATTTAGAAGAAGGGCCAGAAATTTGGAGGGTTGCAATAACTAGAAATTTCTCAAATAAGTAAAGATAAAAGGAGTGATTTTGTGAGGCTTATAATTCACATAATCTTTATTGGTCTACTTTTATTGGTAACATTTTTTGGCATAGGTCCAGTAATAATGGCAGATGGAGTTCTAAGTGAAAGACTGATTACTTTAGCTGTAGTAATTGGGATATACCTAGTTTTGATAAGGCTGTATAGAAGAATATTAAGAGGATTAAAATAGGAACAAAAGGAACGTTCGCCATGCTCACTCCTACGTTGCTAAAGCAACTACGCTGTCCGTTTTGTCTGCAACTCGCATAGCTCGTTGGACAAAAAGGCAACTGACCCCTTTGTTCCTAAATAGAAAGAGCAGCCATTTAGATGGAATAATTGCAGTAGTTATTCAGGCCTTACTAAGGCTTAGGAAATCTGTAATAAAGGACAAGCCCTCTTTTTTATTTGCACTTATTATCATAGGGATTTATCTATTAGGTGTAGGAGAAATACCATTACTTTTAATTTCAGCTCTAATAATGCTGATAATTAAAAATTCCCACTCATTAAAGGATAGATTTCTATCCTTACCCCTATCAATGATATTTTGGTTATTTCTAAAGATAGGATTAGTCCTTTATGGTAGTGGTTATGTACTCTTAGCCTTTCTTGAGGCAGAGTTCGTTCAAGGATTAGGGGTTCTGACTACTACTCAGATAATCGATGCCATTGCCATAGGTCAATTTAAACCCGGACCTGTATTTGCGACTGCAACATTTATTGGATATTTTTTACATGGTATACCTGGGGCCATATTAGCCACAATAGGTATCTTTCTTTCAGCATTTTTGTTGGTCTTGATTCTAAACCCAATAATGCATAAACTAAGGGAATCAAAAATTTTATCAGCTATGCTGGATGGAGTAAATATTTGGTCATTAGTCTTGATGCTTGTAGTAAGTATAAAACTTGGTATGGCTTCGATAACCAATTGGATCACATTCATTATATTTTTAGCATCATATATTGTCATAACAAAGCTAAAGATCAATTTAGTCTGGACCATAATTGCAGGTGGAGTAATAGGCTTTATAACATTGTAGGAACAAAAGGAACCTACCCTTTTGTTCCTTTTTAGATTATACGATTAGTTACAATACAATTACAATTTGATGATTAGGATTATCCTTCCATTTAGTATGGTAAAATTAAAATACATACAAAGTAGGTAGGTGGTTATATGAGAAGATATCATGCACCTTGGTGGGTATTTGTAATGGTATTTATAATGGCTTATTTAATGATTGAGTGGTATACAAAGTAGAGTTTTTTACATGAGACCAGTCAGCTAAATAACTTGTAGCTATTATTGGAAATAACCATAGTAACTATGAAAAGGGATATATTATTTATATTTAAAGTCATATTTGTTCACTAACGGAGGATTAAAATGGTTTTTCAATCAGAAGATTTTGTTCCATAAAACAATTTCGCCTTTAGGAGGTTAGCATGAAAAATAGTGAAAAATTTATTAAAAACTGGGAGAAGAATAGACAGAAAGGTAAAGTAAAATATGTAATATCTAGTATTCTAATCTATTCAACAGTATATTGGGTGTCAAGTATAATCATTGATGTAATCACAGGATATGGACTCTCAAATTTATCTGCTCATATTGATATGTTTATTGCTGTTCTTATAGGATCATCAATAGGCATATATTTGAACTGGTATAAGAACGAGAGAAAATATAATGAAGTGATGCGAAATAAATAGTAGTTTTCATTTCCATCTTAACATACGAGATTTACGAGAGAATATATTTTCAAGGGTGAGGATATTGGATTATAAAAAAAGCTACTCAGTCAAAAGTATTGGAGTTTTAGTAGGTTTAGCTGTGACATCGATAGGAGTTTTAATTGAAATTGGGTTGATTGCATATGCGGGCATAATTTTGATAGTGGGTAGTTGGCTACAAGCTATTATATTTTGCAGATGCCCAATATGTGAGAAAAATTTAGATAATACGCGAGGTAAAATGCCAAAATATTGTCCAGAGTGTGGCTATAAATTAGATGATTAAGATCATGGATGCAAAGGGCTTAGTTGGAAGGGGTCTATAAAATGAAGGAAAACAAGAAAATGTGGGTTGTGTGAGGAGTTACTGAATTGGGTCAGCACTAATTACTTATATTGAGTATTGAATATTTGTAGTTTTATACGACATATCACAAAATATATTTAATAGATAGCAAGTTTATGCCTAACAGGTTCAGTTTTGAGGTGCAAAATCTGAAATCATAAATCACTACACGCAAAAGGCGACCATTTCGGTCGCCCTCGTATAGAAATTTATGTCGTGGGAAAATAGTACCATAAATTAATTAAAAGAATTAGGACTTATATATTTATGTGGACTTGTACTCCAGCCGTTCTGATGCTTGATTGTCATATACAAAGTTTCGTCTCTGTTTGAAACCTTTACATAACAAACGCCATCTTCAAAATTATCTGTTATATCAATTTTCTGATTATAATAGTACACCCAAACTGTACCATCATCTTCATACTCTACCTCGGGACCATTAAGATGATGTAATAATTCTTCTTCCGTTAATGGTCTTTCACTTCCATCAGCTTCTATGGCTACTCCGCCGCCACCACCTTCTTGCATGGTACCACTTATATCCTTATATTCCATTTTATAAGTGCCATCTTCATTGAATTCCATGACTACCTCTGTCTGATCTCCATGTATCCAAAGTTGAAGATTACGCTGTATTCCACCAAAATCTGCAGCATATGCTATACCGCTAATACTGCCCAGAACAACAACAAGTGCTACTGCAGTCGCGACATTATTTATCCAGCCATGTGTTTTCCTTTGTTTCATCACTTCACTTACCTCCAATGGTTTCATTTTGGAAGATGCAACCTGATCGAATATCTTCCTGTATTTTTTATTATTTGTCATCGTTCCATTCCTCCTTCAAAACATCTCGCAACAAACTACGCCCTCTGGACAATCGCATTTTAGCGTTTCCTTCGCTTATCTTAAGGATTTCTGCGATTTCACGTATTAACATATCTTCATAATAGAATAAATGAATTACAATTCGGTATTTCTCAGGAAGTTTCATAACTTCTTCGAAAATGAATTCTTCTTCTGAAGTTTCGAACGGTATTTCTTTGTGATATTCTTCCAGGGATACTTTATTCTTTCTCCAGAATGATCGATTTATATCTTTTGATTTGTTGATTGCAACACGGAATAGCCATGCCCTAAGATGCTCTTCATCATTAAATTGTTTATTCGAAGTATGATACTGAATAAAAGTATCCTGAACCACGTCGTTGGTGTCCTCTGCATTCCCGCATAGGTTGAATGCAGCATTAAACAGGCTCTTTTGATATTCTTTTATCAGCAACTCCAAAGATAGTCTCATATGCAATACCTCATTTTTATCTATTGAAAAGGCCCTTTCACCTATAACACGATTGAACTCGAAGAAAGGTAACAAAAATATACCATAGTTGCGCTTATATGTAAAATTTATATTGATAACAAAGTCCTTCCCAAAATGATATAATTAATGAACATTCTTTATATGACGTGCAGCAAAGGAGGTGGAATTGATTTGGAAAAGAGAATTTTATTAATTACGTTAGTATTTGTTTTAATGATTTTGAGCTTCGGTTGCATAAATGATATTATACCTCCTGAAGATTTTGAATCCTCAAAGCCCGTCGCAGAAATACCAAATACAATGCCTCCATCCATAATGATCGATGAAGAACTATATTCTACAACTGGTGAACAGATGGTTATAGAGCCAGATGAAAGCGTAATTAAGACCACAACTTCAGTAATCAAGGGAACTGAACTACCATCAAAAGATGGCCAGATCAACTTTCCGGTTGAAAAAAATACGAAGTATGCAAAAATTAATGATATAGAAGGATACGTGGTAGTACTTATGGACTCAGAATGGGTGAGGTTTAACAAAAGAGAGGATGTTTGGGGTGTAAAATTAACTACCACTAAAGTAACTCCTAGAGGATTAACATTGATATTCAATCAATCGGGAGGAAAGCCTGTAGGTGATTTACAGACGGGTAGTTTGTTCTGGCTAGAGGTCAAGAGTGAAAATCAATGGATTACTGTAGAAATGCTACCTTCAGCATATAATGTTGGATGGACAGACGAAGCATATATTATACCTATGAATGATAGTGTTGAATGGGAAATTAATTGGGAGTGGTTATATGGTCAGCTTACTAAAGGTAGCTATAGAATAGGCAAAGAAATTATGGATTTAATAGGGACAGGAGTCTATGAAGCCAAGAATTACTATGGATATTTTGAAATAGTAGAAAATCAGTAAATATCAAAGGATATTAAATGATTATAGAAGGAAGGGGTCCTATGAAAAAACCAAAAGTATTAATCTCCAGAAAGATTCCTAAAGAAGTTGAAGAATATATTGGAAGGCATTGCGATTACACAATCTGGGAAGGAGAAACAAAGCTGACCTATGATACAATACTGGATAAAATCCATGATGTAGAAGGCCTACTATTATCCATGATAAGAATAGATAAAAACCTACTAGATCATGCTCCAAACCTTAAAGTTGTTAGTAATTTTTCAGTAGGATATAACAACTTTGATATAGATGCTATGAGGGAAAGAGATATAATTGGGACTAACACAGCAGGTTCATTGGACGATGCGGTTGCTGACTTAATATTTGGATTGATACTAGGAACAGCTAGAAGAATAAGCGAATTAGATAGGCATGTAAAGGATGGAAAATGGGAAAAAGGTGATGATGAAATCTTTTTCGGAAAGGATGTAAGTGGCTCCAGCTTAGGTATTATAGGTATGGGCAGAATCGGAGAAAGTGTAGCAAAAAGAGCAAGATTAGGTTTTGATATGGATGTTTATTATTATAATAGAAATAGGAAAATTGAAGTTGAAGAAAGATTAGAAGTGAATTATCTTGATTTAGAGTCCCTACTAAAGATCAGTGATTTTGTTGTAACTATGACTCCCTTAACTAATGAAACCTTTCATATGTTTGACGAGAGAGAATTCTCATTAATGAAAAAAGATGCGATCTTTATCAATGCTTCCAGAGGCAAGGTAGTAAATGAGGAGGCTTTGATTAAGGCTTTAGAAAACAAAACTATACTTGGAGCAGGTCTTGATGTATTTGAAAAGGAACCTTTAGGTGAAGAAAATCCTCTTCTTAAAATGCCTAATGTAATTACATTACCACATATAGGTTCCTCAACCCAAAGAACAAGAGACAGAATGGCTATGGTGGCTGCTAAAAATCTCGTGCAGGCTCTAAAGGGTGAGGCTCCGGATAATATTGTTCCGGAGTTACGAAGTTCAAGGAGAGGGCTTTATGAATAAAAATGAAAAGTTTATAAATAGATGGGAAAAGAATAAAGTGATGGGAAAAACAAAATACATAGCGTCTAATATACTAAAATGTTCGGTATGGTATTGGGTAATTGCTATAATAAGAGAAATAATTATACCCGTATAGCTCTAAATCTAAGTTTAAATTGTTTGAATATATTATGAACAATACAATTTTCTAGGGTATAATAGTATTAAGAAAGAATTGGAGAGGAAGTGACGATATGGATTACAATGCTAATATATCTCTTCCACAGGAAATAGTGCTTTCACTAAGAGAAAGTAGTGAGAATATTATTAAAGACATGAAAAGAACGGTAGCAGTAAAATATTATAAAGAGAATAAATTATCCTTAGGGCAATGTTCAGAGCTTGCGGAAATGTCTAAAGAAGATTTCATAGAATTACTTTCATCGTATAAAATCTCAATATTTAAATTTGAAGATGATGAAGAATTATTAGAGGACTTAAAAAATGCGTAAAGTTATAGCCAACTCAACTCCTCTAATAGCCCTAAATAAGATTGGTAAGTTATATTTACTAAAAGAGGTATATGGGAAAATAGTAATACCATTTGCCGTTTATGAGGAGGTTGTCTTGGAATCAAAGCGAAAGGAATGTGATGATTTCATTCAAGAAAGTGGCTTTATAGATATTATGAAGATAAAAAATGAGGAAGCTAAAAGAATATTTATTACAAGTCTTCATAAGGGAGAAGTTGAAGTAATGATATTAGCAAGGGAAATCGGAGCAGATCTATGCATAATAGATGACTTATTAGCTAGAAAGTATGCTAAATATCATAGCCTTAACATAACAGGGACTATAGGAGTGATTTTAAAAGCGAAAGAATTAGGTATAATAACTAAGGTAAGACCTATTATGGATGAATTAGTTAGCTCGGGAATTTATATTGATTCAAAATTATATAATAAAGTGCTAGAAATTTCTGATGAACGATAAATTTATACAAAAAATATAATAAGTAAGTTGATAAGATAAAACAATCAAAACAACATTTACAAGGTGGTTTTATGAAAAAGGATTTTTAATAATCACCTTTTCATTAGTGCTACTTTTTTTAACAGCTTGCTCATATAATGGAACATCAGTCTAGAGAAAATAGTAGGTTCAAAGAAGATAGTACCTGCCGTTAATAAATTCATTAAAACACAAATTATAAGAATTATCCGACGGAATTATATAAGAATGCTACTATAGAAATTCTATTGATGGTTACAATATTACTAGCATTTTTAAGGGTAAGAAAATTAAGAGAAACTTGGAACAGCACGGTATTGACTATAATAAGAGAGTGAGGTGTCATCGTGGTAATATATGTAGATGCTGACGGTTGTCCTGTAGTGAATATTACAATTGAAGTGGCTAAAAAACACAAGCTCCGTGTTGTTGTAGTCAAAAACTATGCTGTTCAAGTGGAAGATGATTATGCCGAAATAGTAACAGTAGATATATCAAGGGATAGTGCTGACTATTATATAGCAAATCATATTAAAAAGGGAGATATCTTGGTTTCACAAGATTATAGATTAGCCGCAATGGGTTTGGCAAAAGAGGCTATTTGCATAAATCAAAATGGATTAATAATAGGTAAGGATAATATTGATGGAATACTGAATAGAAGGCATCTCAACCAAAAGCTGAGACGAGAAAACAAGATATATTCCAAATTCAAAAAAAGAAATCCTCAAGCAAATGAAGATTTCATGAAGTCTTTAGATTCTCTAGTTTACAATTACTTAGACAAAAAATAGATCAGGATAAGGCTAATGAAGAACCCAAAAAACCATGAAACCTTAAGTCATGAAGAGTTATGGAACTATACATGGTATAGATTATGGGTTAGGATGTGACAAAGATTAAAAAATGATAAAAGGAATAACCCTTTTATCATTTTTTTAGTATATAAACCTTCTTGATGCCAATACTTCATCAATACCCATAGTCTTAACAGGGCCATTTTCTACAAGTTTAATCAGTGACTCAGGATTTGCAAATACCAGAGCTCCATAGGTTTTAACTCCATTTTCCTCCACGTATTCAAGGGCGGTTTTATAAAATTCATATTTACTAGGCATGGCTTCAAAGGTTAAAACAGCTTCTTCTCTATCAATCATATATCTTAATAAGGATTTGTAATGAAGCTTATAAGCTTCAGGCCAATGGCTTATATTAGCACTCCTGTTATTTTCCCTTAACCATTCCCAAAAGTCAAAGGCAGGGTACCTTTCCTTATCGGGAGTATTGTTAATTTGGGTTACTGATGTATTACTTATACGAAAGCCGGTAGTAGTCTTATTAGGCTCTTCCTCAGGTTCTGTTCGGATTCCTACCCATATAAAGTCAACTCCATAGTCCCATTGTAATTCGTGAAATTCCTCCATAGTCAAGTCCCTGTCAAAGGTCAAAGCTGCTGATACGTAAGATACGGGGCTTAATTGCCTTAAATGATTTAAGATACGCTTATTATTATTTTCAATTAATTCTTCATCAAATGAAGCGGAATCGGCATAAGTTGGAAAGTAAATAAATGGAGCAGGTCGTATGCTACCGTCCATCGAAATCAACCTTCCTCTTTGAAGCTTCATATTTACTACTTCTTTAGTGTGAGTAAATTGTTTTGAACGTCCCATATAAATATTGTAGCTTCCAAAACCTAAACTTTCTGCAACTGTAGGTGATGATATACCGTAGCCTGGTAGATTTAATTCTGTAAAGACGTATAAGTCATAGAATAAATTTTCCCTTATATCACTTATTGAGTAGTCATTTGGATTGTAGTAAATGCTATCGACTACAGGGGAGATAATATAAAAGGCTCCGATAATTATTGCCATAACTATAGATACAGAAGTAAGGACCACCTTTCTAAGCCTTTTATTGACGTTTTTTTGGATTTCATCTGTATTACTCGTAACTTTTTCATCATTGGAATCATTGATAAAATCCAAGTCCAAAGAATCGGAAAGATATTCTTCTATGGCTTCGTACTTTTCAAGTTCCTTTTGAATTTGTAGTATTTCTTCTTTCGTTGCAGTCCCTTCTCTATATCTCTTAATTAATTCTCTAAAGCTCATTTTCTGCCTCCAATCCGGCTTTTAGTTTTCTCCGTGCCCTAAATAACAATATTTTAGCTGCATTTTCTGATACTCCTATCTGCTTTCCTATCTCCTTAAGGCTAAATCCGCTATAATAATGTAGTACAATTGCCTCCCTATAAGAAGGGCGAAGTTTCATCACTAGATTAAATATCCTTTTACGTTCTTCATTATCGATAAGTTTATCCAATGGAGTCTCAAGGGATTCTAAGATGATATCCTCCATATCCATTAATCTATTGTCCTTTCTGGACTCATCGATATATAGATTTTTACAAACATGAAATAGCCAATATTTAAAATAGGGTATGCTCTTGTCCACAGTTAGCAAAGCCTTATAAAAGGTTTCACTAACAAGGTCCTGTGCTTGAAAGTGGTTTTTACAAAGAGAAACGGCATAAAGGTAGAGTTCCCTATGATATTCATTATATAATTTTTCCAGTTGCTCTTTGGTCATAGGAATTCTCCTTTACTTAATAAACGGATGAAAAGAAAAAAGGTTTCACTTTTTAAGTATTATCCTTATTATATAATTAGTTATAATATCATTACAAATTTTA
>CAZPZN010000029.1:0-18408 GCA_964590735.1 uncultured Tissierella sp.
GTCGATGTACTAGATGGACAGATATAAGGGATTTACACTAATAGAGCTAGTCGTCGTACTAGCTATTTTTTCTATACTATTTTCCATTGCAATACCCAATCTAAAAGCCTTAAGTACTTATGAGGAGATGCAGGAGCTTAAAGAGTTTAGGAGAAACATACTCTATGCTAGAAATCAAGCTATAGTCACTGGAGAAATTCATATTGTGAATTTTGACTACACACGTAATTTTTATAATATTACCGTAAATTCAAAAGCAATTCAAAGCCATTATTTTAAGAAAGGAGTAAAATTAAGTATGTATTCATCAAAAGTTGTGGATGATCTTGGAGCAGAAGAGTTTGCATTTGGGAGAAATGGTGTCCCTAACATTAGTGGTACTGTATATATTAGTCTTGATAAAGGCAAGGAGTTTATGATTACTGTAACTCCTGCTACAGGAAAAGTTTCATTAAAGGAAATAGATTGATATGAAGCGAAAGGGTTTTATTTTATTTGAAATCATTATTGGCTTGTGCTTTCTAGGCATATTGTCCGTTGTAATTCTGCCTTCATTAGGGTTTTCATTTAATACTGTTAGAAGTATAAGGTATAGAGATGAAATGAATTATATTGGCGAAATGGTAGTAGAAAAGCTAAAAAGTAGAAGTGAGTCTGCTATGAAAATGCTTGCTGATTTGGATGATTTTGGAGAAATAATTTATGAGGATGAAGATCTTGATACATCTACATATAGGTGTAAGCTAGTTAAGAATTATAGTAGTGAGGGGTTTATAGAATATACTGTATATATTTATCTAAAGGATGATAAGAATGTTCAACCTGTACAATATAAATCATCAACTAGAAAATAAAAGAGGCTTTACAATTATAGAGTTTATGGTGAGTTTTGGCATATTAACCCTAATAATTGCTAGTATGTTAAACATATTAAATTACTCACTAAAAGCTTCTTCCCGGGGAAAGGATATGGATGAGCTACTTTTGAATGGAAGATTCGGCGTTGAATATATAAAGGAGGAATTAAGAAATTCTGATAAACTTATATCGGCAGATAATATTCCAAACCTTAATACTATGTATCCTGATAACATAGGATTTGTTATCTTTAAAGATAGTGGGGTTGAGGGTTCGGACACCAGGTATAATTTCTCGACCTATTATTCTAAAGATAATAAACTAATAAGGATAGCAATAAATAAAAAATCACCCTCATATCCAGAAGCTAAGAATTTAGCTGGCTTTAATGAGCTATCAGAAGGGGTTATATCTATATCTAATACTAGGACAGAAGTAGATAATAAACTTGTGTTTTTAGATATAAGCATGGGATATGATATCGATATATTTCATAGTTTTAAAGCCTGTCTGTATTTGGAGAAAGACTTTGATTTTAAGGAGGTTCCATGAATAATAAAGGATTCTCAACACCTATGTTTATTTTGGTTTCCTGTATAGTCATGATGGTAATTACTTATCTAAATTATATATCAACTCTAGAGGCTAAACTTACTTTTGCCTCTAAAGATAAAATACAAGCTCGTTTACTAGCTGAAACCAAGGTAAATAGGGTTGTTTATGATGAATATTACTATAACAAGTATCTAGAACCAACTATAAGAGCATATTTAAAATCTCCTACTTCTGGAGCTAGGAAAACAAAAATTATTATTGAGGATGATGATTTAGATTCACTGGATAAGAAAAAAAGTGTAAATATCGAATTCATTAATGTCAATGATAGAAGGTATATGGAATTAATTGCAGAATCTGATTATAGGGGAATAAAATCTTTTTCTAAGGAAAGGATTACATATGTGAAAGGCATGTTCGAAGAGGGCAGTCTGCCATTGATTTCTTATGATTTAGATTTTAAAACCTGTGAAAATTTAGATGAATTTTATAAAAATATTTATGACTTCAGTATAGATCATGTACCTAGTGATTTTAAAAAGTTAAATACATTTAATCATAATGAAATACAAATTGAAGCAGAAAATAACACAAGGGATATAGTTAGAAAAATAAGTTCAAGCTCAACTACTGAAGAAAGGTATTCAAAAATATCTACATCTCCAAATAGGATATTCTTTGATATTAAAAATAAAGTATTTACTCCAGTATCCTTAAGAATAATAGACAATCCTGTTTTAGACCCTATAAAACTTAAAGGAGTAATTATTATTGAAGGAGACCTGATAATCGAGAAAAGGTTTGAATTTTCTGGTATAATAGTATTAAAAGGACAAGACTCCAAGATTATTGTCGAATCTGAAACTAATGATTATAAACCTATAATAAGAGGTATAATCTTAACAGAGGGAAAAATTGATTATTTAGATAGTATAAATCTTAAATATGATAGGGAAGCTATTGGTATGTATGGATTCTACCTTCCCGATTTCATTGAGATCAAATAGATAGGAGTAAAGTATAACAAATGAAAAATATTGTATTAATTGGGATGAGTGGTGTTGGAAAGAGTGAAATTGGCAGGTATTTAGCTGAATCTATGGGTGTAGCCTATTTAGATACAGATGAAATGATAACCCAAAGAGAAAAGCTAACCGTTAATGATATATTTGAAAAGCATGGTGAAGAGTATTTTAGAGATGTTGAATCAGAAATAATTAAAGAGGTATCAAAGAAGGATAACTATATTATATCTACAGGAGGTGGTGTAGTTATAAGAAATGAGAATATAAGTGCACTACAAGATAATGGATATATATTTCTTTTATTGGGAAAAATAGATACTATCCTTCATAATCTTACTAAAACTAGAGTAATTCGACCCTTATTAAAAGAGAGTCAGGATTTAAAGAATAGGGTAGAAAGCCTATATAGTGAAAGAGAGCAAATGTATCTTTTATCCTCCCATGTAATTGTCAACGTAGATCAGAAGGAGATAGCAGAAATAGGCAAAGAAATTATGATGGAATACGAAAAGCTTCTCAGCCGTAATATATAGAGGTTTTTGGATATTTATGTTGTGGAAAATACTAGATATTGATATAATAAACAGGATGAAAGTAATAAAGATGAAAAGGTAGGAGGAAACTAATGATATCAGCAAGTGAATTTAGAAAAGGAATCACCTTCCAATGGGATGGGGATGTCTACCAAATAATTGATTTTCAACACGTAAAACCGGGAAAAGGTGCGGCTTTCGTTAGAACTAAGATTAGAAGCGTATTATCAGGTGGAACTAAGGATGTAACCTTTAACCCAACTGAGAGATTTGAAAAGGCTACTATTGAAACTAAAGAAATGCAATATCTATATAGCGATGGAGAACTTTTCTATTTTATGGACGTTGCCACATATGAGCAGCTACCATTAGATAAAGAAGCTGTTGAAGAAGCAATCAAGTACTTAAGAGAAAATGACAATGCGACTATAAGATTCTACAAAGGTAAGGCATTTGAAGTTCAGCCTCCTAACTTCGTAGAACTTGAAGTTACTCATACAGAACCAGGTTTAAAGGGGGATACTTCCTCTGGCGCTACTAAGCCAGCAACTGTTGAAACTGGTGTAACTATAATGGTTCCATTGTTTGTTAACTTAGGTGACACAATTAAAATAGATACAAGAACTGGAGAATATCTCTCCAGGGTTTAGTAACACAATAAAAAGATAAATCAAATAGGAGGGGTAAAATGGATTACTTATTACAAAAGGTAGCTTACCTTAAAGGACTAGCTGAAGGACTAGGAGTTGCTGATTCAAGCAAGGAGGGCAAAGTGCTGGTTCAAATCATCGAAACCCTAGAAGCATTCACTGATGTTCTTGATGATGTAATTGAAGATCAGATGGATCTTGAAGAATATGTAAACTTCATAGATGAAGATCTAGCCGATGTAGAAGACGATATATATGGCGACGATGATGACTATGATGACGACGATGATTGGGATGATGACTACGAAGTAGATTCAGACTACGACTTCGATGATGATTTTGATGAGATTGACAGCTCAGAAGAAGATTAATATCTAAAAAATAAGGCTTCCTTAAACTTTAATGTTTAAGGAAGCCTTATTTTTTTGTAATAATAATATTCCTTTCTCATAGAATTAATTAAAAGGAGGACAGGTTATGGAGAAAGGAATATTTGATTATGTTATAGAAAACCTAGCTTTAGAAATTAAACAACCACTGGCAAGGCTTCCAAATAGGCTTAAGGAAAATTCGGAGGAGATTCGACTTAGAGTAAACTCTCCCTTATGCCTTTATTGCCAAGGAAGGGATTATTATATAAAAAGGGATGGAGAAGTAACTAATAATATCCAAGAGGCACTTATAGTAGATTTAGAAATGATTTCAAAGTCATTCCAACTGGTATGCAACTACTCTATATATGCATTATCTGAAGAGTTAAGGAATGGATATATCACCATTAAAGGAGGACATAGAGTTGGTATTGGTGGAAAGGTTATATATGGTAATCAAGGTATCGAGAGCATTAAGAATATTTCCTCCTTAAATTTTCGAATTGCTAGGGAGAAAAAGGGGATTTCAAATAATATAATTAACTACCTTATAAAGAATGGAGACTTCTTAAACACTATGATTATCTCACCACCCCAATGTGGTAAAACAACTCTACTTAGAGATATAGTCAGAAATTTAAGTAATGGGATGGATAACATGGGGATCAAGGGATATAAGGTTGGCTTAATCGATGAAAGATCTGAAGTAGCAGGGCTTTATAACGGTATACCTCAAAAGGATGTTGGTATTAGGACGGATATCTTGGATTCATGTCGTAAATCTCATGGAATAATGCTTATGATTAGGTCCATGTCACCTGAAATCATTGCAGTAGATGAGATAGGTAGCAAAGATGATGCAGAAGCAATATCTGAAGCCTTACGAGCAGGAATTAGTCTAATAGCTACAATTCACGGAAATTCAATTGAGGATATCATAACTAGACCATCTATTAAGAGTCTCTTTGATGAGAAAAATTTTAAGAGGTTTATCATTATGGATAATTCACAAGGAGTGGGAACCATTAGAATGATTTTAGATCAGGACATGTCCACTAATCTACTAGAAAAGAGGAAGAAATATGTTACTGCTTAAAATACTAATGTTATTAAATATTTTTTCTATTTGTGCCATTCTAGGATTTTCCTTTGGACATAGATATACTAAGAGGCTTAATGGGTTACACGACCTCCAAGAAGTTACAAGGCTTTTACAGACAGAATTACTAGTCTTTCTAACTCCTATACCTATAGCTATTGAAAACATCTTAGAAAAGACTTCTCAGCCTATGGCAAAGGTTCTTTCTTTTATGAGAGACAAGATTGAGAAGGATGAAGTAGGAGATTTATACGTCATATTTAATGAGGCCTCATATTTGCTAGAAGAGGATTACAATCTAAGTCCTGAGGATTTAGAAATCTTTAAATCCTTAGGAAAGGTCATAGGTAGGTCTTATAGGGATAACCAGGAACTACAAATAAAATATGTATTAAATAGCTTCCAGGAACAAATCCAAGAAGCTAAGGAGGAAAAAAACATGTATGGAAAAATGTACGGTTCCTTAGGTATAATCTTGGGGCTTGGTATGATCATTATTCTTATTTAGAGCTAAGGAGAGATAAAGATGGATGTGGATCTAATTTTTAAAATAGCTGGCATTGGAATGGTAACAGCAATACTACATACGGTCTTGGCAAAATCAGGCAAGGAAGAATATGCTTATCTTACCACCTTAGTTGGTGTGGTTATAGTACTTGGGGTTGTAATCCAACTGGTGAGTCAACTATTTACTGACGTAAAAGTACTCTTTAGATTATACTAGGTGATATTATGGAAATTATGCAAATTGTAGGTTTAGGGCTTGTAGCTACTATTCTGATAGTGATATTAAAGGAGACAAAACCGGAATTCGCTATACTTTTGTCTATTGTTACTGGAGTAATTATATTCACTATGATAGTTCCACAACTTGTATATGTTGTAGATACTATAAGCAGTCTATCCAGCAGGGCTAACGTGGATATTAGCTATTTTAATACCATAGTCAAAATAATAGGTATGGCATATCTTGTGGAGTTTGCATCACAAATATCCCGAGATGCTGGCCAGGATTCAATAGCTATGAAGATTGAACTGGGGGGAAAGGTATTGATAATGGTCCTTGCCATACCTATATTATTAGCTCTCATGGATTTGATATTAAAAATACTACCCTAAGGGTGAGAAGATGAAGAGGACAATCTATATACTTTTATTTATTTTAATGCTACCTAATATAGTTATAGGGGTTGATATAGAAGGTTTTATTCTAGATGAACAACTTAATTTATTTGATACAGCCAAGCTAGAGAATTTTATTGAGGATGTTTTAGAGGATAAGGAAGCCCTTAGGGATTTTTCTTTTAGAAATATCATAGGTAAAATCATCAGGGGTGAAAAGATCTTTGAAAAGGATAAGATTAAAGACCTAATAGTAGATACCTTCTTTAGTGAGATTAGAATAAATTTAAGCTTTCTAAGTAAGATACTAGCTATAACTTTTATTTCAGCAATCATTACCAATCTTCAAGGGACTTTTGAAAACTCCTCAGTTAGTCAAATAGCAAACTATGTTACTTATATGGTATTAGCAATCTTAATCATAGGTAGCTTCTATCAGTTAATGGAAGTTGTCAAGGTTACTGTCGGCCATATGGTTAGCTTTATGGAAATTATAATGCCTATACTCTTAACCTTCTTAGTTATTGCTGGAGGACCTAATACCAAGGTATTGTTTCATCCTATGATTATAGGTGCAGTGAATGTAATAGGCTTTCTAGTTGTGAATATAATTATACCCCTTATATACTTCTCCTTTATTGTAAGTATATTGGCCAATCTTTCAGATAGAGCAGAGTTAAGAAAGATTTCGGAATTAGGTAGGCAGATTATCACATTTATTATTACAGCTGCCTTTACTATATTTATAGGTATCATAACTATTTATGGTCTTTCTACCAAGATGGATGGAATATCTATCAGAACAGCCAAGTTTGCAGTGGATAATTTTGTTCCTATAGTTGGAGGCTTTTTATCCGACGCAGTTGAAACTGTAATAGGATCTTCTGCTATCCTAAAGAATGGAATAGGTATTATTGGTCTTATCATCCTT
Organism: uncultured Tissierella sp.; assembly: GCA_964590735.1. GTDB lineage: Bacteria > Bacillota > Clostridia > Tissierellales > Tissierellaceae > Tissierella_B. Next base: position 7,145 of record CAZPZN010000029.1, read on the forward strand.
ATTGTAATAACTATTCTACCTGTAATTAAGATTAGCATATTACTACTAATCTACAAGGTAATAGGAGCAGTGATTGAGCCAATCGTATCTTCAAATATCTCTAATTTTTTTACAGATATAAGTAAGACCATATTACTGATATTGATCAGTGTGGTATCCGTATCCATTATGTTCTTTATTACCATAACAATAGTTGTAGATACTGGAAATAGTCTATTGATGATGAGGTAGGTGAGGGATATTTTTACGAATTTCATAACTAATTGGTTGAAAGAGTTAGTTACACTTTTCATGATTATATCCTTAATAGATATCGTCATGCCAAAGGGGAATATGAGAAGATATGTAAACTTTATTATTGGAATTTTAATCATATTTACTGTTATAAGTCCCTTTACAAAATTAAATGAGATAAGTCTAGATATAGATAAAGAAGTTCAAGCCTTTTCTGAAAAAGACATATCCATTGATAATATTGAGCAAGTAAGAAATCAGCAAATCGTAGATTTATATCTTAGTAATCTTAGTGGAGAATTAAAGGATTTGATTGAGGATAATTCAGATTATGGTGTGGAATCTATAAAGTTTAAAACCAGTCCTCATGAAGAACAGGTCTTCACTCTAGATGGTGTAGATATAGTCTTAGAACAAAAGGAAATCAGAGGGGATATAAGGGTTGAAAATATAGAATTAGGTTTGAGTTCTACTGTTTTAACATCCTTTGAGGATGATGATATAAAGGGGGTCATCACCACGATGACCCAGCTAGATGACAATAAGATAAATATCTATTTTTCTAATGGGGAGGAAAGTCATGGAAGACCTAATCAATAAGATAAAGAAACATCTTGAGGAACTAAATGATAAGAAATTCATCAATAATTTATTCATAATTCTCCTACTATCAGTCATAGTGTTAATTGGGATAAGTATATTTAATGATACTGAGAAATCTGAGGTCCCAATTAAGGAGACTGTAAAGGAGATCTATTTAGAGGATGATTACAGCACCTATCTAGAGTCAAAACTAATCAATATTCTTCAGAAACTCAGTGGAGTAGGTCAGGTTTCAGTAATGATTACCCTGGAAGAATCAATCGAGACTGTACCTGCATCAAATACCACAAAGACTATTGAAACTACTAAGGAAGTGGATGCCCAAGGGGGGACAAGAGAGGTAAACCGAGAGGATACAAATGTCCAGATAGTTTCTAGCACTGCCAACGATTCAATGGTTGTACTTAAGGAAATTAATCCAGTTGTAAAGGGGGTTATTGTAGTTGCAGAGGGTGCTGATGATATAAAGGTTTTAGAGATGCTATATGACGCTGTTAAGACCGTCTTAGGTGTTAGTGGAAATAGGGTTCAAGTATATTCTAGTAAATAGGAGGGGTATTATGTTTAAGATTAAGAGACCAGCGATTATAGGAATGCTATTGATATTATTGGTTTTTACAGGATATTTAAATTATCAGTTGACTAACCAAGCCCTATTAAAGGCTTCAGATGATTATCAAGACCATGAAGAAGCTCAGATGACAAATCTAGGTGAAGAGTATATCAATGCTAAAGAAGGGGATTATATAGACATAGTTGTTTCAGGAGAGACTGACACTGATCTTGCACAAGTTATATCCTCCAGCAATGAAGAGTTAGCAGAGGTTATGAATACAGAAAATTCATCATCTAGAGATTACTTTGTTGAATTTAGATTATCTAGAGATAAGTTAAGAGCAAGTGCAGTAGATAGACTAGATGATATAGTTAATAACGATAAAACTGCTGATGATGTAAGAACCAAGGCCCAAGAAGAGATTATGAAAATAGGCAACATTTCTGAAAAAGAACTACAGATTGAAGGTTTAGTAAAATCCAAAGGATTCGAAGAAGCTCTAGTATTCTTAACAGATGAAGATATTAAGGTAGTGGTTACTTCAAATGACCTAAATGAGCAAGAAGTAGTTCAGATGCTATTAAAATAATGAAAAAGCAATAGATTTGTTGTAAACAAGGACTTCCTTTGATATAATGAGTTTAGCTTTATAGTGTTGGAGGTGTTAAAATGACTGAGAGTATGAATAATGATAATTTGGATAAAGGCAGTGTAAGGATTTCAAATGATGTAGTAGGAGTAATCGCAGGGGTTGCAGCAACAGAAATAAAAGGTGTAGTAGGAATGAGCGGTGGTATAACTGGAGGAATTACTGAACTTCTAGGTATGAAGAACTTATCTAAGGGTGTTAAGGTAGAAGTTGGTGAAAAGGATACTTCTATAGATATCTTTTTAGTTGTAGAATACGGTTCAAATATAGCAACAGTAGCTCAAGAAGTACAAGAAAATGTAAAGCAAACTGTTGAAACTATGACAGGGCTAAATGTTGTAAGTGTTAATGTAAATGTTCAAGGAGTTAGTGTCCCTAAAGAACAAAAGACTGAATCTGAGACAAAAGGTAAGTAGCTAAATTTAAAGTAATTTAAATATAGGCGAAGAATCCGGTTTTGAAAATAAACTTGAGATCCTTTGCCTTACTCAGGTTAAGAAGAGATAAACTAATAGGGCTAGACCCTTAGGAGGAAAGTATGGGTAGGAAACAAGCAAGAGAAGGTGCTGTGAAATTGATGTTTCAAATGGATAGTACTAATGACTATTCCCTTGATGCATTGGAAGTGTTTTTGAACAACTTTGAATTCGATGAAAACGAGACAAAGTATATAAAGGAATCATATGATTCTATCAAGAGCAATTTAGAAGCGATAGATAAAAATATAATTGATAATCTTGAAGGATGGAGTCTTCCTAGACTAGCTAAGGTAGATTTAGCAGCTCTGAGAGTAGCCATAAATGAGATTATGTACAGAAATGACATACCTATACAAGTAGCCATAAACGAAGCTGTTGAAATAGTAAAGCTATATAGTAACGAGGATAGCTTTAAATTTGTAAATGGAGTTCTAGGCGGCTATGTAAGGAAATTGAATAAGAATGAATAAACTCTTTTTAGGAATCGATACAAGCGCCTATACAACTTCAATAGGTCTAGTTGATGAGAATAAGAATGTGATTCTTAACGCTAGAAGAATTCTTAAGGTAGATGGTCAAGGCTTAAGGCAGCAAGAAGCCGTTTTCCAACATTTAAATAATATGCCAGATCTCATAAGTCAACTTTCCCATAGTGTTGATTTAAGCTTAATTGACACTATTGCTGTGTCTTCAAAGCCAAGAAATGAGATTGATTCGTACATGCCTGTTTTTCTTGTTGGAAAAAACCAGGCATTTATTCTTTCAGAGGTCCTGGGGACAAGCTTTAAGGAATTCAGTCACCAAGAGGGACATATTGGAGCTGGTCTTATGGAGGAGAATAGGAATCTAGACCGATTTTTATCCTTACATATTTCAGGAGGAACTACAGAACTCTTGTTGGTTGAAAATAAGGAAGATAATTTAGATATAAAACCTATAGGGGGAAGCCTAGACTTAAACTTTGGTCAACTTATAGATCGTATGGGCATTCATATGGGTATAAAGTTTCCATGTGGGGCTGAATTGGAAAAAATTTCACAAGGAGGAAGCCTCCTAGATCTTAAGGTTCCAATTAGCATTAAGGATGGAATCTGGACCAATATATCAGGATTAGAAAATTATTTTATTAAGTTATTAGACTCAAGACTGTATCCTCATGAAGATACAATAATTACCTTATTTAACACCATAGGAAGAATTATTGAATCTTTAATTCAAAATGCTGTTAAAAAATACAGACTAAAGGATATATTAATAACAGGTGGGGTATCAGCTAATTCATATATTAGGTCCTATCTAGACAAAGGACATTTTAACTTGATCTACCCCTCAAGGGAATTGTCTACGGACAATGGAGTAGGCTTAGCTTTTCTGGCTAGTATAAAAAATGGGCATAGGTGGTGAATTTATGAAACCTTTTAAAGTAAATGAGGTAAATACCTATATTAAAAGAGTATTGACTACGGATATGATACTTTCAAACATTCAGGTTGAAGGTGAGATATCCAACTTTAAGCATCATTATAGTGGTCATATGTATTTTTCCTTAAAGGACGATAAGAGCAGAATTAAATGTGTTATGTTTAAGTCTGATAATGAAAGACTCCTAGTTAATTTAGAAGAGGGAATGAAGGTTCTTGTTACTGGCTATATATCCGTTTTCGAAAGAGACGGAGATTATCAGCTCTATGTTAGAAATGTTGAAGAAAAAGGAATAGGAGATTTATATAAAGCCTATGATCTATTGAAGAATAAACTTCTAAAAGAAGGTTTATTTGATGATATACATAAAAAGCAAATCCCTCCTATGCCAAAGAAGATAGGTGTTGTTACCTCATCTACTGGAGCTGCAATTAGGGATATTATTAGCATAATACAAAGGAGATGTCCACCTTGTAAGATACTTATTTATCCATCTCTTGTCCAAGGACAAGATGCTCCAAGTGAAATAATTAAGGGACTGAAATATTTAGATAGTCTAGATGATATTGACCTAATTATTACAGGTAGGGGAGGAGGTTCCATTGAGGAGTTATTTGCCTTTAACGATGAGGACTTGGCTCGATGTATATTTAGCTTAAAAACTCCTATAATATCTGCTGTAGGCCATGAAACAGACTATACCATAGCCGATTTTGTTGCAGATTTACGAGCTCCTACACCATCTGCGGCAGCTGAACTAGCAGTACCAGATATGACCCATCTCTATGAGGATTTAAATAATAAATATTACTGTTTAGCGAATTATATGGTCAATAGATTAAGGGACTATAAAGCAGATATAAATATGTATGAAAGAGGTTTAAAATACAATAACCCTATCTTAAAGCTCCGTGAGAAAAATCAGGAAGTAGATATACTATATAGAAAACTCATTGGAAATATAAACGATAAGTTAAATAAGGAACATAGACGTTCAGCTAAACTTGAGAATAAGCTTAATCTACTAAATCCTAATATTTCTTTAGAAAAGGGTTTTGGGATATTGTATAAGAAGGACGGAAAAGCTATTAAATCCATAGATGAGATTAGTTTAGATGAGGAAATTAACATTCTTCTTAAGGATGGAGAATTAAGGACCTTGGTATTAGAAATCGAAAAAAGGGGTGTAGTAGTAGATGGAGATTAGCAAATTAACCTATGAAGAAGCCTTAAATAAGTTAGAAAACCTATTGGTAGATTTAGAAGATGAGGAATGTACCCTTAAGGATAGTGTAGATAAGTTTAAACAAGGAATGGAGCTATATAATCATTTAAGTGATATATTAAAGAAAACTGAAGGCGAAGTCAAGATTCTATTAGAAGAAGACAAGGATGCCCTAAAGGAGATAGACTTTATTAGGGAGGACGAAGATGAATATTACTAATGAACTGGATAAACAAAGTAAAGTCATAGATTTTTATTTAATGGAACTTATGAAAAAAAGCGATGATTTTAATAAGAGCATCTTTGATGCCATGGAATATAGTCTCTTTACGGGTGGAAAGAGATTAAGGCCCATAATGGCTATAGAGACCTTTTTTATGTTCGATGATGACATATATAAGGTGCTACCCTTTGCTTTAGCTATAGAGATGATTCATACCTATTCCTTAATCCATGATGATCTTCCTTGTATGGATAATGATGATTTTAGAAGAGGAAAACCTACAAATCACAAGGTGTTTGGTGAAGCTATGGCGGTCCTTGCGGGAGATGGACTTTTAAACCTAGCTTTTGAAACCATGACAGACCATATTTATAAGAATTCTAAAACTGAAGATTCATATAGGATGAACATTAGAGCTATGAATGAAATAAGTAGGTATTCTGGTAGCAGTGGCATGATTGCTGGTCAGGTTTTGGATCTTATGAGTTCATTTAACAATATGGATGAAGAAAGACTCTTCTACATGTATAGGTCTAAAACTGCTGCTTTGATTAAGGCTAGTATCCTTTCAGGTGCAATTGTTGGAGCAGCTAATAATGATGAACTTAAGGCCCTTAATGACTTTGGCCTACATTTAGGATTAGCATATCAAATACAGGATGATCTACTAGATGCAAGCCAGGATGAATATATTAACAAGTTTACATATTTAAGATTTCATTCTGTAGATGAAGCTGAAGCTAAGATATTAGAATTAAGTAGGCAAGCTATAAATTCCCTTAATACACTTGAGAAGAGGGATACAACCTTTTTAAGAGAATTGGCTAAATACTTGATTAATCGTGAAATATGATTGGATATAAAGAGGAGAATTATGGGAAAGAAAAGAGCAGATGTATTATTATTTGAAAAAGGACTAGTTGATTCGAGGGAAAAAGGTAAACGCCTTATTATGGAGGGTGTTGTATTTATTGGAACAGAAAAGATTCAAAAACCTGGAGACCTAATTTCTGAAGATGAAGATATAGTAGTTAAGAATAATCCTTTGATCTATGTAAGTAGGGGAGGATTAAAGCTTGAGAAGGCAATTAAAGTCTTTAATCTTGATCTAAAGGGAAAAGTATCCATGGATATTGGAGCATCTACCGGTGGATTTACGGATTGTATGCTTAAAAATGGAGCTGTTAAGGTATTTGCTGTAGATGTTGGTTATAACCAATTAGACTGGAAAATTAGAAATGATGATAGAGTTGTGGTGATGGAAAGAACTAATATCAGAAATGTGAAATTGGAGGATATTGGAACCCAGGTTGACTTTATCTCCATAGATGTATCTTTTATCTCTTTGAGGCTAGTTCTTCCAGTAGCAAAGGAAATACTTAAGGATGAGGGAGAAATAGTTGCATTAATTAAACCTCAGTTTGAAGCGGGAAGAGAAAAGGTTGGAAAGAAAGGTATCGTCAGGGAAAAGTCTACTCATTTAGAGGTTATAAGAAATGTACTTGAATTCTCAAAGGATATTGGCTTAGTAGCGGATTCTCTAACTTATTCTCCTGTTACAGGAGCTACTGGAAATATAGAATTTTTAGCAAGATTTAAAAAGAGTGGAGCCCCTATGGATGAAAACATGATAAATAATATCATAGAGGAAGCTCACAGTAGTCTTAAGTAAGGAACAAAAGGAACGTTCACTGCGTTCACTCCTATGTTGCTAAAGCAACTCAGCTGTCCGTTTTGTCTGCAACTCGCATAGCTCGCTGGACAAAAAGGCAACCGACCCCTTTGTTCCTTTCATTGAAATGGAGGAAACCATATGCTTAAAGAATTAAGCATTAAAAACTTTGCTATAATAGATGATTTAAAAATTGAATTTACAAAAGGTTTAAACCTTCTTACAGGGGAGACAGGCTCTGGTAAATCAATCATAATTGAAGCCCTAGGCATAGTTCTAGGAGGTAGATCTAGTAAAGACCTAATTAGAACAGGCCAAGAGAAATGTATAATAGAAGGTCTTTTCTTTATAAACGATAAAGTTAAAGAATCTATAATTGAATTAGGGCTAGAAGTTGACGATATCCTTATAATAACCAAGGAGATTTCTAGAAATTATCCTAGTATTTCAAGGATTAATGGTAGACCTGTAACCATAAATGTTTTATCAGGGATTACAGCAAAGCTTGTAGACATTTATGGGCAGCATGAGCATCAATCATTATTAAATGTAGCAAATCATCAGATTTTAATAGATTCTTTTGGAGATAAAGAACACAAAAAACTTCAGCGTATAATATCTGAAACCTACAACCTATATAAAGAAGAGAAGACTAAGCTTGATAAGATGTCTACTTCTTCCTATGAAAGGGAGAGGGAAATAGACCTTCTAAAATTTCAAATAGACGAGATTGATGAAGCCAAATTAAATATTGAAGATGATGAAGAAATAGAGAATGAGTATAATAAATTCTCTAATATGAAGGGGATAATTTCTAATATCGGTGAAAGTGTAGAAATCCTCAGTGCATCTGATTATGAGTCTACTTCAATACTTCAAATGATGGATAAGCTAGTACACCTATTGAATGGAATAAGTAATGTTGATAAGGAATTAAAACCATATTTAGATAGAATTAATGGTGCTAAGTTCGAACTTCATGATATATCAAATGACTTATCTGACTACTTAGAAACTTTAAATTTAGATGAAGAAAGACTAACTTTTCTAGAGGATAGATTGGACTTAGTCAATAAATTGAAGAAAAAATATGGGTCAACTGTTAATTCAATTCATAAATATAGAGATGAGATTTTAGACCAATATAATAAATTGACAAACCACGAGAAGGAAATCGAAAAGATTAGGAAGGAAATTGAGAGACTAGAAAATATATTAATAGAAGACTCTAAATTACTTTCTTTAAAGCGTAAAGAGATTGCAGAATCCCTTGAAGATAAGTTGGCCAAGGAATTACAGCAACTCAATATGGATAATATAATATTTAAAGTAAGATTTGAAGATAAGGTCGAGGTTTCGTCTAATGGTTTAGATGATATAGAGTTTTTAATATCTACTAACCCTGGAGAAGAGTTAAAATCTTTATCACGTATAGTTTCTGGAGGTGAGATGTCTAGGATTATGCTTGGTTTTAAAAGCATAATAGCAGATAATGACAATATGCCTACTCTTATATTTGATGAAATTGATACTGGTATAAGCGGTAGGACAGCACAAATTGTTGGTGAGAAGATCAGTAAAATTTCAAAAAATCACCAAGTAATTTCTATTTCCCACCTACCACAAATTGCAGCTCTTGCAGATAGTCATTATGTTATATCAAAGGATATTAATGATAAAAAGGCTATTACAAAGATTGAAAGGTTGTCAGAAGATTCTAGAATCATAGAAATGGCAAGGTTACTTGGAGGAGTAGATGTAACGGAAACTACCCTAAAACATGCTAAGGAAATGATAGAAATGTCTAAAAAAATTAAATCTTAAAAAGATTTATCTTAAAAATAAATATTTTTTTTGTAAATATTGAATAAAGGCTTAATAGCCTTTATTTTTTTTGTGATTTTTTCATTTTAAAATATTAATTAGATTTTACTAACAAATTGATTAATATTTGAGTAGAATAAATGGACTGTAAATCGACCAAATTATAAATGAACCAAAGAAAATAAATGGAGGTGAAAGTCAAAAAATAAAGGAGAGTGATGTATTTGGGGAAATTTAAAGGTAAAAGAAAGCTTTTTCTTTTATTTAGCATAATTTTGATTATGACTTTTACTATGCAACTAAGTCAAATCTTATTTTACCCTTCAAGTATTCAGATTATTAAAGGCGAAAATAAAAACATGAATATCTCCTTTCCTTTCTCAGTTGAAGACAATTCTGAATCCACCATCGTTAATCCAATATATAATGAGGGAAATACCAGTCTTAGTAAATCTTTAACTCTTAATGGAATTGATGAAGGTAATACCAATTTACAGGTTAAGTTATTGGGATTAATTGCAGTTAAGAATTATACAGTGGATGTAGTAGATAGACCAAGGTTAATACCTGGCGGAAACGCAATTGGGGTTAGAATGAATACTAAAGGTGTTCTGGTAGTCGCTGTTACGGATGTAATAGCTATGGATGGAAGTAGAAAAAGTCCCGCTAGAGAGGCAGGATTAAAAGTCGGAGATAGTATTTTAGAGATAGATGGAGAGAAAATAGTAAGCTCGGAGCAAGTGGTAAAAATCCTAAATGAAGTTAAAGATAAAGAAATTGAGCTGAAGGTTTTAAGAAATAAGGCAGAATTTACAACTAAGTCAATCCCAATCCAATGTTTACAGGATAATGCCTTTAGACTTGGTATCTGGGTTAGAGATAAAACCTCAGGTATTGGTACTATGACATATTACCATGAGGATTCAAACACCTATGGAGCCTTAAGTCATGGTATAACAGATGCAGATACTGGTGAACTCCTTACTGTGGAAAAAGGATTAATTATGAAGGCTCAAGTGTCGGATATTGAACAAGGTAAAAAGGGAACACCTGGAGAAATAAAAGGTGTTTTTTATAAGACAGATGATATTCTTGGTGAAATCTATGAAAATACAACATTTGGTATATATGGGACTATAAATAATGATAAAGAAATATTAAAATATAAGGAAAGCATTTCTATAGGCTTTAGAGATGAAGTTGAAATTGGAAAAGCACATATCCTTACCACATTAGAAGATAATAGAATAGAAAAATATGAAATAGAAATACAAAAAGCAGAAATACAAGATAGTCCAGATCAAAAGTCTATGATAATAAAAGTTACTGATGAAAAACTCTTAGAACAAACTGGAGGAATAGTTCAAGGTATGAGTGGTAGTCCAATTATACAAAATGGACGCATAATTGGAGCAGTTACCCATGTTTTTGTCAATGATCCAACAAAGGGTTATGGTTTATATATCGAGTGGATGCTAAAAAATATCGATAAGCTTTAAAGCTTATCGATATTTTTTAGCAAATTTCTACTTCCAAGCAAAATGGAGAAATCCACCCTAAAATTATCAAAAAACTAATTATTAAGAAAAATACATTTATTTTATTTAATAAAAAAAAAGGAGATTTTGTTTTGCTGTCGAATAGATATTGGAGAAGACATAAAATAAAAATCCAGGGGGGATTATGATGGAAAAAATAACAGTAGCAATTGTAGATGATAATAAGGACTTTTGTCAAATAATTGCTCAATTTATTTCAGCACATGAAGAATTTGAGGTAATTGGCATTGCAAAAGATGGTATTGAGGCATTAGATTTAATAGAAAGAGAAAAGCCTCAAATAGTTGTCTTGGATGTTATTATGCCGCATTTAGACGGGTTAGGGGTATTAGAAAAACTTCATGAGTCTGAGAATGATTATTTTCCTAAATTTATTATGTTATCAGCAGTTGGCCAAGACAAGATAACTCAAAGAGCTATCGAACTTGGTGCTTCTTATTATGTTGTTAAGCCATTTGATTTTCAAGTCTTCATCAAAAGGTTAAAGGAAACGGCAGAAGTTGAAGTTGATGCAACTTCTAATTTCTACAATATTGGAAATACTTCTGTAAAGAAAACAAATAACAACAAGGAAAGAAATCTAGAAACAAAGATTACTAATATGATTCAGGAGATAGGGGTTCCTGCACATATTAAGGGTTATTTGTATTTAAGGGAAGCCATAACCATGGTAATTAATGATATGGATTATTTAGGGGCTGTAACTAAAGAACTATATCCTGCTGTAGCTGAGAAGTTTAATACTACACCGTCCAGAGTAGAAAGAGCAATTAGACATGCAATAGAAGTGGCATGGAATAGAGGAAAAATAGATACTA
>CAZPZN010000030.1:0-13211 GCA_964590735.1 uncultured Tissierella sp.
CCTATATTCTTCTCAGGATCTAATGCAAGAACTGCAGATAAGGCAAGTATATCCTTTATTAGAAAAGGACAATATGAAGGATTAAAGGCTTTATTAGATGATGAAAATCATCCAGATCGTGAAGCAAGAATGCCTGATTTATCCGTAGACGGAAAATTAAGCCCAACTAGAGGAGCAACAATCGTATCAGCTGATATGGAAGGATTAACAGCATACAATGTATTCCTAGCTACTGAAGATGTAAGTATTGCTAAGGCAATTGCAAAAGCTGTAAGAGGACCAAGTGGTGGTTTCTCAACTACAAGAGCAGTTGGAATTAAGTTCCCTGAAAGAGAAGGAGTAGTAGTTTCAATTAACATGTTTGACTGTTCATCAACACCTCTTTATAGAGCATATGAGCTAGTTAAACTAGAAGCACAACACTACGGAGTAGCAGTAACAGGTTCAGAAATAGTTGGACCAGTTAAGTTAGAATACCTTCTAAACAACCTTAACCACTATCTAGGACTACAAGGTCTTAATATGGATCAAATACTTGAAACACATTTAATGGGAGAATTATAAAATAGTATAACAATATAAACTTATTCAAAAACATGTAAAAGTCGCACTACTTTAGCATGAAAATCTAAAACCCGAGATTACTCGATAAACTCAAATGACGTTGATTTGTCATTCTGAGAATGGCAGTATAATAACTGCTATCGAAGAATCTCGGGTTTGCTTTTTCAATTTCTCTTATTTAAATGTAACCTTTCCATCCTTAAAATAGTCGATTATAGCTAGGGATTCTACCCTTACTCCTACGTCTTCGATGGCTTTTCTTCCTCCTTGGAAGCCCTTTTCGATTACGATACCTAATCCAATTGGATTTGCCTTAGCTTGTCTTACTATATTAATAAGCCCTACTGCAGCAGCACCGCTTGCAAGGAAATCATCTATGATAAGGACATTCTCTCCTTCTTTAAGAAACTCCTTATCCACCCTAACCATATTGGTGATATTCTTTGTGAAGGAATGTACCTCGTAATTATATGTATTATCAGAGATAATCGCTGATGGAGTTTTCCTTGCAAATACAACTGGTGCATAATCAAAATATTGGGATACAATAGCTGCAATGCCTATTCCTGATGTTTCAATAGTAAGGATTTTATCTATTTTAGTATCTAAAAATCTATTTTTGAATTCTTTGCCCATTTCATTAAAAAGTTTAATGTCCATTTGATGATTGACAAAGCTTTCAACACGTAAAATCCTACCATCGGTGACTTTTCCGCATTCAATTATCTTATCCTTTAATAACTTCATTAGCAAAACTCCTTAAAAAAATATATTAAATCTATTATACAGCATCTTTCAACATTATAAAACAAAAAACATCATATTTATCAAATTAGTATTTACTATGCTGCAATTGCTAAGGATAATTAAATAAGGTATAATAATATGATAATCTTTTTTTATGGTGGTGAAATATGCTAAAGTTAACTGATAATATTTTAATAGATAGAATAGCCCTTTATGATACCTTCACGAAGGGGAAGCAGTATTTCAATATGGGAAGAGTAAAGGAAGTAAGAGTAAATAATAAGCATGATTACTTTGTGGGAAGGGTAGAAGGGACTGACGACTACCAACCTTCAGTAAGCTTCAATAATTATGGAGATATTACTAATACCTCCTGTTCTTGCCCTGCCTTTCATAAGTATTCAGGTGATTGTAAGCATATTGTAGCCTTTCTAATGAGTATAAGGGATATTGATAAAAGTGGAAGGCTTCAAAACAAGAAGAGTAGTGAAGGAGAATTAAAAAATATCCTTCAAAGTTATAGAGAATCTAGAGATATAGGGTTTATACCTGTAAATATGGAGATAAACTATGAAAGATATCAAGGAGAATCCTCAATAAGCCTTAGGGTTGGTGAGGATAAATTATATGTAGTTAAAAGCTTTGCTAAATTCCTTTCCAATTTAATAGACCATAGGGATACGGAATTCAGCAAGAACTTTATACTATCACCTAGTATCCATTGTTTTAGGAAAGAAGACCAGGCCTTTATTGATTTTTTAAAGCTTCTTTATGAAAACCATGAGTATAATAGCATGTACCATAATGGTGGTAGCAGTAACTTTTCTAGTAAAAAGCTAAGATTGACAAATCTTACAGAGGAAAAATTCTTTGATTTTATGCAGGATAGAAAATTCAATATGGATATAGACGGTAATATATTCATGGATATTGAGATTACAGATGAGAAATTAGAGCTAAACTTCAACTTAGAGGATAAGGATGGAGATTTAGTACTAGATATGGTTTTGGAACCTGGTCAAGGACCAATTAGCTCAAAGGGTAAGTATTTTCTATATGATGGTAAAGTCTATAGATTAACACCTGAGCAAATGAGAGCTTATATGCCAATATTTGATGAGATGGCTGATAAGGAAGTTAAGAACATCCGGATAAAGGATGACTTGAAGGAAGTTTTTATCTCTGAAGTTCTCCCTGTAATTAAGAAAAATTCTAAGCTAATAGTAAATGAAAAGGTAGAATCTTCTATTTACAGCCCTAGTTTAAATACTACTATTTACTTTGATAGAATTGCGGACGTTATTTATGGATCTGTAGTTTTCAACTATGGAGATATAGAAATAAATCCTTTTTCATCCAATACCCCAAGAAAGGTTCCGGATAGGATTCTACTTCGAGATGTAGAAACAGAAAGTGTGGTAATGGGTCTTCTAGAACAAAGTGACTTTAAAGTTGCTGATGGTAGGTTCTTCCTAGAAGAAGAAGAGCTTATATTCGATTTTATAAGCGATATTGTTCCTCAACTTCAAAAATACTCTGATATATTCTATTCTGATAGTTTTAAGAAAATTGGTCTAATGGAAACAAAGCAGTTTACCGGTGGATTAAAGCTAGACTCAGATTTGGATATGCTGGAGTTTTCCTTCGATATAGATGGAATCGATACATCGGAACTATCCAATATTCTTAATTCTCTTAAGTTTAAGAAGAGATATTATAAATTGAAGGATGGATCTTTCTTATCCCTGGAAAATAGTGAATTAGATGATATAGTGGGGATGATGGATTATCTGGACATGAGCTTAAGTAAGCTAGAAGATGGTAAGATTCAGATTCCAAAATATAGAACTATGTATCTTGATAAGTACCTTAAGGACAATGGATTGGACTTTATCAAGAAGAATGTGGACTTTAAAAGGCTTGTCAGGGATATAACCGACCCTGAGGATATGGAGTTTAACTTGCCTAAGGGCATTAATGCAAACTTAAGGGATTATCAAGTATTCGGATTTAAGTGGCTTAAGACCTTATCAAAATATGGACTCGGGGGCATATTAGCTGACGAAATGGGACTTGGTAAGACACTTCAAATGTTAACCTTTTTACTCTCAGAAAATGAGGAAGGAAAACAGACTAGTATTGTAGTAGTTCCAACATCCCTTGTATATAACTGGGAGGAAGAAGCCAAAAAATTCACTCCTTCATTAAAAACCTTGGTAATAGGTGGTTCTAAACTTGAAAGAGATGAACTCATTAAAAGTATCAAGGACTATGATTTGATCATAACATCCTATCCTCTAATGAGAAGGGATATAGAGGAATACCAGGGATTTGTATTTGACCACTGCATATTAGATGAAGCACAACATATAAAAAATCATGGGTCTATGAATGCACGAGCTGTGAAAAATATTAAAGCTAAGCAATATTTTGCATTGACGGGTACCCCTATGGAAAATTCCTTATCGGAGTTATGGTCTATATTTGACTATTTAATGCCAGGATACCTTCATTCAAATAGTAAGTTTATAAATAAGTACGAAAGACCAATTATAAAGGATCATGACAATTTTAAGCTAAAGGATTTGAATAACCATATTAGACCCTTTATTTTGAGAAGGCTTAAGAGGGAAGTTCTTAAGGAACTACCAGATAAGATTGAGCAAAAACTCGTGGTTGATATGACTGAAGACCAAAAGAAGTTATATTTAGCATATCTTCAAGCTATTAGGGGTGAGTTAACAGAGGAAATCCATGAAAAAGGCTATAATAGAAGCCATATTAAGATACTAACAGGCCTTACTAGATTAAGGCAGCTTTGCTGTCATCCTGGGATATTTATTGAGGATTATGAAGGAGATAGTGGGAAGTTGGATTCTCTAGTAGAGTTAGTACAAGAGGCTAAAAATGGAGACCACAGGATATTGATATTTTCTCAATTCACATCTATGCTTCAGAAGATTAGGACCACTTTGGATAGCCATGGAATTAATTGCATGTATTTAGATGGAAGTACACCAATGATGGAAAGAGGAGACCTGGTCCGTAGTTTCAATAACGGTCAAGGAGATGTTTTCTTAATATCACTTAAAGCCGGAGGGACAGGATTAAATCTTACGGCGGCGGATATGGTAATACATTATGACCCTTGGTGGAATCCTGCAGTAGAAGATCAAGCAACAGACAGGGCCCACAGAATCGGCCAAGAAAATACAGTCCAAGTAATTAAACTCATAACTAAAGGCAGCATAGAAGAGAAGATATTCCAACTTCAAGAACAGAAAAAGGAAATGATCGACAAAGTAATCCAAGAAGGCGAAACATTAATATCTAAGCTGAGTGAAGAAGAATTAATGTCCTTGTTTGAATGATAAAATAATAACCAAAGGGGAGGTTCCCTTTGGTTATTTTGCTATAGTTCTAGAATATTAACCGCTCTGTTTTCTAAGTTTCTTAATTGTGATTCTAGATTAGATTTATTTTGTTTTAAATTAGAGGTGATACTATCAATTTTATCGATGGTTCTTTCTACATTATTTAAAGAATCATTGATTCTAGACTGGACGAACCAGTCAGCAAAAATTCCGTCAAAGAAAAAATCTGCAAAGGAGGCGAAGGATGAAAGATTCACCTTTATATCAGTAAATTCATTAACGTCCGACAGTTCCTTCTCAAAGGCCTTTAAGAGATGCTGGGAATTGTGAGCAATTTTATTGGCTTCATCTATGGCAGAATGTTTAGCTAAATCTGAGATAAAACCACCACCCAATATATCCCACATGCCCCAACCCTTGGCCTCGCCAAGGTTTCTTCTCATATCTTCTAATGCTGAACTTGCCCTAGATCCGGCGTGAATAGCTTCTTCTACTTCCTTAATATCTAGTTTTAAATCACTTATTTTATCAAGGATTTCTTTATATTCTTTACCCCTTTGTCCACCCTCTTGGATAAATAATCGTTCCTTTTCCTTCATTAGATTTTTGTATTTCTCATTAGCGTCTAAATAATTTTTCAATTCTATTATGGTAGATTTAAGGTCGTTTTGGAGCTCTTCTATGTCATGTAGGCATTCTTCGTACCTTAGCTTAGCTTGTAGAAATTCCTCTTTCTCCTTATCCAGTTTTTCTTCCTTTTTACCTATTAATGAAAGAAATATAGAACTTATAGAAGTTCTTTCTAACCTTTCCACATCTCTCTCCTCTTTAAAAAGCATATCTTCAAAAACAAGTTTTTGAGTCTCCTTTTTCCTAAGCTCATCATTAACCATGGTCTTAAGGGATTCCAGTTTTTTCTTAATTCTGACTTTTTCCTTGCTTTCAAATATCTCTTTATCTATCTCAGTAAACATAGAAACCTCCTTAAATACTACAATAATTCATCAATAGCTCTTCTTTTCTTTTTAAATACTGGTTTAGAGGGGGGCTCGACTACCGGTTTTGATGGTAGTTCAACAAGCAAGTCTATTAATGAGTCATCAAATTTATCTGTTTGAGTAAATAAGACCTTATTACCATCTTCAACTAAGATCTTCAACCTCCTATATTCCTCCATTAATAAGTTTCTTCCGCTATCTGTTATAATATAAGTCTTTCTTCTTGCCTCACTAGATACTTGCTTGATCATACCTTCTTTTTCAAAACGACCTAGAAGGGCATATAGGGTCCCGGGACCCACAATTAACCTGCCGGACGTTTCTTCTTTTATATGTTGCATTATTCCATATCCGTGTCTTTCTTCAGTTAAGGATAATAAGATGTAATACATAGGTTCAGTTAGATTTTGAAATTGCTCTCTTGCCATTTTGTCACCTCTGTTATCGAATATCGATATATTTAATTCAAATATACACTTTGGACTAGGTGCTGTCAATACTTTTAGAGTAAATTTCTCTATTCTACTGTCTTACTTGCTTCAGTATAAATGACACAAAATAGATAGTTTATCTCTGATTTGCAATTTACTAGGGTTATTTGCCTCCTAACTAGGGTATATCTAAATTAACAATGATTAGGAGTTGATAATGTGACAATAATAAAAGTGTTTTCTGATTTTGCATGTCCATTTTGTTATATAGGTTTATCAATAGCGGATAAATTAAGAAAAGAGAATCCAGATGTCCATTTTGAATATTATCCATATGAATTAGACGCAGATGCTCCTGCTGAAGGCTATGATTTTTCAGATGAATATCCAATGGACCAAATTGAGGAAAGTTATAAGAGAATCAATAGATTAGGATCTGAATATGGTTTAGTTTACAACAACAAATTTAAGAAATCCAATACTCATAGACTTCATAAGGCATCCCTTTATGCTAAGAAGGAAGATAAGTTCTTTGAATTTAGTAGAGAAGCCTTTAAAGCTATCTTTGAGGATTCTAAAAACCTAGCGGATCCAAAGGTTATTAATGATATTGGCTTAGCAGCTGGCTTAAATATTGTAGAGATGAATAGATGTATCGATGCAGGTAACTTTGATGAATTTATGGAAGAATCAAAGAATCTAGAATCAGTATATAAAATCGAAAGTGTTCCCACATTTATCTTAGAAGACGGGACTCAAGTGACTACCTTGAACGAATATAAGAAATTCAAGAAGGATCTTATTGGGAAATAAAAAGAGTAACAATAAATAATTTAAACAAAAAGAATTAAATTTTAAACTTAAAATTTAGTTCTTTTTTAATTTTAATTTACGAAAGAGGCAAAAGGCCAGTGTCCATATTGTCCAACAACTCAATAACCAAAAGTACCGGTTGCCTTTTTGTCCAATGAGCGATAGCGAATTGTAGACAAAACGGACTTTCCTTTGGTTATTAGATCTTTATTTTTATAGCAACGTTTGCCTGACTTGAAGATTATTTAGTAAACTACTATAATAGTAAAAACGACATCAGGAAGGAAGATATTATGGAAAGGAAGACAAAAAACAGTATACAAAAAGGATTCATAGCTGCATTACCTGTAATACTAGGCTATCTGCCAGTTGCTATTGCCTTTGGTCTTTTGGCTAAGAATACGGGATTATCCTTTAGGGATACAGGGCTTTTTTCAGTTGTAGTTTACGCAGGGGCAGCCCAATTTATGGCCTTGGACTTGATTTTGGCTGGAGTTTCTACTGGTGGTATTATACTAGCGACATTTTTACTGAATCTAAGACATTTAATGATGACGGCATCCCTTTCCATTAAGCTAAAGGATATTGATCATAAATTTCTTCCCTTTGTAGCATATGGTATAACAGATGAGACCTTTTCCGTATTGTCCTTCTCTAAAGAAAAGCTTGACCTACCATATGTATTAACAGTAAATATTTTATCCAATGGATCTTGGGTGGCTGGATCTATTATTGGTTTTCTTGTAGGTGAAATTTTGCCCCAAACCCTCCAATTAAGCCTTGGAATAGGTCTATATGCCATGTTTGTTGCACTTTTATTTCCGAATTTTAAAAAAGGAAAGTCTATTATATTATTGTCAATAATGACAGCTTTAATCTATGTAGTAATTTATTCTACTAAAATATTCACAGGTGGATGGGATATTATAATTGGTATAATCCTTTCATCTGCCTTAGGAGTATTTTTTATTAAAGAGGATAGTGAGGTGGAAGAGAGTTGAAAAGTTATTTATTAATAATAATTGGATGTGGATTAGTAACTTATATTCCTAGACTTCTACCCTTAATATTTTTAAGCAATATGGAATTAACTTATAAGAGAAAGAAGTTCTTGCAATTCATTCCATACACATCCCTTACAATCTTAATTATAAGAGGGATTTTAACAGCTGAAAGCTCTATGATGATACCTACTATTGTGGGACTTGCTTTGGCAGGTGTGGTTGCATATTTTAAAGCAAACCTTGTTTTATCAGTAGCTACTGCAATTTTGGCATCTTTTGTATTAATTAATCTGATGTAACAAGGTAAGTATGTCCCTCCCTTCTTTAAGCGGTCGTCTACCCTTGGCCTTAACAGGTGATGTGTCCTAATCACCCACCTTGTTGCAATGGTGTGAAGTAATTGCTAAGCAATTACCTCTATATTAAAAGCTTCAACTAAAAAATACATCCCAGGACCTTTCCTGGGATGTTTGCTATTCTAATGGTTTATTTGGCTTTTGTGGTTTTTCTTTCTTTACTCTTCTTAACACTTTAACTACTACAAATGCTATAACAGCTAGGATAAGCAAGAATGGTAACATATAAACCAAGATTATAATTAGGTCTTCCAGTGTAGTTTTGAATGAATAAAGAGAATCGTTAATAGCGTTTTTAATCTTAGTTCCGAAGGAAGTATCCACGGTTTCTGTAGCTGTTGTCTTTGCCACCTCTTGAATAGACAAATTAACAGTAGAAAAATCAACTTTATCATCTAAGTTTATTAAGCTAGATTTCAAGCTCTCTTTTTCATAGATTACTTCACTTAATTGATTTTCAAGAGCTATAATATCCTCTATCTTTTCTGCTTTCTCAAGTAGTGATAGAAGTCTCTCTTCTTTGATTTCTACTACATTTAATCTTGATTCAGTATCTCTATATTGCTTAGTTACATCCTGTTTATTGGTGCTTTCACTTCTTAGGTTACCTACTAGGTGTAATTCTGTTTTAAAACTAGTGATATTATCTCTCGGAACCCTAATAACAAATTCCCCGTATCTGTAGTTAGTATTGTTGTAATGTTGATTGTAGGATATATTAGAGTACTCAACATAAGCTTTGTATTTTTCTATTAATCTATTTAATTCTTCATTAGATTTATCGAATTCTGTACTTTCAAAGTTGAGATAAACAGTGGTAATAACCTTTTCTGGTTCCAGTGGACTAGTTACTCCCCCACCAAAATCACCATCCCCTGCACTTTCTGCAGGCATTTCCTCTGGCATAGCAGGTGCTGGTGCCATGCCTGGTGATTCAGCTACACCACTATCAGATGTGCTTTCTGATTTATAACCTGCACTACAACCAACAATTAAAGACATAATAAGAAGTAGGCTTATACCTATAAAAGCTAATTTTCTATTCCTTGCCATTAGTCTCAACTCCCTTAATTACATAAGTAACATCTGAAATCTCATTTTATTGTTAAACTTTGATTTAATTATACACCAGTGTATTAAAATAGTGGATACAAATTAGTTACATTTATCCAATTGTAATATAGTATAATGAGTTAAAGATAACTTAATCACACCAACCCTTTACTAGTATTAGAAATGGAACAGACCCATACAGGGAGGATAAGATGAAAAGAAATTTTATTATTCTATTAATAGGGCTTATAATAATATATCCTGCTTTTTCTAATGATGAAGTTGAGAAATCTTCAAATCCACCTATCTATAGGGAGGAAGAAGTTAATCAAATAAACAATTCAAATGACCTTAGTAAGGAAAATGACTCAAATGATTCGAGTTTAAAGGAGGAGATGAAGGATTTGGAAACTTATGAAGGGCAAATAATAGTGGATTCTCATAATGACACCATGATGAAAGTAATAGATGAAAATACATGGCTACCTCTAGTAGATATTGGACAGGATACTGAATTTCATATAGATATTCCAAAGATGAGGGCGGGAAACCTAAATGTAGGATTCTTTGCCGCATATACCTCCGATTATTATGGAAAACCAGAGAGAGCTCTTAGTAGGACTTTAGCCCTTATAAATGCACTTTATTGGACTGAGAGTAATAATAAAGATGAATTTACAATTACCAAGACATATGATGAAGTTGCAAAAGCTATATTGGATGGGAAAATTGCAGCTATTCCCGCAATCGAAGGGGGATATTCTATCACTGGAGATAACTATTTAGAATTGATAAAACAATATAAGGATCTGGGTGTTAAATCCATAGCCTTCAATTGGAATTTTTCAAATCTCTTAGGGGAAGGTGCTAATGAAATATATGCGGATGCTAAGAAAACAAAATCCTCTGGAGGACTTACAGATCTAGGAAAGAAGTCTGTGACCCTTATGAATGAGCTTGGAATAATAGTTGATGTTTCTCATATGAACGAGAGAACCTTCTGGGATGTAATAGGGGCTACAAATTCACCAATTATTGCATCTCATTCAGGTGTATATTCCATAAGACCCCACCGAAGAAATCTGAGGGATGATCAATTAATAGCCATAAAAGAGAATGGTGGAGTAGCAGCAATAGTTATGTACAGGGATTTCGTTAAGAACTTAAAGAATGCATATATCAAAGATTTTGTAGATCATATAGATTATGCAGTAAACCTAATTGGAATTGATTATGTTGCTATTGGGTCGGATTTTGATGGTGCCGATTTACCATTTGATTTAAAAGATGCATCGGAATTTTACAAGGTTACAGAGGAGCTATCAAATAGAGGTTATAGTCAAGAGAACATAAAGAAGTTACTTGGACAAAACACCTTAAGGGTAATTAAGGAAGTAGAAACATTAGCTACTCTCCCAAAGGAAGCGGCAAATATAGATATTATCCCTAGTATTGAAATGGGAGAGATAATAGGAACTAGAAGGCCTTTATTAACTGCAAGAGTTGAAGGGGATATAAATAAAGAAAGTATTAAGCTAATAGTAGATGGAATTCAGTATAAGGCTACTTTGAGTGAAGATAAATCAACTATTGCCTTGCAAGTTGAAAATGAACTTAAGGAAAGCTTTCATGTGGTAACTTTTGAAATAGCTAATGGGAATGGGCAAATAAAAAGGGAAACCAGAATATTCTATATAGGAGATTGAGTTTAGAATATATGCCCTGATTTTGAAGACAATATTCAGATATTTGATTCTGACATATGTTATCTTTCATTTGAATAAAGTCTCATAGTTGGGCAATAATACCTCAATAAGGAGGTTTTTTTATGAGAATACCTAAGCATATAGGAATTATTCCTGATGGGAATCGTAGATGGGCAGTGAATCATGGAATGACAAAGGAAAGGGGTTATGATGAAGGGCTAAATCCAGGTTTAGACCTGTTTAAGCTTTGTGAAGAATATGGTATAGAAGAACTCACTTTCTATGGTTTCACTGCTGATAATACAAAGAGACCTAAATTTCAGAGATTTGCCTTTACCAAAGCTTGTATTGATGCTGTTGAAATGTTAGCTAAGGAGAATGCAGACCTATTGGTTATAGGAAATTATGAATCTGATATGTTTCCAAAAACCCTTATGCCCTATATAGAGAGAAAGCGATTTGGCAAGGGGGGTACCAAGGTTAATTTTCTTGTCAATTATGATTGGAAATGGGATGTTTCCGATACCATTAAGGGTTTAAAATCCAATGATATATCCAGGGTTGATCTTATAATTAGATGGGGTGGAAGAAGGAGGTTAAGCGGATTTCTTCCAATACAGTCGGTCTATTCGGATTTCTATATTATAGATGATTACTGGCCTGATTTTAAAGCAGAACATTTCGAAGAAGCTTTAAAATGGTATCAAAATCAAGACATAACTCTAGGTGGTTAATGTATAAGAAAAAAACAATGCTTCTTTGGAAGCATTGTTTTGGAAAAAATTAACCCTAAATATAGATTAATGTGGTATAATTTTGTTAAATATTTGTTTATTTCAATAAAATTTTATTCCATACATTCATATAATCTTAGATTTTGTTATCCATCTATAAGATCATTTCTATGAATGCGAGAGCATTATTCCATCTTGTTTGTTATTTAACTTTTTTACCATTAGTTATTTAACTTACTAAAGAAATGTGTTATACTATTTTCTAATATCCCTCTAATAAGTCATACAAATCTCTAATAGCAACAAGTATTACTAGATAAGGATAATATTACAAAGTATGACAATATTTAATTTCTGCAATAGTATTGATTTATTATTGCAATTGTTATAATATTGGTTATTATGGGGGCAACTTTTATTTCAATTCTGGTGAATCACTAAATATAGGGGGGTGAAGCGATGGCAAAAAATGCTATAGAATCAGTTAGAGAAGCTGAACTTAAGGCGCAGGAAGTTTTAGATGAAGCAAGGAATAAAAAGAATCAAACAAGATTGGAAGCTGAAAAAAACGCAGAAATAGAGTTCAATAAAATATTATCAGAGGCTCAAGCAGAAGCTAAAAGTATTAAGGACAAGGCTTTGCAGGAAGGAGAGTCCATAGCAAAACCTATTATAGAAAAGGGACTCAAAGAAGCTGAGACAATTAATAACTTAAACGACGTGAAGCTAGAATCAGCTATGAATATTATAATTGAGAGGATTGTGAGTGCAAATGGCAATAGTTAATATGAGCAATTTCAGTCTGTTTGCCTTTGATTCTAAGAGGGAAGATCTTCTCCATAAACTTCAAGAATTCAAGTTTGTTCATTTCTCAGATATAGAAATGGATGATGCCTTAAAAGAAATTGGATTAAAAGATGTAGAAGTGCCAGAGAGTTTAGTAGCCATTAACGAGGATATCGCAAAGGTGAAATACGGAATGGATTTATTAAATAAGTATTATACTAGGGAATCAGGCCTTGAAGCTTTGAAAAAAGGACTTGATACCTATGAGTTTAAGGAGCTTGAAGAAAAGGCTTTAGCTATTGATTATAATAGCGTATATGATCAGCTGAAAGAGCTAAATACCAATAAGGAATTTATTCTCCAAGAAATTACTAAGTTAAATACCTCTATTATTGAATTAAAGCCATGGAGTAAATTAAATAGTCCCATAAGTGAATTGGATTCGTTTTCTAAAAGCGAAATAATATTGGGAACGGTTCCAAAGAAGCTTAGTAATAAACTTCAAAGTGAATTAACCGATACAAAGTATACTTATTTTGAAGTCTTAAGTGAAGATAAGGATGACATTTATGTATTGGCAATTACATCAAAGGATGAGGAAGAACTTCTAAGAGAGATATTGAGAAATAATAGTTTTGCTAGAGC
>CAZPZN010000030.1:13221-17942 GCA_964590735.1 uncultured Tissierella sp.
AAGACTTACTGGAGAGAAAACTCCTTCTGAAGAAATAAAAGAGTATGAGAATAAAGTAAAGAAATTAGAGACAGAAGTTACAAGTAAGGAAAACGAAATCAAGGCTATGGCGGGACAGCTTCCAGATTTGGAAGTAGAATATGAGTACTTACTCAATAAGAAGTTGAGGTATGCTGCTACAGAAAATTTCGTAAAGACGGATAATATAACTGTAATAAAGGGTTATATTCCTACGGATATGAAGGATGAATTTGAAGGAACAATAAAATCTACTTTAGATGAGTCTTATTATCTTGAGATTGATGAAGTAGATAAGGATGATACTAAAACCCCTATATTACTCAAGAATTCTAAATTTGCAAGATCTTTCCAATCGTTAACCGGTATGTATGCTTTACCAAAGTATAATGAAATAGATCCAACTCCTTTGTTGGCTCCATTCTATGTTATATTTTTCGGTATGATGGTTGCTGACTTTGGTTATGGTTTGATAATGTTGGCAGGAACATTGTGGGCATTAAAGTCCTTTAATCTTTCTGATGAGCGAAGGGATTTTGTTAGATTTTTCTACTATCTAAGCTTTGCCACCATATTCTGGGGATTGGTATTCGGTTCCTTCCTAGGTGGAATAATTCCATTGCCAGCACTGATAACACCAGCTGAACAATATAATGAATTGCTTGTAATATCTATTATATTTGGTATAGTTCATATGTTCTACGCATTAGGAATAAAGGCTTATCTTAATATTAGAGATGGTAAACCACTTGATGCTTTATTCGATGTTGGGTTCTGGTATATGGCATTAACTGGGGGTATTATTTACCTTCTTGCTATTGTAATGACCATACCATCAATATTAAAAACCATTGCCTTTATCATAATGATTGCAGGAATGGCTGGTATTATTTTAACAGGTGGAAGAGATGCAAGCAGTATAGGAGGAAAGGCAGCTGGAGGTCTTTATAGTCTATATGGTATATCTTCATATGTTGGAGACTTCGTATCATATTCAAGACTTATGGCTCTTGGACTGTCTGGTGGATTCATAGCATCAGCAATAAATATGATGGTTGATATGCTGGTTTCAAAGGGTATCCTAGGAATTGTATTTGCAATTGTGGTATTTCTTGTAGGCCAAGCATTCAATATCTTCTTATCTTTACTGAGTGCATATGTTCATACTATAAGACTAACCTATGTAGAATTCTTCGGAAAATTCTATGAAGGTGGAGGAAAAGAATTTAAGTTATTTAGAAACAACCCAAAATATATTAATTTAAAATAGTTAGGAGGATTAATAATGAATTTTACAGAGTTTTTGATTAATGAAGGTGGAGTAGTATTTGCAGGAATGGGTGCAGCTATAGCAGTTATATTATCAGGTTTTGGTTCAGCGATAGGTGTTGGTCTTGTAGGTGAGGCAGCATCTGGACTTATGATTGAAGAGCCAGAGAAGTTTGGTAAATCACTTGTTCTTCAATTACTACCAGGTACACAAGGTCTTTATGGATTCGTAATCGGTTTATTAGTTTTAGGTAACCTTAGTGCAGATATGTCATTAGCACAAGGATTATATTTATTAGGAGCATGTCTTCCAGTAGGATTTGTTGGTTGGATTTCAGCAAAAGCACAAGGTAAAACAGCTGCGGCAGGTATATCAATTCTTGCTAAGAATGAAGAACACTCTACAAAGGGTATAATATATGCGGTAATGGTTGAGACATATGCATTATTAGCATTTGTTATCTCACTAATATTAGTAAATGCGGTTGCTTTCTAGAAAAATTAAGGATGTGAAGTTATGTCAAATTTAGATAACCTTACACAGAAGATTCTTGATGACTCAAGAAATGAAGCTGCTTTAATTATTGAAGAATCAGAGAAGTTGAACCAGGAATTGATTAATTCTAAAATTAAGGAAGCCAATGACAAAAAGTCAAGGATCCTGGATAGGGCAGCAGTTGAAGCTGCTATGATTAAGGATAGAGTAGTCTCAAATGCAGAACTAAGTTCTAGGGATGAAATACTAAAAGCAAAGCAGAATGTAATTGATAAAGTGTTTGATACAGCTAAAGAAAATTTGAAGGACATAAATGAAGAAGACTATATTAAGTTCTTAAACAATAAAATAAGTTCCTTAAAGCTTAAGGGTTCAGAAACACTTATAGTACCTGAAAAGATGAGAACTAAGGTTAAATCCCTGGGATTAAAAAATCCCGTATCTGATATAGATACAGTAAAATCTGGATTTTTACTAAAAGATGGGAATATTATAATGAACTTCTCCTTTGACTCTTTAGTAGATTACTTAAGGGATGAACTAGAAGGAGAAATAGCAAAGGAGCTTTTCAAAGGATAGGAGTGATTTCATGGATAGAATGGATTTCATCCAGGGTGTAACCAGAACCAGAGTCCTTGAAACTAGACTCCTTTCTGGGACCAGACTAGATAGGATAATCGAAGCAAGGGATATACGAGAGATATTTAAGATTCTAAATGAGACAGAGTATTCGAATGCGGTATCAGCTGTCAATAGAGATGATGAATACGAAAAGATCTTATCATCAGAACTAAAAAGGGTCTATAAATTGATGAGAGAGGTTTCAAAGGACCCGGTAGTAGTTGATTTAATGGCACTTAAATATGATTATCACAATCTAAAGGTAATGCTCAAGGAAGAAAAATTTAATAAGGATCTATCAGATTTATATTCACCTATAGGAACATTGGATATGAAAAAGCTAAAAACAGAATTTGCAGACGATAATCTTAAGGAGATTCAACCTCAGTTCAGAGAAGCGATTGAAGAGGTACTTGAGGATTTAGCTGTGAATGTTGATCCACAAAGAATTGATATAATTATGGATAAGTATTATTTTAATCATTTTTACAAAATGGCTAGTGATACGAAGATTGACCTCTTTGTAGAGTATGTTAAGGATATGATTGACTTCATAAATATTAAGTCCATAATTAGATTGAGAAATCAAGGGAAAGATATTAGATTTTCTCAAGATGTAATACTGGAAAATGGGAATATTGATAAGGAAACTATTCTTGCAACGCTAAACGATAGTATTGATAATATGGTTAATAAATTTAGAAATAGCAAAATAAGTTTTGGATTATTAAAGGGCTTAGAATCATACAAGAATACTAATAGATTATCAGACTTAGAGAAATATATGGATGATTATTTAATGGATCTTAATAAGCCATCTAAAAGTATTCATTTTGGGCCAGAGCCAATATTCTCATATATAGTAGCTAAGGAAGCTGAAATTAAGACTTTGAGAATAATAATGGTAGCAAAGCTAAATAATCTTTCTCCAGATGTCATAAGGGAAAGGGTGCGTGATTTATATGTTTAAAATTGCAGTTGTGGGTGACAAAGATTCAGTACTTGCCTTCAAAGCCCTTGGAGTAGATGTTTTTTCTGTATATGATGGAGATGAAGCAAGAAAGACAGTAGATACCATCGCCCGTGATAACTATGGCATCATATTCATTACTGAGCAAATAGCTAGTTTGATTCCTGATACCATTGCACGGTATGATAAGGAAATAGTACCTTCGGTAATTTTAATACCTAGTAATCAGGGAACTTTAAATATAGGTATGGATAGAATTAATGAAAACGTTGAAAAAGCCGTAGGATCAAATATTCTTTAAACAAACGAGTTCCACCTCGTAAAAATGGAGAAACACTTTAAGAAAAGGAGGGCTTAGCTTGAAGGTAGGGAAAATAATTAAGGTTTCTGGACCCTTAGTAGTAGCTGAGGGTATGGAAGAAGCTAATATATATGACGTAGTTAGCGTTTCAGATAATAGACTTATCGGAGAAATAATCGAAATGAGAGGCGATAGAGCCTCTATACAAGTATATGAAGAAACAACAGGCATTGGACCTGGAGACCCTGTTTATACAACTGGGGAACCTCTTTCAGTAGAACTTGGACCTGGACTTATTGAGAACATGTTTGATGGTATTCAAAGACCACTTGAAACATTAAGGGGCATAGCTGGAGATTTCCTTGCAAGAGGAGTTGAAGTTAAGAGTTTAAATAGGGATAAGAAGTGGGAATTCAAACCTACGGTTAAAGTAGGGGATGAGGTTAATGAAGGAGATGTAATCGGTACAGTACAGGAAACTCCTATAATTCTTCATAAGATTATGGTACCGATAGGAGTATCTGGTAAGGTTACAGAGATAAAATCAGGTAATTATACAATTGTAGATGAAATTTGCACCTTGGATAGCGGCAAGAAGCTTCAGATGATGCAAAAATGGCCTGTAAGAAAGGGTAGAGCATATCAAAAGAAACTTAATCCAAATGTTCCACTTTTGACAGGACAAAGAGTTATAGATACATTTTTCCCGGTATCTAAAGGAGGAGCAGCTGCAATTCCAGGACCCTTTGGTTCAGGTAAGACAGTAGTTCAGCATCAGCTTGCAAAATGGGCTGACTCAGAAGTTGTAATTTATGTAGGTTGTGGAGAACGTGGTAATGAGATGACAGACGTTCTTAAGGAATTCCCAGAGATCATAGACCCAAAAACTGGTGAATCCCTAATGAAGAGAACAGTTCTTATAGCTAATACATCCAACATGCCGGTAGCAGCTAGAGAGGCATCAATCTATACAGGTATTACCTTGGCAGAATATTTCAGAGATATGGGATATTCAGTAGCTATAATGGCTGACTCTACATCAAGAT
>CAZPZN010000031.1:0-2631 GCA_964590735.1 uncultured Tissierella sp.
TTGGCAAAGAATTTAGTAATAGTAGAGTCCCCTGCCAAGTCCAAAACAATAGGTAAAATCCTTGGAAGAAATTACAAGGTAGTGGCATCGGTGGGGCATATAAGGGATTTACCAAAGTCTACTTTAGGTATTGATATAGAAAATAATTTTGAACCGAAATATATAAATATCAGGGGTAAAGGACCTATAATAAATGAATTAAAAAAGCAAGCTAAGGCTGCTAATCATGTTTATTTGGCAACTGACCCTGATAGAGAGGGAGAAGCTATTTCATGGCATCTAGCCCATATTTTGAAATTAGACCCTAATGAAAAAACTCGTGTAGAGTTTAATGAAATAACAAAAGATGCAATTAAGAGTGCAATTAAAAAACCAAGAACAATTGATTTAAAACTAGTGGATGCACAACAAGCAAGAAGAGTTTTAGATAGATTAGTTGGATATAAAATAAGTCCTTTATTATGGAAAAAGATTAGGAAGGGCTTGAGTGCTGGTAGAGTTCAATCAATTGCTGTCAAGTTAATATGCGATAGAGAAGAAGAAATTGATAGCTTTATTCCTAAAGAATATTGGACTCTTAAAGCAATGCTTCAAAAGGGAAGAGAGAAGTTTGAGGCTAATTTTATAGGAAAATTAGAAGATGGTAAAGAAAGCAAAATGGAATTGGAAAGTGAAGAGGAAATTAATGCAGTCCTAAAGTCCTTGGATAAGGACGGATATAAGGTATCTAATGTAAAGAAGGGGTCTAGAAAGAGAAAGCCCTATCCACCTTATACGACCAGTACATTACAGCAAGATGCATCAAAGAAACTAGGTTTTACCACAAAGAAGACCATGAGTATAGCTCAGCAACTATATGAAGGAATTGACTTGAAAAAAGAAGGTACTACAGGTCTTATAACTTATATGAGAACTGATTCTACAAGAATTTCTAATGAAGCTATAGCATTGACCAAGGAATATATAATTAATAATTTTGGACCAGACTTTTCAAATGGTGGTATAAGTTATACAAAGAAATCAAAGAAAGAAACTCAGGATGCCCATGAAGCTGTTAGGCCTACAAGTGTAGTAAGAAGTCCAGAGGATATAAAAGAATACCTAAGTAAAGATCAGTTTAAGTTATATAAACTGATTTGGGATAGATTTGTAGGTTCTCAAATGAAGGAAGCATTGTATGATACTCTAAGTGTGACGATATTAAATAATGATAAGGTATTTAAGGCTAGTGGTTCAAAATTAATATTTCCTGGTTTTTTAAAAGTGTATATAAGTGCTGATGAAGAAGTTAAGGAAATGAAAATCCCAAGCCTTGAAGTAGGAGATTCTTTAAAACTAGATGAACTATTGCCTAAACAAAACTTTACACAGCCACCAGCAAGATACGGTGAAGCATCTCTCATAAAATCCTTGGAGGAATTAGGAATAGGAAGACCTAGTACCTATTCTCCAACTATATCAACAATTCTATCAAGATATTATGTGGAATTGGATAAAAAAGTATTTTACCCAACTGAGTTAGGAAAATTGGTAAATGATTTACTCTTGGATTATTTTGATGATGTTATAAATGAGGAATTTACAGCTAATCTAGAGGAAAAACTAGATGATGTTGCAGAAGGGACTATGGAATGGAAAGAAGTAATTTCGGATTTTTATGCACCTTTTGGTAAATTATTAGAAAAAGCCGAGGAAGAGATAGACAAGATAGAAATAGCAGAAGAAGTTAGCGATGTAATTTGTGAAAAATGTGGCAAGAATATGGTAATTAAAAACGGCAGATTCGGAAGATTTTTAGCCTGTCCTGGATATCCAGAATGTAGAAATACAAAGGCAATTTTAGACGAAATAGGTGTAAATTGTCCGAAATGTGAAGATGGTAGAATAGTTAGAAAGAGATCAAAAAAGGGTAGAGTCTTCTATGGATGTACAAATTATCCCACATGTGATTTTGTTTCTTGGGATGAACCAATTGAAGAGAAATGTCCTGTTTGCAAGGAATTTATGGTTATAAAAAGAAATAAAAGTGGGGATATTATTAAGTGTAGTAACAAGGAATGTGGTTATATTAAAAAGTAGATAAAATTAAAAATATTCTGTACATTTCATTTAATTTGTAGTATTCTAATATATGGTGAATATTCAGAATTGTATATAATGAGGGGGAAATATAATGGAAAGTCTATTACAAAAGACTAGGCGGGTAAATAAAACACTCCAAGGATATGGTACAAAGCCAGTTTCTTTTGTTGAATTAAGTAAAATTTTAAGCGACGTCTTAGAAGCAAATGTATATATAGCTAGTAAAAAAGGTAGAGTATTGGGTTATGAGTTATCTGACGGTTTTGATTGTGATATAGTAAATTCAGAAGTAGTAAAGGAAAGAAGGTTTCCAAAGAAGTATAATGATGAATTATTAAGAATCAGTGAAACTAAGGAAAACCTAATGAATACTACCGATTGTGTATTTGACAATGTTTCAGAATGTGATTATCCTGATAAAATATCTACAGTTATTCCTATAAATAGTGGTGGAGCAAGATTAGGAACTCTTGTATTAGCCAGATTTGGAAGAGAATTTGACGAAGCTGATTTAATTCTATCTGAATATAGTGCTACAATTGTAGGCAT
>CAZPZN010000031.1:2641-17705 GCA_964590735.1 uncultured Tissierella sp.
TGGAAATATTGAGAGCAACTAATGAAGAAATTGAAGATGAAGCAAGAAAGAAATCAGTAGTACAAATGGCTATTGGAACCTTATCTTATTCTGAACTAGAAGCTATGGAACATATCTTCAATGAACTAAATGGTAACGAAGGTTTGCTAGTTGCTAGTAAAATAGCAGATAGAGTAGGAATTACTAGGTCTGTTATAGTAAATGCACTTAGAAAATTTGAAAGTGCAGGAGTTATTGAATCAAGATCCCTAGGGATGAAGGGAACTCATATAAAGATCTTAAATGATAAGTTGTTAGAAGAGCTAAAAAGAGTAAGGGGATAGGAAACTATCCCTTTAGTTGTGGGTTGAGTAATTGAGATTTAAATTCCAATTACTAAATTATGAAAAAAAGATAGCTTAATAAAAAATAAGAAATTAGCAAAAAGTGTATAAAAGAGTTGATTATGGAGTATCATTGTGTTATACTATTTTAGTGACTGATTACACACACTCTCTGATATTAAGGGTAGTTCCCTATAGGGTCCTAAGGTAAATGAGGAGAGTGGAGGAAAAAAACTTGGAGGTGAAAAGTATGTCAGTAATTACAATGAAGGGTTTATTAGAAGCTGGTGTTCATTTCGGACATCAAACTAGAAGATGGAACCCAAAGATGGCGCCATATATCTTTACAGAAAGAAATGGCATCTACATTATTGACCTACAAAAGACTGTTAAAAAAGTTGAAGATGCCTATGATTTCATGAAAGAGATCGTAGCTAACGGAGGCGAAGTTCTTTTTGTAGGTACTAAAAAGCAAGCGCAAGAGGCTATTGAATCTGAGGCTAAGAGATGTAATATGCATTTTATTAACCAAAGATGGCTTGGTGGTATGTTAACAAACTATAATACTATCAAGAAGAGAATTGATAGACTTCATGAGTTAGTGAAGATGGAAGAGGATGGAATATTCGATCTTTTACCTAAGAAGGAAGTAATTAAACTTAGACATGAAGGGGAAAGACTTGAAAAATTCCTTGGCGGAATTAAAGACATGAAGGGAATACCTGATGTTATATTCATAGTTGACCCAAGAAAAGAAAGAATAGCTGTTAAAGAAGCTCAAATATTGGGTATACCTGTAGTTGGAATAGTTGATACAAACTGTGACCCAGATGAAATCGACTATATTATACCTGGAAATGATGATGCTATAAGAGCAGTTAAATTGATAACAGAAACCATGGCAAATGCAGTTATAGAAGCTAGACAAGGTGAACAAACAGAAACTGTTGAATAATAAAAAATAAACAGGTAAGGGTATTGAGGGTTTTTCCTTAACCCCTTACCTTTTTTAAAGAATAGGAGGGTTTAATAATGAGTATAAGTGCTTCCCTAGTTAAAGAACTTAGAGAGAAAACTGGAGCAGGAATGTTGGATTGTAAAAACGCATTAGTAAAAACCGATGGAAATATCGATAAGGCTATCGATCTTTTGAGAGAGAAGGGACTTGCTTCAGTAGCTAAAAAATCAGGTAGAATTGCATCAGAAGGTTTAGTTGATGCTTATATCCATAGCGGTAGAATTGGAGTTATAGTTGAAGTTAACTCAGAAACCGACTTTGTTGCAAAGAACGATGAGTTTAAGTTATTCGTTAAGGATATTGCTATGCAAGTAGCTGCATCAAACCCTAAATATGTATCAAGAGAAGAAGTTCCTGAAGAAGAAATTGCTCATGAAAGAGAAGTTCTTACAGCACAAGCTATAAATGAAGGAAAACCAGAAAATATAGCTGCAAAAATGGTAGAAGGTAGAATAGAAAAATTCTATGAAAGAATTTGCCTATTAGATCAAGCATTTATTAAGGATCCAGATAAGAAGGTTAAGGATCTTCTAGCTGAAAAGATTTCAAAAATTGGAGAAAATATTAAAATTAGAAGATTCGTAAGATTTGAAGTTGGCGAAGGTTTAGAAAAAAGAGAAGAAAACTTTGCAGAAGAAGTAGCAAAGCAAATGAACAACTAATATCCAACTGTTGTCTGGATTAAGATAAGAATTAAGAAGGAGAACCTAAGCGTTCTCCTTTTAAAACATCTAGCTAAAGGAGTGTATTTAATGGAGCCTGTATTTAAGAGAGTAATTCTAAAGTTAAGTGGTGAGGCTTTAGCTGGTGGTAAAGGCACTGGAATTGACCCTGAAACAGTTGTGAATGTTGCAAGACAGGTGAAGGATATACAACGTTTAGGTGTAGAAGTTGCTATAGTAGTAGGTGGTGGCAATTTCTGGAGAGGTAGATCTACTAAAGAAATGGATAGAGCTACATCAGACTATATGGGCATGCTTGGAACTGTTATGAATGCTCTAGCATTGCAAGATGCATTAGAAAATATGGAAGTAATTACAAGAGTTCAGACCGCAATCGAAATGAGACAAGTAGCTGAACCTTATATTAGAAGAAGAGCAATAAGACATTTGGAAAAAGGTAGAGTTGTCATCTTTGGAGCAGGAACAGGAAATCCTTTTTTCTCAACTGATACCACAGCAGCGCTCAGGGCAGCTGAGATTGAAGCAGAGGTTATACTATTAGCCAAGAAAGGCGTAGATGGCATATATGACTCGGATCCAAAGATAAATAAGCTTGCTAAAAAGTTTGACACTTTAAGATATATTGATATACTTAATTTAGGACTAGGAATAATGGACTCTACAGCAACATCTCTATGTATGGATAATAGGATTCCACTAATAGTTTTTGGTATTGATGAACCCAATAATATAGTAGACGTTATTCTTGGTAAACAAATAGGAACTCAAGTAAAGGAGGATTAATTATGTATCGTGAACATCTAAAAGAAGCTGAGGATAAAATGAGTAAGACCATATCTGTCTATAAGGAAGAATTACAAAGCATCAGAGCAGGAAGAGCAAATCCTGCACTATTAGATAAGATATCTGTAGATTATTATGGACAAATTACACCATTAAAGCAGGTAGGGAGTGTTTCTGCTCCTGAACCAAGACTTTTAGTTATTCAACCATGGGATGCAAAATTAATTCCAGTTATAGAGAAAGAAATACTTAAATCAGACATGGGATTAAACCCTTCAAATGATGGAAAGGTTATCAGACTAATCATTCCACAATTAACTGAGGAAAGAAGAAAAGACTTAACTAAGGTGGTTAAGAAGAACGGAGAAAATGCTAAGGTTGCCATAAGAAATACAAGAAGAGACGTTTTGGATAAGATTAAGAAAATGGAAAAATCCAAAGAAATATCCGAAGATGACCTAAAGAAAGCTGAAGATGAATTACAAAAAATAACTGATAAATTCACTGAACAAGTGGATGGTGTAACCAAGAAAAAAGAAGAAGAATTGATGGAAATCTAAGTTTAAAATTCCAATAGAAAAGTCAAAACCCCTTTTAATAAGGGGTTTTTCACAATGGAGGATTTATGGATATAGAAATCAAAGAACTAGTATCTGAGATAATTCCAGAATGTTTGCCAAAGCACATTGCTATTATAATGGATGGCAATGGGAGATGGGCAAAGAAGAGAATGCTACCAAGAAATTTTGGCCATCAAGAAGGGATGAAGCGTGTCGTTGAAATAGTAGAAGCAGCCTCCCAATTAGGAATAAAGCACTTAACTCTTTATGCATTTTCAACTGAGAACTGGAAAAGACCTATGGATGAAATAGAAGGTCTAATGAAGATATTGGTCTTATATATAAGAAATGAACTAGCCAGACTAACTAAAAATAATGTTAAACTTAAGATATTAGGAGATATTTCAGAGCTTCCTGAACTTCCACGAAAAGAAGTAGAAAAAGCTATAGAAAGAACTAAAGAAAACACTGGGATGATATTAAATATTGCATTGAACTATGGCGGACGAGATGAAATTATTCGAGGCATAAAATTGTATTTAAAAGATATTGAAATGGGTAAAAGAAGAGTTGAAGAATTAAACGCTCAAGAATTTTCAAAATATCTTTATACAGAAGGTCAACCCGATCCTGATTTGCTAATAAGACCTAGTGGCGAATTAAGACTAAGTAATTTTTTGCTTTATCAGGTTGCATATTCAGAATTTTGGTTTTCGGATATTCTATGGCCAGATTTTACTTCTAAGTATTTATATCAGGCAATAATAGATTATCAAAATAGAAATAGAAGGTTTGGGGGAATATAGGTGAAGGATCTTGGAAAAAGAGTTTCTTCAGGTATCATAGGTTTATTACTCTTAATATTTGTAGTAAATAGAGGAAGTTTGCTTTTATCCTTTTCTTTGCTTGTTTTGGCCTTGATAGGAATAGGAGAATTCTTCAAAGCAGTAAAAAATTTAAATATAAAACCTTATGATTATATAGGTTATCTTGGATGTATCATTATATTTTTTGCTGATTTAGTTCCTAGTATAGAAAGGGATTTGGTTATTACCCTTGTTCTTATTATTATGCTTTTAACACTATTACTTGGACGTGATAAGAGCACAGGCGATATTGGAATAACTTTATTTGGGATCATATATATACCTTTTATGTTATTTCATATAAGCTACCTTGAAGGCACTAAATACATATGGCTTGTTTTCCTAATTGCTTTTGGTACGGATACCTTTGCGTATTTTGCTGGGAATCTCTTTGGAAAACATAAGCTAAGTCCTAAAATAAGTCCAAATAAAACAATAGAGGGCTCTATAGGAGGAATTATTGGTTCTTTAATTATTACTATCTTATATGCCTTGTACGTGGGTATAAATCCCCTGTGGAAACTGGTGATTATGTCAATCTTTACATCCATAATCTCCCAACTAGGTGATCTTGTAGCTTCTAAAATTAAGAGAATTACAGGTATTAAAGATTTTGGGAAACTTATGCCGGGTCATGGTGGAGTTTTAGATAGATTTGATAGTATTATATTAACAGCTCCAGTAATATATTATTTTGTAAGATATTTTCTTTAAGGTGGTGTTTAAATGCAAACTGCAATAGCTGCAATATTTGTATTCTTATTGGTTGTCCTATTACATGAATTAGGACACTTTACTGTAGCTAAATTATCAGGCATTAGGGTAAATGAATTTGCCATAGGTATGGGTCCTAAATTAATTCAAACAACAAAAGGAGAGACTCAATATACCTTAAGGCTTCTTCCTATAGGTGGATATGTAAAGATGGAGGGTGAGGACGAGAGTTCAGATGACCCTAGGGGATTTAATAAAGTAAGCCCTCTTAAGAGGATAGCAACTGTAGCTGCAGGGGCTATTATGAACTTTATACTTGCAATAGTGGTTTTATCAATAGTAGCATTTTATACGGGTATGCCCACTACTACCATCGATGAAGTCATAGAAAATTCACCAGCTGAATCAAGTGGAGTATTAGCTGGAGATAGGATTATATCCATTAATGGAATCGACACAATGAGTTGGAATGAACTATCTGAAACCATAAGCAAGTCTGATGCTACAGGAGAAATAGATATTTTATTGGTTAGAAATGGAGAGCAAAAGTTAATAACTCTTAAACCAGAGGTAGATAATGGTAGAAGTATTATTGGGATTATACCTTCCTATGAAAGATCTGTAGGATCTGCTTTACAAGGTGGAGTGGAAACTACGGGAATGTTTTTGTCTTTAATGTTCGATTTCCTTAAAGGAGTATTTAGAGGAAATGTTTCTACTAATGACCTCTCGGGTCCTGTTGGGGTAATAACGGAAATTGGAAGAGCTGCTGAAACGGGATTCTTAAATGTATTATATCTTCTTGGTTTTATAAGTGTAAACCTTGGATTTTTTAATTTATTACCTATTCCAGCACTTGACGGAAGTAGAATAATATTTCTTATAGTAGAGCTAATACGTGGAAAACCAATAGATCCAGATAAAGAGGGTTTTATTCATACCATAGGATTTTTACTATTAATATCTCTTATGCTCTTTGTAACCTATAAGGATTTATTAAGGATTAACTTATTTTAAGGGTGATTAAATGGAAAGAAAAAAAACTAGAGTTATAAAAGTGGGAGACGTATATATAGGTGGTAATAATAAAATTAGTGTCCAATCTATGACTAATACCTTAACGCAAGATGTTAAGTCTACAGTAGGACAAATAAAGGATCTTCAGGATGCTGGCTGCGATATAATTAGGTCAGCAGTCTCATCTATTGAAGATGCAATGGCTATCAAAGAGATAAAGAAGCAAATATCCATACCTATTATTGCAGATATACAGTATGACTATAAATTGGCCCTTGAGGCTATTAAATACGGTGTAGATGGACTTAGAATCAATCCTGGTAACATTGGAAGCCTAGACAGAGTGAAAGAAGTAGTAAGGGCTTGTAAAGAAAATGATTTGTCTATTAGAATTGGAGTTAATTCTGGATCCGTAAAAAATGAATTCTTAGAAAAGTATAATGGTGTAAATGCAAATTCTATGGTTTATAGTGGACTTGAGCAAGTAAAACTCTTGGAAAGCTTGGATTTTCATGATATTAAAATAAGCCTTAAGGCTAGTAATGTGCCTATGACCATTGAAGCCTATAGTATGATTAGCGACCTATGTGATTATCCTCTTCACCTTGGAGTGACCGAGGCAGGTACACCATGGAGAGGTACAATAAAATCTTCAGTTGGTATTGGTAGCCTACTAGCTATGGGAATAGGTGATACTATTAGAATTTCTCTTACAGGAGACCCTGTTGAGGAAGTAAAGGTAGGTAGAGAAATACTTAAGTCTCTAGGACTACTAGATGAAGGTCTGGAACTAATATCCTGTCCTACCTGTGGAAGGACTAATATAAATCTAATAAAAATTGCTGAAGAAGCTGAAAGATTATTAGAAGGTATAGATAAACACATAAAAGTTGCAATAATGGGCTGTGCAGTAAATGGTCCGGGAGAAGCAAGGGAAGCGGACATAGGAATAGCTGGTGGTAATGGAGAAGGGCTTATCTTTAGAAAAGGCGAAATTATCAAAAAGGTTAAGGAAGATGAATTATTACAGGAACTTCTAGAAGAGATTAAAAAACTGTAACAAATTCTAGGATTAACCATATAATTTTACATTTTTCTAAAAACTTTCTTGAGATTTAGAATAAGGTGACTTAAGATTGATTATTTAGGCAATAATAGAAGTGTAGGATTTGATTTTTAGCTATAGATGTGATATAATGGCTAAGACAATGAAAAGGAATTTCTGGCAAAGAGTGGGTATCCCCACTCTTGATTTTTTGTAATTTAGAGTATCCAACTTCGGAGGTGTGAAATGAACAATAAAGATATAGTTAAGAAGGTAAAGGCTTTATGTGAACCTATAGTTGATAACTTAAACTTTGAGTTAGTTGATGTAGAGTTTATTAAGGAATTTGGAAGTTACTATTTAAGAGTATATATTCATAAACCAGGAGGTATATCCCTGGATGATTGTCAGCTTATGAGCGAAGCAATAAGTGAAGAATTAGATAGATACGATCCAATAAGTATAGCTTATTACTTAGAAGTATCATCTCCTGGACTAGATAGACCACTAAAAACAGACAAGGATTTTAATAGAAACCTTGGAAAGGAAGTGGAAGTTACTCTATACACTTCTTTAAATAATAAAAAACATTATGAAGGTGTCTTAAATAGTTTTAACAAAGAATCTATTACTCTCTTAGATGAAAAGAAGAGCGAATTCCAGATACCAAGGGAAGCAATTTCAGTAGTAAAGATAGCTTTAAAATTTTAAGGAGGTCTAATTGATGAATGGAGATTTTATAGATGCCCTTCACGAGATTGAAAAAGAAAAGGGAATATCTAAGGAGATAATATTTGATGCTCTGGAATCTGCGCTTATCTCAAGTTATAAAAAGAACTTTGGATCAGCACAAAATGTTCTTGTTGAAATGGACAGGGAATCAGGGAAGGTAAAGGTATATGCAACTAAAGATGTAGTAGAGGATGTTGATAATCCATATCTTGATATATCCCTGGAGGAAGCAAAGGCAATTAGTGAGAATCATCAGTTGGGAGACGTAATAAGGGTTGAAATAACTCCAAAGGATTTTGGAAGAATAGCAGCCCAAACTGCAAAACAAGTTGTTATCCAGAGAATAAAGGATGCAGAAAGAGATGTAATCTTCGATGAATTCATCAACCGAGAAAACGAGATAATAACTGGTCAAATACAGAGAATTGCAAAGAACAACGTATATATAGATTTAGGCAAAACTGAAGGTATACTTCCTCCTGCTGAGCAGATAGATGGTGAAGATTATAATCAAGGGGACCGTTTAAAACTAGTAATATTAGAAGTTAAAAAGACTACTAAGGGACCTCAAATAATACTTTCAAGAGCTAATACTAGCCTTGTAAAGCGTCTATTTGAACTTGAAGTACCAGAGATAAATGAGGGAATAGTTGAAATATTCTCCATTTCAAGAGAATCAGGCTCTAGAACTAAGATTGCTGTATATTCCAAGGACCCTGAAGTTGATCCATTAGGAGCCTGTGTTGGTTTTAAAGGAAGCAGGGTTAAGGCAATAGTAGATGAGCTAAATGGTGAAAAAATAGATATAGTTATTTGGAATAAGAACATGGAAGAATTTATTGCAAATAGCTTAAGCCCATCTAAAGTTGTAAAGGTTATTGCAAATGAAAAAGAAAAATCTGCAGTAGTCGTAGTACCTGATTACCAATTGTCATTGGCCATTGGTAAGGAAGGACAAAATGCCCGACTAGCTGCTAAGCTTACGAACTGGAAGATAGATATAAAATCTGAAAGCCAATTTAAGGAGCTTGAAT
Source organism: uncultured Tissierella sp. (assembly GCA_964590735.1). Taxonomy (GTDB): domain Bacteria; phylum Bacillota; class Clostridia; order Tissierellales; family Tissierellaceae; genus Tissierella_B. Next base: position 11,417 of record CAZPZN010000031.1, read on the forward strand.
AAGGGGTGATGTTGTGATAAAAAAGAAAATTCCTCTAAGAAAATGTATTGCATGTGGTGAAAGTAAGCCTAAGAAAGAATTGATTAGAATCGTAAAGAATAATCAAAATGAAGTAAGTGTTGATTTAACAGGTAAGGCTAATGGACGTGGAGCTTATATATGTTCTAATATTGAGTGTTTTGAATTAGCTCACAAGAATAAGAAAGTTGCACGTGCACTTGAAACGGAAATTACAGACGAGATATATGAAAAGTTAAAAGAGGTTATCGACAAATAGTAATCACCTTAAATACCAGGAGGTGTAATTTATGACGAAAATAAGGGTTTATGAATTAGCAAAGGAATTAAATATGAGTAGTAAGGAATTCATGGAGAAAATTGAAGAATTAGATATAAAAGTTGGAAGTCACATGAGTTCTATTGAAGCTGGGGAAGCAGAGCTTATTAAGGAGTTATTGTCAGAAGAGCCTAAGGAAACTACTAAGACAGAAGAAGTCGAAGTAGTGAAAGAAGAATTAAAAGACAATAATGAAGAGAAAGTTAAAGGAAAGAAAAATAAGAATAAGAACAATAATAAGAACAATAATAAAAATAATAGCATCCAACAAGATGACAACAAAAATGAAGAAAAAGGGGATGGTCTTATAATAGATATAGAAGATGATATTATAGTACGTGACCTGGCTGATAAGATGGGATTAAATGCTTCCCAAATTATTTCTAAATTAATTGGCCTAGGAGTCATGGCTGCTCAGAACCAGAGTATAGATGGAGATATTGCTGCCATAGTAGCTGAGGAATTCGGATTTACTGTAAATGTTTTAGAAGTAGAAGCTCATGAAGAGGATTTTGATTTGGATTTTGAAGATGATCCAAAGGATTTATTACCTAGACCAGCTGTGGTAACTGTAATGGGTCATGTAGACCATGGTAAGACATCATTACTTGATGCTATAAGAGATACTAGTGTAACAAAAGGAGAAGCAGGAGGAATAACTCAACACATAGGTGCTTCAACTGTTAATACAGGTGGTAAGAAAATTGTATTCTTAGATACGCCAGGTCACGAAGCATTTACTGCTATGAGGGCAAGAGGTGCTCAGGTCACTGATATATCTATTCTTGTAGTAGCAGCTGATGATGGAGTTATGCCACAAACTGTAGAGGCTATTGCTCACTCTAAAGCTGCAGGTGTACCAATAATAGTAGCTATAAATAAAATTGATAAGCCAGGTGCAGATTTAGATAGAATAAAGCAGGATTTGTCAGAAAATGGACTTGTACCAGAAGACTGGGGTGGAGATACTATAACTGTCCCTGTATCAGCCAAGCAAAGAACTGGTATCGAAGACATCCTTGAAATGATTCTTCTAGTAGCAGAAATGCAGGAATTAAAAGCTAATCCTAATAGAGTAGCAATTGGAACTATAATAGAGGCACAGCTTGATAAAGGACGAGGTCCTATTGCATCCGTACTAGTACAAAAAGGGACATTAAAAGTTGGAGATATGGTGGTTTCTGGAACTGCAAGTGGAAGAATTAGAGCCATGTTCGATGACAAGGGGAAAAAGGTAAAGAAAGCTACTCCTTCTATTCCAGTATTGATATTAGGTTTATCCGAAGTGCCTAATTCAGGTGATCTTTTACATGTAGTAAAAGATGAAAAAACTGCTAGAGGCATTGCAGATAGTAGGAAGGATGAAATTAGAGAGAAGCTTAAAATCACTCATAAGGTCTCCCTTGATGATCTATTTGAAAGAATCAAGGAAGGGGAAATAAAGGACCTAAACATAATTATTAAAGCAGATGGAAGAGGATCTATAGAAGCTCTTGCTCAATCTCTTGAAAAGCTAGATACAGAAGAGGTTAGAATAAATATTATCCACGCTGGAGCAGGTGGAATATCTGAAAATGATATAATGTTAGCTTCTGCATCCAATGCAATAGTTATCGGTTTTAATGTTAGACCTAATCTTAATGCAATAGATGTGGCAAAAAAAGAAGAAGTAGATATTAGAACATATAGAGTCATATATGAAGCTATAGAGGATATTCAAGCTGCAGTTAAGGGTATGCATGCGCCTAAGATTGTAGAAGAGGTCTTAGGAAGAGCACAGATAAGACAGACATTTAGATTGCCAAATGGACATTCAATAGCGGGTATCTATGTACAAAGTGGAAAAATCACTAGAAATGCGAAAGTAAGGCTTCTAAGAAACGATGTTGTTATATTTGACGGAGATGTAGCTTCCTTAAAGAGATTTAAGGACGATGCCAGAGAAGTACTTACTGGATATGAGGCTGGAATAGGATTAGAAAACTATAACGACCTTAAAGAAGGAGATACTTTAGAAGCTTACATTCTTAAAGAAGTAGAAAACAATTAGAGGTGTTATTATGAATATTAGGAGAATTAACAGAATCTCTGAAGAAGTAAAAAAAGTTGTTTCAGATTTATTATTTAACGAAATAAATGATCCAAGAATAGATCGTTTAATGACTACTGTTACTAGAGTAGAGGTAACAAGGGACTTAAGTTTTGCTAAGATCTACGTATCAGTAATGGGTGATGAGAATCAAAAAGAAGCTACTCTACTTGGATTAAATAGTGCTAAAGGATTTATTAGAAGAGAAATTGGTGCAAGAGTTGACCTTAGGCACGCTCCTGAACCTCGTTTTTTCCTAGACGAATCCATTGAACAGGCTATAGAAATGTCTAAGCTTATTGACGATGTTAATAAAACCACGAACACTAAGGATAAAATTGATGAATAATGTCATTAGTAAAGCTATAGATATGATTAAAACCATCGAAAAGATAAGTATTGTATCCCATATAAGTCCTGATGGAGATAATGTAGGTTCTATATTAGCCATGGGATTGGCTCTAAGAAAGCTAGGTAAGACTGTAAATATTATCAAAACCGATGAAATTCCTAGGGATTACCTTTTTCTTCCTCAGGTTGAGACGATTATGGATTATGATCGAGAGGATATTGAACTACTAATAGTTCTTGATTGTAGCGATATTGATAGACTTGGAGAGTTGAAAGATCTTGTTTCTAAATCAAAAAATACTATTAATATAGATCACCATGTAAGCAATACAGCCTTTGCTGACTACAATATAGTAGATAGCAAGGCTGCTGCTACTGGTGAACTAGTTTATTTGTTTTTAAATCAAATGGGTATAGAAATAGATGAAGAAATAGCAACCTGTATCTATACTGCTATTAGTACTGATACAGGTAGTTTTATGTATGAAAGTGTTACTGATAATACTCATGAAATAGCTGCTGATTTATTGAGAAAGGGTATAGACAAAAACAATATAGTTTTAAATCTATACCAAAGTAGAAGCATGGAAAGAACCAATCTTTTTATAGATTGCTTATCCACCTTCAAAATTTACCATGAAAATAAAATTGCTACAGTAAAAGTTACTCAAGATATGCTAAGACTAAGCAATGCTCTGATGGAGGATACTGAAGGAATAATTTCATTTGTAAAAGACACTAAGGGTGTAGAGGTTGCTTGTCTTTTAAAGGAATATTTAGACGGAAGTATTAAAATTAGTTTAAGAAGTAAGGAATATGTAGATGTTGCAAAAATTTGTTCAGAATTTAATGGCGGTGGTCATATTAGAGCAGCTGGATGCAGCATAAAAGATAATATAGAAAGTGCTGAGAAACTAATAGTTGAAAAGCTTATAGATATGTGGTGATAAAATGGATGGAGTTATTAATTTTTTCAAACCAAGAGGAATGACATCCCATGATGCTGTTTACTTTTTTAGAAGATTACTAAAAATCAAAAAAATAGGTCATACGGGAACTTTAGACCCAAATGCCACAGGTGTTTTGCCAATTTGTATTGGAAAGGCAACTAGAATAAGTGAATACCTTTTAGGACTTGATAAGGAATATATAGGTGAATTACAGCTAGGTATATCTACAGACACACAGGATTCAGATGGTCAAATTATTAAAAAATCTAATAAAATAGTGACTGATGATGAAATAAAGGATGTATTCAGTAGATTTGAAGGGAATATATTACAAGTTCCACCTATGTATTCAGCTTTAAAGGTAGATGGTAAAAAACTTTATGACTTGGCAAGAGAAGGTAAAACCATTGAAAGAAAACCAAGACAAGCAACTATAAAAAAACTAACTATTATGGAGATTTATAATAGTAAAGAGGTAATCTTTAAAGCTAAATGTTCTAGGGGAACCTATATAAGAACCTTATGTGAAGATATAGGTAATAGTCTTGATACCTATGGTTATATGTCATATCTCTTAAGAACAGGAGTAGGAAATTTTAGCATAGAGAATGCTTATGGAATGGAAACCCTTAAAAAGATGGACAATGAGAAGATTCTTGAAATATTAGTACCTATGGATGAGGCGATTTCACATATAGAAAAAATTCTAGTACCAGATGACTTCTATAGCAGATTGGTAAATGGAGCTTTAATCCCAGTAGGGAATGATTATATAAACTCGCAAGATAAGATTTTTAGAATCTACTGTCATGAAAAATTTATTGGTATAGGCAAGATAGTTATTAGAGATAATATTTACTATTTAAAAATGGACAAAGTACTCTTATAGGTGATAGGATGGAATTACTAAATGTTAAAGAAATTACTGGAGAAAATTCAGGCACAGCAATAGCCCTAGGTAACTTTGATGGAGTTCATCTAGGTCATCAGGCTTTAATCAAGGAAATGATTGGGATTGCTCAGAAAAATGGATATAAGAGTTCTGTACTGATGTTTGAAAATCATACTAAGTCAGTCATAGATGGTAAAGGACCTTCCTTAATCACCTGTATGAATCAAAGATATGATATTTTAGAAACACTTGGTGTAGAAATAATATATAAAATGGATTTTGATAAATCTATAATGAATCTATCCCCTGAGGAATTCGTTAGTAAAATATTGGTAGACAAGCTAAATGTAAAAGCCGTAGTAGTTGGTATGGATTATAAATTTGGTCATAAGGCAGCTGGCAATGGACAAACCCTTAAGGACCTTGGGCTAAAATATAATTTCAAAGTAAAAATTTTAGACCCAATCTATATGGATGGTGAAATTGTTAGTAGCACATGGGTTAGAAAATCCATTCTAGATGGTGATATGAAACAAGCTAAAAGATTGCTTGGAAGAAATTATTCTATTTTGGGTAAAGTAGTACAAGGGAAAAGAATAGGCAATAAACTAGGCTTTCCTACAGCTAATATGGAGCCCTTAATCAATTATGTACTGCCAAAGAATGGGGTTTATAGTAGTGAAACCATAGTAGATGGTGTGAAATACCTTAGTGCTTCTAGTGTTGGATATAATCCTACTTTCAATGAGAATGTTATCAAAATAGAATCCCATATTATAGGTTTTACTAAGAATATTTATAGTTTAAATATAGAACTGGTCTTTATTGAATATCTACGTAAAGAGATAAAATTTGATAATATAGACCTGCTAAAAAAACAGATTTTGGATGATATTAATAGAATTAAGGGGAAATAGAAAAGTTTTACTTTTCTATTAGTAAAATTAATATTTTTAAATAGATGTTTATTTACAAAAGCTGCTCATTATGATAATATAAATATGTTAAAGATTACCTTAGGCTAAGTTTTCCGTTCCTCGGCGACTACTTTGCATAAGGTGGATAAAAAATAATAGGAGGTGCTACTATGTTAGCAAAAGAACAAAAGGATCAAATTATTGAAGATTACAAATTACATGAAGGTGATACTGGTTCACCAGAGGTGCAAATTGCGCTTCTAACTTACAGGATCAACGGATTAAATGAGCATTTGAAATCACACAAAAAAGATCACCATTCAAGAAGAGGATTATTAAAGATGGTTGGTCAAAGAAGAGGCCTTATGAAGTATCTAAAAAATAGTGATATTTTAAGATATCGTTCTTTAATTGAAAAATTAGGCATCAGAGGATAATAAGAGCGGGTTCTCCCGCTCTATTAGTTTATACAGATGTATTTATTAGGAATAGGAAAGTTTTAATTTGAGATATTAATAGTACGAGAACTTTCAAAATGATTAACAAGAAAAGCTACATTTAGAAGTATTTTGTTATTACGAATAGGAAAGTTCTACTTTGAATTCTTTGAATCTAATTGAACTTTTCGTCAGTGAGTAACAAGAAAAGCTACATTTAACGCTTCTTTTTAAGCTTTTGTTATAAATATTTAGGATATAATATCCTAAAAGGAGGTATTCAATGGAAAAGAAATTCCAATATAAGCTAGCTGGA